>NZ_MASR01000002.1:0-300000 GCF_001758195.1 Pseudohongiella acticola
TAATGAAAAATACCAGCCGTTACAAGACGCGCCTGAGCCAAGTGGTCATTGCGGGCGTTATATCCGGATTTGGCGTTTATGCCAACGCAAATGATTTCACCATTGTCTCGAGTGGCACGCAGGGGCAATTTACGCTCAGTAACGGCTCGGGGTATTCCACCTCGGCGCAGGTAGACGCAACGGGCACAGTCGGCACGATTAACAACATCCCGTTGACTGATAACTTTGGTATTCCCAACTTTGCCTTCACCCTGGGCAATTCAGTCGGCGCGACCAACAAAACGCATACCTTTAAAGTCGGTGTTTCCATCTCCGAGGTCGGCACTAACCGTCGCCTGGAGGCCTACATTGCGACACTGAATTTGACGGTCAACGGCACCACGGTTACTGGCGATATTCCGGTTCAGAACCTGACCGTGCTGGCACGGGCCGGCTCACTGAACGCAACCACCACACTTAACAACACCAATGCCAATGGCCCCTACGCCATCAGCGGCGGCGGCATCAGCTTCAGTGGTTCCAACCTGGTCAACGGCCTGCTGCCTGATTCACTGTTCACCAACATTCTGGGTGAGTTCAATACCGGCGGCAACACGTACGATTACAGCATCGTTATTGAAGAAACCACTGGCGCACCCAAAGCACGCTTTGGTATTGATACCGGTGCCTTTACTTCGTTCACCGCAGCGACGCCACCCAATACGGTCTTTGACCTGAACGGCAATCAGCTGGAAGCAAACTTTGGCGCAGGCTCCTACCGCGTCAATGGCCGCTTCACTACCGCAGCAGCCGGCAGCGGCGCCGGTGGCGGTGACGCGCCTCCGGGCCAGGTGGCCACAGAAACGGTTGAAAGCACCGGCACCACTGCCGCTGCAGCCAATAACGCCATCGTCAATGGTACGGCCGAAGAAGCACAAAGCGCACTGAACACGGCGGCCAGCTCACTGGAAACCCTGGCCACTGCCGTTACCAACGGTGGCACACTGTCTACCGAGCAGCAGGCAGCGGTGCAGGCCAACGTACAAACGGTATTTAGTAATGTAGTAACACTGATCAACAAGGTCAGCAACAATCCAACCCAATTGGCCGCCGCTGTTGCCACCCTCAACAAGACGCTTGACGCCATGCAGAAAGCCAAAGTACCCGCCACTGCCGCCATCGTGAACAGCGTTGTCACAGCCGGCCAGGCGTCGGCGCGCGGCGAGGCTATACGCCAAGCCGGATTGGGCGCTAATGCGACACCCGAGGAGATTGCGGCGGTACTGGTCGCGAGCCCGACTGCGCTGGAAGCAACCCTTCGCCAGTCCATTCGTATTCCGTCCAATGACGTGCTTACGGACGCGCAGATTACCGCAAAAACTAACACTACAATTAGCAATAATTTCGGTGGCAACACTGACGCAAACCCCATCGTCGAGGCAAACATAGCAGCGTTTGACGCAAGTAAAGCATCAGTCGAAGTTAACACTGAGCACCTACGTGATGCACTCAGCTTTTTCTCCTTTGGTGATGACAGGACCGGCGGCGCCTTCGCACTTGACAGTAATACCGGGGTCGTCAGGAAGGATGATTCCCTTAGTAAGATCCTGACCTTCGAGTTTCCAGGCGAAGCCTACGCAGCTTATTACATCGACGTTCGTGCAGTGCCGACAGAAGTACCCACCGGCACCCGAATTCTGCGTGATGGCACAGCGGTTATTGTCAATAGAGGGTACGCGATGAGGTTCGCACCCGTCCCCATCGATGTGCTTGGTTTTAGTTTCGCCGTGGTGCAGGCGGGCTACACCAATATGACCATTGGTGTCGACGATGCTGCCTACCGTATCGACTTCGGCGGCGGCCAGCGCTTCGCCGGCGTGTTTGCCTACGACAACCTGAAGGGCAAGACACTGGACTTCAACTGCGGTGGCACCACCATTGTTGAGCCAACCATCGCACCCACGGCTGCCGAGTACAGCTTTGGCATCCACTGCGCCAACGGTGTGCAGCAGCGCATGGTGCCTTATATGGACAACACCAGCTTCTTCGCCAGCCTGGAAGCGGCGCAGATCCCCTACCAGGTGGATCGCAGCACCGGCATCATCACCTCGGAAGGCAATGGTCGCTTCAAGCCCAGCTTCTTTGTCAGCCCGCTGACCGCTGCCGAAACGGCCTTCCATACGGCCAACAAGGATGCCAACGGCATCGCTTTCCAGGCAATTGATGTGAATGGCGATGGTCGTATCGATTTCAAGGTCATCGGCGATAACGGCACGCAGGTGCTGTACGGCGTCGAGTGATCGCTAAAGGTTAAAGGGGACAGGATAAAAGGGGACGGAGGGATTTGCGCAGCAAATCTAACCTCCGTCCCCTTTTATCCCATGCCCTTTAACAGATCACCTCAACTTCCCTGCCCGCCTCCGCCGCCATCGTCAGCATGGCCTGCTTCAGTGTTTCCCGCGCCACGCGCTCTCCATGCACAATCCGAATCTGTGCTGGCCAGTGCGGCATGTGATAGACAAAATCCAGCAGATCCTGCTGATCGGCATGGGCGCTGTAACCACCGATGCTGGTAATCGGGCACGCCACTGTCACCGTCTCGCCATCTATCTCGACCGTGGCACCAGCCCCGGGCGTCAGTTGCTGAAGCTGATGACCCAGCGTACCCCGGGCCTGATACCCGACAAACAGCACATCGTGCACCGGTTCCGGCAGCATGGCTTTCAGGTAGTTGACGATGCGCCCGCCGGCGGCCATGCCACTGGCGGCAATAACCACCGCTGGCTGCCGGTTTTTGGCCAGATAGGCGACGGTCTGCAGATGCTGCTCATGAGAGTCGACGGTATACAGGCTGTCAAAATCCAGTGGATGGCGTCCGGCCCGTACCCGTTTTAGCGCCTCGGCATCCCAGAAGGGTTTGAGTTCGCGATAGATCGCGGTAAATTTTGCCGCCAGCGGTGAATCGACAATGACCTGCAGGTCTCTCCAGGCAGCATCCTGCGCGTCTTTACCGGCCTGAATCAGACCTTCAAGCTCGTACAGCAACTCTTGCGTGCGCCCGATACTGAAGGCCGGGATCATCACCGTGCCGCCATTTTCCAGAGCATGGCTGAGTACGTCGCGTAAGCGCTGTTGCCGGGTTTCCCGGTTCTCGTGCAGACGATCGCCATACGTACTTTCAATAACGAGGGTATCGGCACATGCCGGGGATTCGGGTGCGGGCAGCAACGGTGCATGCGGTGCGCCCAGATCACCGGAGAATACCGTACGGTGCGAGCGGCCATCCGCATAGACCGCGTCAATCTCGATATAGGCCGAGCCCAGGATATGGCCGGCGCGTTGCAGACGGATACGAACCGCGACATCAGTGGTCTCGGCGATGGTGTGCCACTGCTGGTACGGCAACGGTACCAGCTGCTTGTCCACAGTATCCAGAAACCGCTGAATCAAATCCGCATCACGGGTGAACCCCACTTTCAGCGCATCTTCTATGACCAGCGGCAACAGGCGCGCCGATGGTTCGCTGCAATAGATGGGGCCGTCAAAACCGGCAGCCAGCAGATAGGGCAGCCGCCCAATGTGATCAATATGCACGTGGGTGACCAGCAATGCCCTGACCGTGGAGATATCAAAGTCGATGCGATGGAGGTCCAGCGTATCGCCGCGGGCTTCACGTCCCTGAAACAAGCCGCAGTCGACCAGCACATGCAGATCTGGTGATGCCAGTAAACGATGGCAGCTGCCCGTCACACCCGTGACGGCACCGTGGTGCTTAAACCTGGGATAGTTTTCCATACCCTAAGCTTAGACTATAAGAATGGGGACGGAGGGAATACTTTTTGACCATATATAGTATGGTCAAAAAGTATTCCCTCCGTCCCCATTCTTTCTAGAGCATCAGAGGCTGATGCTGTAGCGGATGTAGTAGTCGACGTCGTTGCGCTTGCGCACGGCGGTGCTGCGCTGGATCAGGTCCTCGCGTTCACGCAGACGGAACTGAAACAGGTGCCCGGACATGGGCCGCCAGTTGTAGCGGAACTCGGTCAGCGACTGGTTGTTGGTGAAGTCGGTGGACAGCAGCCAGCCGGCGTCGTTTTCACCGTGCACCAGGCCGATGCTGTGGCCCGGCGCCAGGTCCATCACGTTCAGCGAAATCTGCCAGGCATTGCCGTCACTGTCGCCAAAACCGGGAAGGCCCATTGCTGCCGATGTGGGCGTGTCAGGCGCATGGCCGACTTCAACACCGGCGACAAAGCGGCTTTCGCCGCGCAGTGCCCATTGCAGGCCCAGACGCGCTGTCACCGCCACGTAATCAGTCTTGTCGCCTGCCGCGACCCCGTTGTAATACAGCGCCGAGGGAATCACGGTGACATCAACCGAGCGCTGCAGGAACAGACCGTCTTCATCAGACTTGTCGACTGACGCATAGTACGTTGCCCGACTCTGCGACGATTGGTAATTCAGCGGCGAGCGGCGCACGGTGGTCGGGCCATCTTCGGTGGCATGCTCGATAATGAAGTTGTATTTCCAGCCATCGCCTGCGCTGAACTGGCTATGCAGACCGTCGGTCCAGCTGACATTCCAGCTGTTTGAGTTCATCCGGCTCATGGATTTGGCTGGCACGCCGACCAGTGCATTGCTGAACTGGAAGCGTCCTACCTTGTGATCCCAGTTGCCATAACGGGCACGCACATAGAGTTCGTCGATGGTCATATCACCTGGCTCGATGCTGGACGCCCCGGCCGGCAGCTCAGTGTAGAACTTCAGGTCGCCACTGAAATCGCTGTCATTGCCAGTGGCAGCAACACGGATTTTGGCACTGTATATCTCGGAGATATTCCATTGCATGCCGGCTCTGACACGCAGATTAAACTGACTGTCATCAGAGTTCAGACCATTACGGTCTTCGCGATCAAGACTGGCAAACCCGAAACGCAGGTCTCCGGAAAAATCGACATCCTGAGCAAATGCCGTACTGCTGAGCACAGGCAACAATGCCAGTCCCAGCCATGATTTATGAGTCACTAAAGTTCTCCCCTTAGCGTGATATTTTTGAACAGTATCGTAATTGTCACATGTCAAATTAAAGACAGTTACAAGACAACTGTGTGTCATTTTAGCAACAGCTACATGACATTAATGTGACAATCACTCAATCAGACAGGACAATCCGCGAATACCACAATAACCCGCAGGGTTTTTCGCGAGATACTGTTGATGATATTCCTCTGCGTAATAAAAATCGGCCAGTGGCGCAATTTCTGTAGTCACGATGCCGACACCTGCCGCATCCAGCCGTTTCTGTGCCTCTGCACGGCTGGCATCAGCCTGTATTTTTTGTTCGTCAGACACGGTGTAGATGGCAGAACGGTACTGCGTGCCACGATCGTTGCCCTGACGCATACCCTGAGTCGGATCATGGGAGGCCCAGAATGTTTTCAACAGCGCGGCAAACGACGTCACTGCCGGATCAAACACCACCCGAACCGCTTCGGTATGGCCAGTGGAACCACTGCAGACTTCTTCATAGGTCGGGTTCGGCGTAAACCCGCCGGCATACCCCACCGCCGTGCTGTAAACGCCCGGCAGCTTCCAGAATACCCGCTCCGCACCCCAGAAGCAGCCCAGCGCAAAAACCGCTTCCTGCAACCCTGCGGGCAATGGCTGTAACATATTGTTACCAGTGACGACGTGCTGGCCGCTTATCTGCATCGGAGAATCGCGCCCGCGCAGGGCACGATCCGCTGAAATCATTCTGTCTTTATCAAATAAACCCATTGCTTTCTCCTTCCTCCAACGGCTGATACGACTGCGTTGAAAACAGGCATTTCACCGCCACGCGTATACAAGAACCTGACTGACGCCTAGAATATCACACCAACGATTTCAGCTACTCATTTACACATAACCATCACCCCAGGATTTAGTAATGACTTCAGCTTTGATGGCCAACTATGGTCACCCGGAACTCCAGTTTGCCCGTGGCCAGGGCGTTTATCTGTACACGGCAGACGGCGAGCGCTATGTCGATTTCACCATGGGCATCGCCGTGAACTGCCTGGGCCATTGCCATCCTCACCTTATTGCAGCGCTCAAGCGCCAGGCAGATACGCTGTGGCACACGTCCAACCTGTTCAGCAATGTGCCCACGGAAACACTGGCAAAGCGCCTGGTTGAGCTGACCTTTGCTGATCGTGTGTTTTTTGCCAATTCCGGCACCGAAGCGGTGGAATGTGGTTTCAAGATGATGCGTCGTTACCATTACCATCATGGACGTAAGCAACGTGTGCGTATCATCTCCCTGACCCAGTCCTTTCACGGTCGCACACTGGCGCCGGTAGCTGCCTGCCTGAATCCCTTGCATACCGAAGGGTTCCTGGTCGGTGATGCCGGTTTTGATCAGGTACCGTTTGGCGATCTCGACGCCCTGCGCGCTGCCATCAGCGACAGCACCGCCGGCATCATCCTTGAGCCGGTGCAGGGCGAAGGCGGTATACGCGCGGTGTCGGTGGAATATTTGCAGGCTGTACGTCAGATTTGTGACGAACACGGCATTTTATTGATGTTCGACGAGGTACAATCAGGTATCGGACGGACCGGTTATCTGTTTGCTCACGAAGCGCTGGGAGTGGCCCCTGACCTGCTGGCCTCGGCCAAGGGATTGGGCGGCGGTTTCCCCATTGGTGCCTGCCTGTCCAGAGAACACGTGGCTGAAGTCATGACGGCCGGCACCCATGGCAGTACTTTTGGCGGCAATCCGCTGGCAACGTCAGTGGCAAATGCGGTACTGGACGTATTGACCGAGCCAGGCTTTCTGACCCAGGTGAACCAGCGTGCCGATCAGTTGCGGGCTGGCATAGATGCCCTCAGTGAACAGTACCCGGGCATTCTCGCCGGTCATACCGGACTCGGACTGATGGTGGGTCTGCGTTGCGCCGGCAGCAATGCTGATCTGCTGAAGGCGATGGCAACACACAAGCTGCTGGCGGTAAAAGCCGGCGGTAACTCAGTCCGGCTGCTACCGCCGCTGAATATCAGCGCTGCAGAGGTGGACGAGTCGCTGGCATTACTGGCATCTGCGTGTGCCGACCTTGCCAGTCTGTAACAGAATGTCATAAGCTATAACAATTACGTATAACACTCATAATAATAATACGCCGGATAGCCACACATCACGGTCGACTGTAGTTGGAAGATTATGCTGCCCACAAAAAATGTCACCCGGCTGGGAGAAGTCGCCCTGCGCCCTGCCGTCCCCGGCTCGTTGCAGCAGGTCGTGTCGCTTTGCACCGACCTGAGCTGGCAGGAAGATGACAAAGGCTTCTGTACACAAATTGACAGCCACAGCGACAAAACTACCTCAGTAGCGCAGCTGTTGTTCCAACGAAGACTCATTGATCTGGGCGACGCTGACAGTGTTGCCAGCGAAGACTGGCCCAGATACCTGGCCAGTGTTGGCGCACGGCAGCCCTACCGCCAGATCAAATGCCGCCTCAGTGGCGATGAGCGGAACGTTTACCTGCAGATCAGCGGCGTCCCCCAGTTTGATGACAATCAGGTGTTTCAGGGCTACGACTGTGTCGCCATCGACATGAGCCATGAACATCACAGTGAAGCCAGCCTGCTCCGCTTCCGCGCCGCCATGGACATGTCCATGGACATGATCTACCTGGTTGATCGGGACACCCTGACCTTCCTTGATGTCAATGACACCGCCGCTCGCGCCTATGGCTTCACCCGAGAAGAAGTGCTGGCCATGGGACCCTCGGAAGCGCTGGACCTTACACCAGAAGAACTGATTGAACGCTATGATCGCCTGATTACCCAGGGCGGCAGCAGTCGTATCGAACGCCGCGTCAAACTGAAAGACGACAAACCTGGCATTATCGAAGTCTACAGCCGCGCCACCTGCCTGAATGGCCGCTGGATCATCATTGGCGTCAGCCGCGACATCTCCGACCGCAAAATGGCCGAAACGCGTGCACTGCATCTGCAACACATCTTTTCCACGCTGAGCAATATCAACGGCGCCATCATTCGGGCAGAAACAGTTGCCACGCTGTATCAGGATATCTGCGCCGCTGCCGTCAATGAATCCCTGTTTGCCATGACCATGATTGTGACGCCTGATGCCGGTGGTGAACTCAACGGCGTTGCCATGATGGGCGATGAAACTTTCGAAGCGCAGCCGCTGCAGATCAGTGCCGACGCCGGCACGCCTCAGGGCCAGGGGCTGGTAGGCAGTGCACTGCGGGACGGCGTCGCCATGATCAGCAACGACTATATCAATGACCCGCGCTCCCTGCCCTGGCGTGACCTGCTTATAAATCAGGGGCTTAACAGTGCCGCCGCCATGCCGTTGTTCCAACGTAAACAGGTGGTCGCGGTGATGCTGTTTTACAGTCGCATCAAGGACGCCTTTGACAGTGAAACCCAGGCCGTGATGCAAAGCATGGCCGACAACATTTCATTTGCGCTGGATAATTTTGCCAGCGCAGAAGAACAGGCCCGCGCAGCCGCGTTGATTCAGGAAAGTGAAGCCCGCTTCCGCAGTCTGACCAACCTGACATCCGATTTTTACTGGGAACAGGATGCCAACCTGCGTTTTACCAAATATGAAGGCCGGGTTGTCGGCGAAGCCAACCAGCGCGCGGTGAAGACCATACTGGGCCGGCACCTGTGGGAAATGCCCGGCATAAAACCGGATTCGATGAACTGGCGGCAACTGCGCCGGCTTTTAAAAAAAGAACAGCCGTTTCGCGACTTTGAATTTTCATTCACCAATGAAGACAGCGTCCGTTACCATTTTACTCTGGCCGGCGAGCCCATCGTCGACAGCGCCGGTGCCTTTGCCGGATACCGTGGCATATCACGGGATATCACCGAGAAAAAGCGTATCGCTGACCGCATCAAACACCTCGCCACCCACGATACCCTGACTGGCCTTCCCAATCGGGTGATGTTCAGTGAATTGCTGCGCCAGTCCATCCGCACCGCCAATCGTTATAAAGATCAGCGTTTTGCCGTCATGTTTATTGACCTGGACCGATTCAAAGCTGTCAACGACACTTATGGCCACCACACCGGTGATCTGTTGCTGTCCGAGGTAGCGCAGCGGCTCCGCAAACCTCTGCGCGACAGTGACATCGTGGCACGGCTGGGCGGTGACGAGTTCGTCGTGCTGCTGCACAAGGTGTCGGACAAGCAGCAGGCCGGTCAGATTGCCGAAAACGTGTTAAAGATGTTTAAACAACCCATCGCACTGGCTGAGCGCGAGTTCGCCGTCAGCGGCAGCATTGGCATCAGCCTGTATGGCATTGATGCCAACGATGAAGAAAGCCTGATGAAACATGCGGATACGGCCATGTATGCGGCCAAGGAAGACGGTCGCAACAGTTACCGTATCTATTCCGCCGATCTGCATCAACATACCCAGGAACGTGCCGGTCTGGCACTGGAACTGAGGCATGCGCTTGAGCGAGGCGAGCTGGCATTGCACTATCAGGCCAAAGTGGCACTCGACAACGATGAGGTGGTGGGTGTCGAGGCACTGCTGCGCTGGCACCACCCCGAGCGGGGCGACATTTCGCCCGTGCAGTTTATCCCCATTGCCGAAGACAATGGTCTGATCATCCCGATTGGCGAATGGGTCATGGAAACTGCCTGTCAACAACTGGTGGCGTGGCAGGCACAGGGTCTGCCGCCGCTGGCACTGGCCGTTAATCTGTCGCCGCGCCAGTTTAACCACCCAGACCTGCACAAACACATCAGCGATGTACTGGCGCGCACGGACTTCGCCGCTAATTTGCTGGAGCTGGAGATCACCGAAAGTCTGGTCATGCAGAATCCGGAGCGTGCCATTGAACTGATGACCCAGATCAAGCGCATGGGAGTACGATTTGCCATCGATGATTTTGGCACTGGTTATTCTTCGCTGGGACAGCTGCGTCACTACCCCATCGATACGCTGAAAATTGACCGCGCGTTTATTCGCGACCTGGCCAGCAGCAAGGAAGACCAGGCCATCAGCAAAGCCATTATCTCCATGGGTAAAACTCTGGGTCTCACCGTTGTCGCCGAGGGCGTGGAAAACGCCCGCCAGCTGGCATTTCTACGTGACAATTATTGTGACCAGATCCAGGGCTTTTTCTACCACCGGCCCTGTTGCGCGGATGAATTTGTTAGCTGGTACCGGGCGACCGGATTTCCCGCAAACGTCATCAGTACCTGAACAAAACCGGGGTTCTGGACTTGGCGTTATTGCTTAAAAATTTACAGATCCTTCACTCAAGTTAAACTGGCCATCGCCGCTATTGTGTATGTATACCTGACACGCAAGAGATTCGGCCATGTCACAACGCATTAAGTTCTCCGCATCGGAAAAACTGGTTTCCACCACGGACCTCAAGAGTACGATCAAATACGCAAACCCGGAATTTATTGCCATCTCGGGCTTTACCGAGAAGGAACTGCTGGGTGCCACCCACAACGTCGTACGCCACCCGGATATGCCCAAAGACGCATTCAAGGCGTTGTGGGATACGATCCAGTCCGGGCGCCCGTGGATGGGCATGGTCAAGAACAAGTGCAAAAACGGCGATTACTATTGGGTCGACGCCTACATCACACCGGTGCTGGTTAACGGCAAAGTGACCGGCTATCAGTCGGTACGCTCGAGTCCGGATGAGAGCGATGTCGCCCATGCGGAGTCTTTGTACAAAAAGCTGCGATCAGGGGCGTCCGTGCGTATGCAGTCGCTGTTGTCGTGGCGACAATCGTTGCTCGCGATTCAGGCGGTCAGCGCCGCTGCCGTCATTGCCGCACTCAGCCTGTTATCGGGCCCCCTGGCTCTGGTTCTGGCACTGGTTGCTGCCGGTGCCGGTGTCGCCGGTTGCGCCATGCAGCTGGCGCAGATGAATCCGTTGCTGCAGCGCTGCGAAAGCATCAGTCAGGATAAACTGGCACGCGCCGTGTATACCGGCCATAAAAATGAACTGGGCAGCATTGAGCTGGCACTGAAATACCAGAACGCAAAGGCCAGCACCATTCTCAAACGCGTTGACGAATCTGCCACACGCCTGACAGCGCTGGCGAAACAGGCTACTGACTCCGTTGAAGTGACTGATCAGGCCATCAACCAGCAACAACACGAACTCACTTCGGTGTCATCCGCCGTCACCGAGATGTCCAGCGCGATTGTGGAAGTATCCAGTAATACCGCGCGCACCTCGACTGCTGCTGAAGAGGCCGACAATTCCGTCGAACAGGGTCACAAATCGATTCAGGAAAGCCTGTCAGCGACCACCCTGCTGGCTGAGAACATTGATGACATTACCCAGCTTATCAACGGCCTTGGGACCGACAGCAAGGCCATCGGCTCGGTCATTGAAGTGATCAACGCCATTGCCGAACAGACCAACCTGTTGGCCCTGAACGCAGCCATTGAGGCGGCCCGTGCCGGAGAACAGGGCCGTGGCTTTGCCGTGGTCGCCGACGAAGTGCGTACATTGGCCCAGCGTACGCAGAATTCCACGGTCGAGATCAAGGACATCATTTCACGCATCCAGAACAGCACCAACAGCTGTGTCGACAGCATCAGCGATGCCCAGAGTAAGGCACAGCAATGTGTCAGCTACAATCAGCAGGCTGGCCACTCCTACACCTCCATCAGCAAGGCGGTGTCCGATATCCGCAACATGGCCTTCCAGGTAGCCACCGCCGTCGAAGAACAAAGCGCTGTCGCCGAGGAAGTAAACCGCAACATCGTCAATATTCAGGGACAGTCTGAGAAGACCAGCGAGGCCTCCAAAGTCAATGCTGACAGCAGCACTCGACTGGCCAAGGATATTGCCGCCATGCGCGAGATAGTGAAGCAGTTCAGCGCATGAGGCGCTTGTAGAGCTTAGGATAACGGTTAGCACGAGCCTGGATAAAAATAGAGATTTGCATGCGGATGGCGACGGCGTCACCCATGATGTGAATCCATTCACTTTTGGTTTAGAATCGGTCTGTTGATATATTCGGCAAAATCAAGCCGCAGAATAACAAGAGACTTATTCCATGCATTACCCGCAATTGAGTTTTGACCTGGACGAAACCCTGACCATGCTGCAACAGCAGGTCAGACAGTTTGCCGACCGCGAGATCGCCCCACGTGCCGCCGGGATCGATCAGGACAATGAATTCCCTGCCGATCTCTGGCGCAAAATGGGTGACCTGGGTTTGCTGGGTATTACCGTGTCTGAAGAGCACGGTGGCTCGGGCCTGGGTTATCTGGCGCATGTTATTGCTGCCGAGGAAATCAGTCGTGCTTCGGCCAGCGTCGGCCTCAGCTACGGCGCGCACTCCAATCTGTGTGTCAATCAGATCTACCGCAATGGCAATGACGCGCAAAAGCAGCGCTACCTGCCCGGCCTGGTCAGTGGTGAAGCCATAGGCGCACTGGCCATGAGCGAACACAATGCCGGCTCTGATGTGGTGAGCATGAAGCTCAGCGCCCGCAAGCAGGGAGATGTGTATGTTCTTAACGGCAGTAAAATGTGGATCACCAACGGGCCTGATGCCCATGTCTATGTGATCTATGCCCGCACCGATGCAGATGCCGGTGCCCATGGCATCACTGCCTTTCTGGTGGAACGTGACGCTCCCGGCTTCAGCCGCTCTCCCAAACTCGACAAACTCGGCATGCGCGGCTCCAATACCTGCGAACTGGTGTTCCAGGACTGTGAAGTGCCGGCGGAAAATATTCTGGGTGTGGAGAACGGCGGCGTACGCGTGCTGATGAGTGGCCTGGATTATGAGCGCGTGGTTTTGTCCGGCGGCCCGCTGGGTATCATGCAGGCCTGTGTTGATGCCGTGCTGCCCTATATTCATGATCGCAAGCAGTTCGGTGAACCCATCGGCAACTTTCAGTTTATCCAGGGTAAAGTCGCTGACATGTATACCAATCTGAACGCCGCCCGCGCCTATGTCTATGCCGTGGCACGCGCCTGTGATCGCGGTGAAACCACCCGCAAGGACGCCGCCGGCGCCATCCTGTTCAGCTCCGACAAGGCCACACAACTGGCGCTGGAAGCAATACAGATACTGGGTGGCAACGGTTATATCAATGACTACCCTACCGGGCGACTGCTGCGTGATGCCAAACTGTATGAGATCGGCGCCGGCACCCAGGAAATCCGCCGCATGCTGATAGGCCGTGAGCTGTTCCGGGAGACGCAGCCATGAGCGAGAAGACAGCCATGAGCGAGAAGGCAGCCATGAGCGAAAAGACAGCCCTGTGCGAAAAAGCAGCCCTGAGCGAAAAAACAGTCATGAGCGAGGTAAAGAGCAGATGACAACGCTGACCTCCGCCATCAGTCCGCAGAGCGAAGCGTTCGCGCACAACTATCAGCACCATTCCGCGTTGCGTGACGAATTACAGGCACTTACCGCCACACTCGCGCTGGGCGGTGACCAGCGCTCACGCGAGCGCCATCAACAGCGCGGCAAACTGCTGCCACGCGAACGCATTGAAGCACTACTGGACACCGGTTCGCCGTTTCTTGAACTGTCAGCACTGGCGGCGTATCAAGTGTATGACGACGACATTCCAGGTGCCGGCATGATCAGCGGTATCGGCATGGTGTCGGGACAATGCTGCGTAATCGTTGCCAATGACGCCACGGTCAAAGGCGGTACCTATTATCCGCTGACCGTGAAAAAACACTTAAGGGCACAACAGATTGCCGCCGAGAACCACCTGCCCTGCATTTATCTGGTCGATTCAGGCGGTGCCAACCTGCCGCATCAGGCAGAAGTGTTTCCGGACCGCGAACATTTTGGTCGCATCTTTTTTAATCAGGCACGGATGTCGGCAGCCGGTATTCCACAGATTGCCGCGGTAATGGGATCGTGCACGGCCGGTGGCGCTTACGTGCCAGCGATGGCCGATGAATCCATTATTGTCCGCGAACAGGGCACCATCTTTCTGGGTGGCCCGCCCCTGGTAAAAGCCGCCACCGGCGAAATCGTCAGCGCCGAAGACCTTGGCGGCGGCCTGGTACACAGTCAGATTTCAGGCGTGGCCGATCAGCTGGCTGACGATGACATGCATGCACTGGCATTGATCCGGCGTAGTATGGCGCGCCTGAACCGGCCCGGGCACACTCTGGACCTGACTGCACCCGCGCCGCTGTTTGACAGCGACGAACTGCTCGGCATTGTGCCCGCAGATGTACGCCAGCCCTACGATGTACGTGAAGTCATTGCCCGCATTGTGGACGGCTCGGTGTTTGATGAATTCAAGCCCCTGTACGGCGCTACGCTGGTGTGCGGGTTCGCCGACATTCTGGGGCAAAGCGTCGGCATCATCGCCAACAACGGTATTCTGTTTTCCGAGAGCGCATTAAAAGGCAGCCACTTCATTCAGCTGTGCTGCCAACGCAATATTCCGCTGGTGTTCCTGCAGAACATTACCGGGTTTATGGTCGGCAAAAAATACGAACACGAAGGCATTGCCAAGAACGGCGCCAAACTGGTCAACGCCGTCGCCACCGCCAATGTAGCCAAAGTAACGGTCTTGATTGGTGGCAGTTTTGGCGCCGGCAACTATGGCATGTGCGGCCGCGCCTACGATCCGCGTTTTCTGTGGACCTGGCCCAATGCCCGCATCTCGGTAATGGGCGGCGCCCAGGCCGCCGGTGTGCTGGCACAGATCAAGGCCGAGACACTGGCTGCGAAAAAACAGTCATGGACGGACGAGGAAGAGCAGCAGTTCAAGAAACCCATCGAAGACAAGTACGAACGCGAAGGCCACCCCTACTACGCCAGTGCGCGCCTGTGGGACGATGGCGTTATTGCGCAGACGGACACGCGTTTTGTGCTTGGGCTGTCGCTGTTTGCCGCGCAAAATGCACCGCGTCAGGACACGCAATTTGGTATTTTCCGGATGTAGGCAAATTCCGCTATAACCGCGACGTAAATCCATAAAAACAATAAGGCATCGTTATGACCACTGACAGCATTACCGCACCGCTGGAGATAAGTCGCCCGCATGACGGGGTCACTGTGATCTGGCTGAACCGACCCAAAAAACACAATGCCATGACGCAGGCACTGATTGCTGATCTGCATGACGCCCTGACCACACTGGCAAAAGATGACAATACCCGCGTTGTGATTCTGGCGGGCCACGGCAAAAGCTTCTGCTCCGGGGCCGACCTGAATTACATGAAGTCGATGGTTGATTTCAGCCACGAAGAAAATGTTGATGACGCCTGTCGCTTTGCTGCCATGCTGCAGGCACTGCATCAGTTCCCCAAACCGGTCATCGCTGCTCTGCATGGCAACATATTTGCCGGTGCCACCGGGCTGGCGGCCTGCTCCGATATTGTGATCGCGGCAGATGACGCTCGTTTTTGTGTCAGCGAAGTCAAGCTGGGGCTGGTACCGGCGGTGATCAGCCCCTATGTGGTTGCCCGTATTGGCGCGCACCAGGCACGACGTTACTTTCTGACCGCCGAGGTGTTCAGTGCCGACGCTGCCGAACGTGCCGGCCTGGTTCACCGTTGTGTGCCGGCAGACACGCTGATGAACGAGGTCATGGACACCGCGATGATGTTGTTGAACAACGCACCCCGCGCCATGACCACCACCAAGAGCCTGATCAATTACCTGGTGCCGGTACCGTCCTCACGTGAAATAACCGATTACACCGCAGCGTTGATCGCACGCGTGCGTACGGGTCAGGAGGCCCAGAATGGTCTACAGGCATTCCTGGACAAGCAACCAGCACCATGGGCTGAACCTCAAGCCACGGGGAAACACACCACCACAGGCTCCGACTGGACGTCGACCGCTGCGGATAAAAGCAAACCATGATAGAACGCTTATTGATCATCAATCGCGGTGAAATCGCCTGCCGCATCCTGCGCACCGCTCAGCAGCTGGGTATTCGATGCGCAGCCGTGTATTCACCGGCAGACGGCAAAGCCCTGCATGTGCAACTGGCGGATGATGCCTTTGCCCTGCGCGGCAATGCCGCCAGCGACAGTTATCTGGACGCTGAGCAGATACTGGCCATTGCCGCTGACTGGGGCGCAGACGCCATCCATCCCGGTTACGGTTTTTTGTCGGAGAACAGTGAATTCGCCCGCGCCGTAGCAGCGGCCGGCATACGCTTTGTTGGTCCGGGTGCCGATGCCATTGCCGCCATGGGTTCCAAGGCGCGCGCAAAACAGTTGATGACTGACGCCGGTGTGCCCCTGTTGCCGGGCTACCATGGTGACGACCAGAGTGTGGATGGCTTGCGCCGCGAAGCGGACAAAGCCGGGTATCCGGTGTTGCTGAAAGCGGTATCAGGTGGCGGCGGCCGTGGCCTGCGCGTAGTGAATTCGGCGGCAGAAATGGAGGAAGCTCTGGCTGCCGTGCAGCGCGAAGCACAAGCCGCCTTTGGCGACAGCCGCGTGCTGCTGGAGAAATATCTGACGCAGGCTCGGCATGTGGAGATCCAGATTTTTGCCGACGACCATGGCCACTGTGTGCACCTGCATGAGCGCGACTGTTCGGTGCAGCGTCGGCACCAGAAACTGATCGAAGAAGCCCCTGCCCCCGGCCTTGATGACAGCACTCGCGATGCCATGGGCGCGGCAGCGGTACGTGCCGCCACCAGCATTGGTTATTCCGGTGCCGGCACGGTCGAGTTTCTGTATCAGGACGGCGCGTTCTATTTCCTGGAAATGAATACCCGCCTGCAGGTGGAACACCCGGTAACCGAATGCATCACCGGACTGGACCTGGTGGCCTGGCAATTGCGCGTGGCCAGTGGTGAAACCCTGCCCCTGGCGCAGGCCGATATCCCGCGTCGGGGCTGGGCCATTGAAGCCCGCATCAATGCCGAATCCGGCGCCCCGGATTTTTTGCCATCAACCGGCATGATCAACGAACTGAACTGGCCTCAGGGTGAGACACTGCGGGTGGATTCCGGGTTTCGCAGCGGTGATCGTGTCAGCGTATTTTACGACAGCATGCTGGGCAAACTTATTGCCTCAGCACCCAACCGCGCAGAAGCGATTGAGGAACTGTCGCAGGCATTGGCGCAACTGCAGATTGCCGGCATCAGTCACAATGCCGACTTCCTCGGTGCCGTACTCGACTCACCCGCCTTCAGGCAGGCGAGCTTGCACACTGGATTCCTGGCAGAGCATCAGCAAGACATCGCGGTCGCGCTGGTGCGACGGCAGCGCAGCAGATCAGCGTCACTGTCGCACCACAAGCCTGCCTGGGGCGCACTGAGCGGCTGGCGGCAGAATCAGGGTCAGCGTCAGGCCTTTGTGCAGCAATACCATCTGCGACCGCTGTATGCCGGTGGCGCGGCGTCGGCGGCGACTGATATCAATACCCTCTTTACGGGAACAGGCGGTGGCCCGGGTGCAGCCCAACAGGCCCTGAAAGCCCCCCTGCCCGGTCGTGTTATCAAGCTGTTTGTTAATGCAGGCGACCCGGTAGTGGCGGGTCAGCCGCTGCTGGTCATGGAAGCGATGAAGATGGAACATACGTTAAGGGCCAGCGCCGACTGCAACATCGACACAGTACAGTGTGAAGCCGATGCGATGGTACAGCCGGATCAACTGCTGATGACCTTTACCGCAAACGATGAGGCCAGTGGAGCCGCCAATGAACACTAGAACGGACCTGGCACTGTCAACGTTGCAGGGACAACGCGTCAGCATTGTCGAGATGGGCGCACGCGATGGTCTGCAGAATGAAACCACCCAGCTGAGCGCAAACGTCAAGGCGGGTCTGGTGGATCGTCTGGCTGCCTCGGGCCTGCAGCGCATCGAGACTGGCAGTTTCGTCTCCCCCAAATGGATTCCGCAGATGGCAGACTCTGACCAGGTATTTGCTGCTATCACCCGACTGCCCGGTGTGCGCTACAGTGCACTGACACCCAACATGCAGGGTTTTGAACGCGCAATGCAGGCCGGCGTCGATGAAGTGGCAGTATTCGCCGCGGCCTCTGAAATGTTCAGCCAGAAAAATATCAATTGCAGCATTCAGGAAAGCATTCGGCGGTTTACCGAAGTCTGCGCAGCAGCGAAGTCAGCGGGTATTCCGGTACGGGGTTATGTGTCCTGTGCCATGGGCTGTCCTTATCAGGGCGACGTATCGGCAGAGGATGTTGCCATGGCGGTGCGTGAGCTGATGGCACTGGGCTGTTATGAAGTGTCCATTGGCGACACCATTGGCACCGGCACACCTCACCATGTGCAGTCGGTGTTGTCACGCTGCCTGCAGGAAACCGGCCCGGCGCAACTGGCCATGCATTTCCATGACACTTACGGGCAGGCACTGGCCAATCTGACAGCCGGCCTGCAACTTGGCCTGCGTACCATTGATGCCTCGGTGGCCGGTCTCGGTGGTTGCCCCTACGCTCAGGGCGCCAGTGGCAATGTTGCCACGGAGGATGTGCTGTTCATGTTGCAGGGCCTGGGCATGGAGACTGGTATCGACCTGCCACGTCTGATTGATACCAGCCACTGGATCTGTACGCAGCTCAATCGACGCAACCAGTCCAGGGTATCGTTGGCCGGGTTACCGGTCGCACGCGGGATCTGAATCATGACAACCACCATAACCAACAGCGCAGAACGGATGAGCCCGGCGCGGTTCACTATAAAAACAGCGGCACCCGGTGACTGTCACCTGGTCGATTTTATCCACTGGCTGAATAAGACCCAGCGGCTTCAGCTTGACAGTTATGCCGCCGTCCATCGCTGGAGCGTGCAGAACCGGGAAGCATTCTGGCACACCTGCCTGGATTTCACCGGCATTGAAACTGACGCCCCCGCCCATGCCAGAACGCTTAAACCTGGTCAGCAGATATGGCTGGACCAATGGTTTCCCGAGCATCAACTGAATTACGCAGGCAACCTGCTGCGCTTTCGTGATGACAAAACGGCCTTGATCTTCAGTGACGAACACAACAACCGCCAGTCATTGAGCTATGCCGAGCTCTATCAGCAGGTGTCGCAGCTGCAGCGCTGGTTGCTGGCCCAGGGCGTGATTGCCGGTGATCGGGTCGCCGGTTTTGCTGCCAACCGAATTGAAACCGTGGTCGCTATGCTGGCCAGCGCGTCCATCGGTGCGATCTGGTCATCGTGTTCACCGGATTTTGGTGTCGGCGGCATACTGGACCGATTCACCCAGATTGAACCGACAGTACTTTTTGCCGTCAGCAGTCACTGTTATGCCGGGCGCATCAACAGGCATCAGGCAGTGCTGGAGAAACTGATGGCGGGTCTGCCATCGCTGCGACAGGTGGTATTGCTACCTGACCTGTACGAGGCCGGCGCTGACGATCCCGTGGGACATAGCGACGTTGTGCACTGGCGCGACGCCCTGGCCGGAGAACTGGCAGCGGAAATGACCTTTGCTGCCCTGCCGTTCGCGCATCCACTGTTTATCATGTATTCATCCGGCACCACCGGCGTCCCCAAATGCATCGTGCACAGTGCCGGCGGTACGCTGTTGCAGCATCGCAAGGAACATCACCTGCACCTGAACCTGCAGCGTGATGACGTGCTGTTCTATTTCACCACTTGCGGCTGGATGATGTGGAACTGGCTAGTCAGTGGTCTGGCCTCAGGCGCAACACTGGTGCTGTACGATGGGTCGCCGTTTCATCCCAAACCCTCAATACTGTTTGACCTGGCAGAAGATACCGGCGTCACGATTTTTGGCACCTCGGCCAAGTACCTGTCGGCAGCAGAAAAAGCCGGTGTCCAGCCACAGCAGACTCATGCCCTGCCGCATCTGCACACCCTGCTCTCCACCGGTTCACCGCTGAACGCAGAAGGCTTTGATTACGTTTACCAGCAGGTGAAGGGCGACATCAGTCTGCAGTCGATTTCCGGCGGTACTGATATCATCTCCTGCTTTGTGCTCGGCAGTCCGTTGTTGCCGGTATACCGTGGCGAGATTCAGTGTGCTGGCCTGGGCATGGATGTAAAGGTCTACAACCAGGCCGGCAAACCGGTGTCGCAGGAAAAAGGCGAACTGGTGTGCCAGCAGTCCTTTCCCAGCATGCCCACCGGCTTTTGGCAGGATCCGGAGCATGAGAAGTACCAGGCGGCATACTTCGCGCGCTTCGATAACATATGGACCCACGGCGATTACGCTGAACAGACTGCACATGGCGGCTGGATTATTTACGGTCGTTCAGACACGGTGTTGAACCCTGGCGGCGTGCGCATTGGCACTGCTGAAATCTATCGCCAGGTGGAACAATTAGCACAGGTACTTGAGAGTGTAGCCGTGGGTCAGGAGTGGGAGGGCGATGTGCGCATTGTGCTGTTTGTACGCCTGCAGGCCGATGCCACACTGGACGATGAGCTGATTGGCACGATCAAGCTCAGTATTCGCAACGGTGCGTCACCGCGCCACGTACCTGCCGTCATCCGTCAGGTCACCGACATACCCCGCACCCTCAATGGCAAGATTGCCGAGATCGCAGTGCGTGAAACCCTGCACGGCCGCCCCGTCAACAACAGAGATGCTCTCGCCAACCCCGATGCGCTGAAAGAATTTGAGGCCTAAAAAGAAAGAAAAGAAAGGGGACGGAGGGAATACTTTTTGACCATAGGTGGTCAAAAAGTATTCCCTCCGTCCCCTTTCTTTCTCTATAGCTCGATTTCGCTGAAAGTGTTGACGATGGCATGTCGGGTTTTTTTCGGCGCCACAGTGCCTTCCTGGGGCCGCACCACCCAGATAGTGTTGAGACCCGCATCAGCGGCAGCGTCCAGTTCACCTTCGATGTCGGACAGGAACAGAATATCCTTGGGCGGCAAGGCAATCTGCTCGGCCAGGTTAAGGTAGGACTGCACTTCCTGCTTGGCGCCGATAGTGGTATCAAAATAACCGGCAAACATCAGCCGCAGATCACCGCAACTGGAGTAACGGAAGAACAGGCGCTGTGCTTTTTCCGAACCCGACGAATAAACATACAGATTGATACCTTCGTCCAGCCACTCCTGCAACTTGGGTGGCACGTCGGCATACACGTGTGCTTGGTATTCACCGCGCTGGTAACCACGCTCCCATACCATGCCCTGCAACGCCTTCAGTTCAGTTACCTTCTGGTCCTCGTGCATCCACAGCCGCAGCTGATCAATCAGCGCTTCGGTATTTTTTTGCGGAATGCCAGTGCTCTCACTCATGCTGCGCAGCTGTCGTGCCACGTCGCGCTCTTCCTTGTGCTTGCGCACAAATTCCGGCAGAAACCGCTCCGCGTAGACAAACAGCACGTCCTTAACAAAACGGATGGAACTTGTGGTGCCTTCGATATCCGTAACAATGGCAATCGGTTTCATTATGACTCCAGTCGGGAAAACGATTCAGCAATCGGACTGCCCGTATAGTTGGCAACCCAGCCTTCGGTGTTGTTAAAAAACCGGATCGCCACGAACGACGGTTTCGGGCCCATGTCGAACCAGTGTGGCGTGTTGGCCGGCACTGAAATCAGATCTCCTTTCTGACACAGTACTTCATAAACTTTATCCTGA
The DNA here is from genome assembly GCF_001758195.1 of Pseudohongiella acticola. NCBI lineage: Bacteria > Pseudomonadati > Pseudomonadota > Gammaproteobacteria > Pseudomonadales > Pseudohongiellaceae > Pseudohongiella > Pseudohongiella acticola. Next base: position 21,522 of record NZ_MASR01000002.1, read on the forward strand.
AGATGCAGACTGAACAGCCCCTGACCATCAACAAAGAAACGCACTTCGTCTTCGCTATGGCAATGTTCACTGAGAAATTTCTGACGCAGTTCCGGCACTTTGGCTTCCACCTCAGGGTTGGACGCATCCAGACTGATCACGTCCACGGTTTGATAGCCCTCTTCGGCAACCAGTTTGTCAATATCGGTCTGGTAAGCAGCCATGACATCTTCGCTGCTGTCGCCGGCCCTGGCCGCGGCCGTTGCCTGCCAACGTTCAAAGCGGATACCGACGGCTGCCAGCTGCTCTGCAATCTGCAGGGCATCAGTGGCCTGCCACTCAACGGTGGCGGGATCGGAGTCCGAATATATCGTTAACGCGCTCATTTTCTATCCTCAATCAAATCACTACTTCAGTCGTGTCAGGTCGGGCGTGCCAATAATACTCAAGCAGAAACTCCAGTGCCTCAAGATGGCGCAGAGTTTCCGGCAAATCGCGGCCCCAGGTGTACAGACCATGCCCCCTGATCAAATATGCATGTCCGGTGCCATGTTGTTGCATCCAGGTTTCGACATCATTGGCCAGTGCTGCAATATCCTGGGTATTGTTGAACACCGGAATACGCAGGGTGACCTGATGACTACTATTGCCGGCAAAAGCTTTGAGCAATTCCAGGCCGCTGAGTTCCACGATGCTCGGGGCAACTGTCGACACCAGCGTCGCATTCATCGAATGGGTATGCAAAACCGCACCAATCTCGGGGTCATGCCGGTATAACTGCGTATGTAACAGGGTTTCGGCCGACGGCTTTTTGCCATCCAGCGCCTGCCCCGCCAAGTCCACTTGCATGATGTCTTCCGGCTGCAGGTTGCCTTTGTCACGGCCCGACACGGTAACGGCACAGCTGTCCGGCCCCAGACGCTGGGAAAAATTACTGCTGGTGGCCGGACACCATCCCTGCTGCCAGAGTCGCGCACCCGCAGCGATCAGGCCTGATACGGTATGAGCGTAGTCTGCTGCGGAGCGGGTTGAAGAGACATTTGTCGAGGGTGCTGGCTTCATGGCGTGAATTATAGCCCGATTTGTTCAGTCAAGCACACACACCAACCCCTTCAGATACAGTGCCTCCGGAAACGGCAATGCCACCGGGTGATCTTCAGCCTGATGCAGGTAATGCGTTATGCGGCCCTCGCGCCCGGCATCCAGCAGGGCGTCCGCGGTAATTTTCTGAAACAGCGCCGGATCGATGGCACCGGAGCAGGAGAAACTCACCAGTGTGCCGCCGACATTGAGCAACTGCGCCGCCTGCAACGCGATATCCTTATACGCTCGCGCCGCTTTTTTAAATTGATGTTTTGTCTCGGCAAACTTCGGTGGATCCAGCACGATCAGGTCATAAGACGTATTGCTGGCTTTTAACTCGCGCAAATACTCAAAGACATTGGCCTGCACCAGCTCGGCCTGATCGGCATCAAAGCCGTTCAGCTCCAGATTCTGGCCGGCCAGTTCCAGCGCCGGTGCCGAGGAGTCGACATTGGTGACGTGGGTGGCGCCGCCCTTGAGCGCGGCAATGCCAAACCCGCCGGTATAGGAGAAGCAGTTGAGCACGGTTTTACCGGCGCTCAGTTGTTGCACCAGGCTGCGGTTGTCAAACTGATCCAGATAGTAGCCGGTTTTGTGGCCCTGCTGGATGCTGACCATGAACAGGCGATCCTGCTCCTGGATCTGCACCCATTGCGGAGGCTCCTGCCCATGCACCAGACCCTGGCGCTGTTCCAGACCTTCGTGTTTGCGCACCGCAACGTCGGAACGCTCATAAATACCCAGGCACGGGGACAATTCCGCCAGTGCAGCGATGATGGTGTCTCGCCAGAACTCGGCGCCACTGCTGAGAAACTGGCAACTGAGATAGTCACCATACCGGTCCACGATCAACCCGGGGAAACCGTCCGCCTCTGCGTACACCAACCGGCAGGCGGTGCGTGTCTCACTCAACAGGCCGGCGCGCCGGGCAATGGCGCGGCGCAGGCGTTCGCGAATAAAGTCCGCATCAATCACCGTGCCTGGATCAAACGACCACATGCGTGCACGGATCTGTGATGCCGGCGACCAGGCGGCCACGCCCAGAGCCTTGCCACTGCTGTCTGCAATGGTCACGGTGTCGCCGACACCAGGCGTACCTTCTACGGCGGCAACTGCACCAGAGAAAATCCACGGATGATGGCGCAACAGCGAACTGTCACGGCCCTTGCCCAGCTTCACAATATTCATTGCTTAATGACACTCATGGCAGTGGTATAAATTCCTTGTCATCCCCCGGCACCCGGGGAAACTCGCCATTGTCCCAGCGTTTGCGCGCCGCATCCAGTGTGCTGCGCTCATAAGCGACAAAATTCCAGTGTATGTGTGGCACGCGGTGAAATTTTTCACCGCCCAGCAGCATCAGACGACTGTGTTCGAGGCTCTCGATTTCCAGATCATTGCCATCGAGCAACACAAAGTCACCGGCATTAAATACCGTATCACTGACCTTGATGCTGCCACTTTCAACAAAAAGCGCTGCCTCATGTTCGGGATTCGGATGTTCCAGCGTGGCGCCCGGCTGCGCCAGAATGTCCAGGTAAAACATGGGGGAGAAGGTTCTCACCGGCGAACTGCGATCATAGGCCTCACCCACAATCAGCCGCATCATCAAGCCGGGACGATTAATGGTAGGCAGCAGCGACTTGTTGATGTGCTGAAAATCAGGTTCAACGGTCTCGTGCTCCGGCGGCAGTGCCACCCACAATTGCAGACCATGCAACGGATGCTGTTGCGCCCGCACTTCATGGGTTTCCCGCTCAGAATGCACAATGCCTTTGCCGGCTATCATCCAGTTGACGTCACCGGGGAAAATCTCCTGCACCGAGCCCAGGCTGTCACGGTGCAGAATGCTGCCGTTAAACAGATAGGTGACCGTGGCCAGACCGATATGCGGGTGCGGTCGCACGTTGATGCCCTCACCGGCTGGGAAATCAGCCGGACCGATGTGATCAAAAAAGATAAACGGCCCGACCATTTTTTTATCCTGGTTGGGTAAAACCCGACTGACGGTGAATCCACCCAGGTCTTTGTCGTCTGCCTGCAGTATCGTTGCCATGGTTTACTCCGGCCTGAGTGAGTCAAAAGTAGGATGACGCCCTGTCACGTGTTATCTACGCAACACCTCGCTGAGCGGTTTTCGCGGTGAGGGTTTCTCCTTGGCAGCCAGTTCGTCAGGCAGGATCGTAGGCGCAGCCGCGACACCAATGGCCAGGCCGCAGATGACTTTATGATCGTCGTCCAGCTTGAGGTAAGCGGCGACTTCATCATGCTTGATGCCGCCCATTCCATGCGTATACAGGCCCATCTGCCGCGCCTGTAAGGTCATCGCCATCCACGCAGCGCCGGCATCGTATTCGGCATAGGCGTTGGCTTTGCCGTTATGGGAAAAGGTCTTTTTCACCACAACAAAACCCAGCAAGGACGCATTTTTGGCCCAGGCCTGGTTACCTTCAACCAGCAGGTTCAGGTAATCATCAAAGGTTTTGTCAGTGGAAACGTAAAACTCCCAGGGCTGGGCGTTGAAACAGGAGGGTGCCCAGCGGGCCGCCTCGAACAACAAGGCCACATCGGCTTCGGCGATGACCGATTTGGTAAATGCGCGAGGCGACCAGCGACTGATCTGCAATGGATCAACACCCTGCAGAGCGTCGCGGGCTGAAAAATCGGGATGAATTGAATCGGGGTACTTCATGGGCAACTCCCTTTTGACACGATGGCGCGTACATTAAGAGAGAAGTGTACCGTTGATGCGCTAACCGTGCCAGCGACAGCGTCCGGTCACCAGACCCCGCTTGGCCGTCAGAGAAAAAGGGCACCTTCCCGTGCCCCTCTCCCCCCACGGCCTGCAGAACGCCAGCACTACAATGTGAAATCCGTTTTCACACCATTAACATTGACAGAATATTCACCAGAAGACAGATCTTCAGTCGGTAATGTCGTGATTAGGTAATACTCGACGGCCAGTTCGATACACACATCCGAGGTCGGTTCAGACACCGGAATGGCGACCATGAATTGACCATCATGATAGGAGACCGCTGCCGGTTCGATACTGACACAGGCAGAACGAAAGCCCTCGGCCAGGACGTCAACACGATCAGCGTTTTTCAGAATCTCCACCGATTCAACTTGGGCCAGATTGCCCGGATCAGAAGCAGTAATGGCAAAATTGCCGTTAGCTCCCTGAGTCAACTCCACATTTCGAAAGTGACTGAAGTCGTCGCCATCCATGACCACGGCCTGCGGCAGGGTCAGCACATCATCGCGCAACACGACGGGCGACTGCTCCGCCCACACGGCGTGACTGCAACCCAGCAACATGGTAGCAGCGACATAGTTTTTCAGATAAGTCATCGTATCCTCCTTTGCATTAAAGCTCATTTATCCTACGACTTCTCTAACACGACTTTTCTAACACGACTTTTCTATCACGACTTTTCTATCAGAGCACAACTGTCCAAATGACACTCTTCGCTTTGTGCCCTACAACAGCGACTTTGATTTTCGCAAACGACCGGCATGCCTATCAACCATTGATCACGCTGCCACCGTTCAGGTGGAGCACTTGTCCAGTCATGTAGCTGGAATCATCGCAGGCCAGATACACATAAGCAGGCCCCAGGTCTGATGGCTGGCCCGGTCGACCCAGCGGCGTGTTGGCACCAAAGGTACTCACGGTATCCTCATCAAATGTTGACGGAATCAGTGGCGTCCAGACTGGGCCCGGCGCCACACCGTTGACACGAATACCGCGCTCGGCAAGGTTCAGAGACAGCGACCGGGTAAATGAAGTAACGGCGCCTTTTGTTGCCGAATAATCGATCAGGACCGGGTTGCCTTTGTAGGCAGTGATTGAAGTGGTATTGATGATCGATGCACCACTACGCATATGTGGGAGAACCGCCCTGGTCAACCGGAACATGGCGAGGATGTTGCTACTAAATGTTCTTTCCAGTTGGTCGTCGCTGATATCTTCCAGATTCTGTTGCGGATGCTGTTCGCCCGCATTGTTAACCAGAACATCGACCTGACCAAATTTTGCCAAGGTCTGTTTTATCACTTCTTTGCAATGTTTAGCATCGGCGACATCTCCGGCAAGCATTAAAGCCTCACGCCCGGACAGTTCGACTTCACGGCGGGTAAGTTCGGCGTCCTCATGTTCTTCCAGATACAACATCACTACGTCTGCGCCTTCTCTGGCGAAGTACACGGCAACGGCGCGGCCAATACCGCTATCAGCACCGGTGACAATGGCAACTTTGCCGGTCAACTTGCCTGCAGGTCTGTAAGCACTGGAGTAATAGTCGGGACGCGGTTGCATTTTTTCCTCGCGCCCGGGGCGTTGATTCTGGTGCTGCGGAGGAAGTGTTGATTTATCCATAAAAATCTCCTTGTAATATCCTTTCCATCTGTAAATTACGACCGGAATTGTGGGCAATAGTTTCGCATTCAGGCAAATCCGGTGAACGCCGTACGTCTCATCAAAGCGCCCTCTTTACTGAACTTTTCACACCCGCTACAGTCGTAAATAGTATGTATGAGTGGATTGGTAGCGCACTCATGTGATGCAACGGATGAATCAACGGAGGATACGATTATGCCGCGTGGAAGCAAAGACAAATACACCAAGAAGCAACAACGACAAGCGGATCACATAGAAGAAAATTACGAGGAGAAAGGTGTATCTCCGGAAGAGGCCGAAGCCAGGGCCTGGGCGACCGTCAACAAACAGAGCGGCGGCGGCGAACGCACGGGCGGCTCCGGGCAACACAAAAGCGCCCGGGACAAGGAGCGCGACCGCAGTGACTCCGCCAAACAGGCAAGCGCCACCCGTAAAGGCAAGACCAAACAGGGAAAGCTGGAAGCCAAAACCAGGGATGAACTAATGCAGGAAGCGCGCAAACGTGATATTCGAGGTCGCTCAACAATGCGTAAACAGGAGCTGGTGACTGCATTGAAAAAGAGTGCCTGACGCGGATTATCGCAGTCATACCGCAGCAAAAACGCCAGAAAATATCGTTACCAATTCCAGTCAGTATTAGGTACCCACGCGAAACACACAGTACAATGACAGCGAACAACCTGACTGCCTTGGCGAGGGTCGATTTATCAACTGGAAACCAGGATTCTACGCAATGGAAGACCAACCCACACTGGCCACCGAACGATTGCTGTTGCGACCGTTTCAGCCAACTGACGCCGAACGCGTGCAGTTACTGGCTGGCAACCCCAATGTTGCCAGAATGACCACCAATATCCCGCACCCGTATACCGACGGCGAGGCTGCCAACTGGATAACGGCACATACCGACGACTGGCAACGCGGCAGCGCTGCCATTTTTGCCGTGTGTCTGCGACGCGACGGCGAACTGGTTGGCGCGGTCGGCCTGATGAATATTCACCACCATGACGCGGAACTGGGCTACTGGATTGGCGAACCCTACTGGGGCCAGGGGTTTGCCAGCGAGGCTGTGGATGCAATCATCGGTTTTGGAATAACCTCATGCGAACTGACACGGCTTCATGCCCACCACTTGTCACGTAACCCCGCCTCTGGCAAGGTATTAACAAACGCGGGTCTGACGCGCATGGAAAAACGCCGCGTCACCGCTCGCGACGGCATTACCCAGGAAGACGCTGACTTTTATGAAATGCTGATAACGGATTGAGGACATCATTCGGAGGTCTAATCATGTTGAATCACAGAACCCTGCTCTATCGCCTGGTCACGGCTGCGGCACTGCCGATGGCACTGACCGCGTGTGCATCATCGGGCCCCAGTACGCAGGATGCCATTATGGCCGGCATGCTGGGTGAAGAAGAAAATTCGGTCTGTTTCACCCGCAACATTCGCAGCTGGCACGATTTTGATGACCGCTCAATTGTTATTGAAACGCTGCGTGACGAGTACTACAAACTGGAACTGGCCGGCGGCTGCAACACGCGCAATTCGTTTATGCAGATTGCCGTAGAATCACGCGGCGGTTCCTGTCTTGGACCGGGAGATCGCATCAGCTTTGATCGGGACCAGGGCCTGTCCTGTGCCATCACCCAGATCAATCGTTGGCATCTGGCTGACGAGGAAGAATTAAGCTTCTGATATCAGGATGGGAGCATCATCGCAGCGCCCCCGACAATCATCCAGATAGTGATTACGGTGGCGCTGTAGCCGAACAACGCCAGCAGTCCGTCTCGAGTCACCAATGCGACGCCAAACAGAACCAACACTGCGCCGGCCACCGAGGACGAGAACAGGATCAATTCCATCAGGGGCAACACACAGGCAATTGCCAGACAGATGACAGCAATGATGTAAATGCTCGGGCCGCGCACCAGCACCGTCATTCTGGGCATGGTGATGCGATCAACAAACGCTGCCGGACGTTGCAGCCAGCAAAGCGCTTTTTGTAATTTCTCGCATGGCACTTGTACGTTAAGCAGTCGGGCAGGCAACCAGAAATGTTTGCGCCCGTACAGCATTTGCGAGGTAACCAGCAGAACAACGCAGGCAACCATGCTAGGAAACGTGGGCACACCGCTTAGCGGCGATACCAGCAACATCCCCACCAGCATCAGTAGCGGGGCGAACGAGCGATCGCCAACCACATGGATGATGTCACCGACGCTGACATGCGTGAGATCGCTTTGGTCCTGGTCTTTAATTTGGTTCTGCTCCGGAGCACCCTGTGTACACAACTCAGACAGATGATCCAGCAATGCCTCCAGAGGAATTTCCGTTTCCGCTTTATGCGAAGACTTCGTTGTTTTTCCGTTCATAAAACCTCGTCCGGGAGTGTCAGCGTTGCCACCTTGCAACTTGAACCTTTCAGTACTAAGCTGGTCCTAGTTCTTACCACGTTCACAACCAGTCGCTGCTGAACAGTTCAAGGTAGATCGCACCCACGTTCAGTGTCGAAGGAGGGATCCGCCATCGACCGGAAGAGCAAACCAGAAGAGTCTTCAACGGCTGAGAAGCCAAAAGAGTCTTCAACAGCTGCAAAGCCAAAAGAGTCTTCAACGGCCGCAAAGCCCAAAAAGCCTTCAACAGCTGCAAAGCCGAAAAAGCCTTCAACGGCCGCAAAGCAAAGTCAAAAGCAAGGTCAAAAGCCAGCTAAGCAGGCAAAACCAACCAAGAGCGCACCCAAGCCTCTGGTTGTCATTACCGGTTCCAACGGCAATATTGGAACAGCTCTGCGGCAAAAACTCAAATCTGACTACCGTGTTGTCGGTCTTGATCGCGACGATAGCAAGCACACTGATATCGTTGCCGACCTGACATCACCTGATTCGCTCGCGCTCGCATTCCGCGAGCTGCGTGATCGCCACGGCCAGGACATTTCCGCCGTTGTGCACCTGGCCGCCTACTTCGACTTTACCGGTGAAAAATCACCCCTTTATGACAAAGTGAATGTTGAAGGCACAAAGAACCTGCTGACAGCACTGGCCGATTTTGAGGTCGCCCGATTCATCTACTCAGGGACCATGCTGGTGCATCAGGCTGTGTCGCCAGGCGAACGCGTCACCGAAAGTACGCCGATCGCTCCCAAATGGGCTTACCCGGAATCCAAGGCGGAAACCGAAGACGCCATTCGCGAGCATTGCCAGGACACGCCTTTCACACTGTTACACCTGGCGGGTCTTTACGATGATCACACTGCCGTACCAACGCTGGCGCACCAGATTGCCCGAATCTACGAACGCGATATGAAGGCGCATCTGCATTCGGGCGACCAGGATGCAGGACAGTCGTTTATCCATCTGGATGACATGCTGGAACTGATCAAACGCTGCATTGACTGTCGCAATGCCTTGCCTGCAGACAACGTCATTCTGGCTGGCGAGCCGGATGTGATGAGTTACCAGCAGTTGCAGGATGAACTTGGTCGCCTGATACATGGCGCGGACGTCTGGCGCACACTGTCGCTGCCACAGCCACTTGCCAAGGCCGGTGCCTGGCTGGAAGAAAAAGCCGAGCCGGTGGTACCGGACGCAATCGACCACGGCGAAAAACCCTTTATCCGTCCGTTTCTGATTGACCTGGCCTGTGATCACTATGCGCTGGATATCAGCCATGCCAAGTACCTGCTGGACTGGCAACCCAGACACAGCATACACAACAAGCTTGAGACGCTGGTCAGCAATCTGAAAAAAGATCCGGTCGCGTGGTATCAGAATAACGGTATCCGTGCGCCGGAGTGGCTGGTGGAAGCCGACGAAAAAACCGATAAACCCGAGGCCATGCGGCAACGTCATGAAACCTGGTACCGGGACGAACACGCACGTAATCTCTGGGGTGCCTTTTTTAACATTGCACTTGGCGCCTGGCTGATCGCTTCGGTGCCGCGGCTGGCATACGAATCACAGGCCATGGTTTACAGTGACATCATCTCTGGCATTGCCATCATGGTATTGGCGTCGCTGTCCCTGTCCTGGCGCTTGCCGTTGGCCCGCTGGGCTACCGCGGGCGTGGGTCTATGGGTGATGTCAGCGCCCCTGGTGTTCTGGGCACCCAGCACCAGCGCCTACCTGAACGGCTCCCTGATTGGTTTTCTGGTGGTAGCCCTGTCGGTGCTGTTGCGGCCCGCGCCGGGTATTTCGCCACTTGCGGTAATGAGTGGCCCCACGATTCCGCCGGGTTGGCAGTACTCGCCCTCCTCCTGGCTGCAGCGTTTGCCCATTATCATTCTGGCCTTTATCGGTTTCTTTATTTCCGCATATATGGCCGCTTATCAATTGGGGCATGTCGACACTATCTGGGAGCCATTCTTTGCCGGCGCCATTCCCGACGATGGCAAAAACGGCACCAGCGAGATCATTACCTCGTCAATTTCCGAAGCCTGGCCGGTGCCCGATGCCGGCGCCGGCGCGATGGTCTACCTGCTGGAGATCCTGGTGGGAGTTATTGGTTCGTCACAACGTTGGCGCACCATGCCCTGGCTGACACTGCTGTTTGGCATTCTGATTGTGCCTCTGGGTGCGGTTTCCATCACCTTCATCATCATCCAGCCCATCCTGCTCGACACCTGGTGCACCTTGTGTCTGATGGCGGCCGCGGCGATGTTACTGCAGATTCCGTTTTCAGTGGATGAACTGGTCGCCACCTGTCAGTTTCTGCGTCGCCGCAAACGCGCCGGGCATTCATTACTGCGCGCCTTTATTTTTGGCGATACTGATGAAGGTGGCAAAAGCATGACCAGTGTCAAAGCCCTGAATACAACGGATGATTTTGAGCGATCGCCTGTTGCCATTATCCAGGACATTTTCACCGGTGGCGTGCGTCTGTGCTACGGCCTGCTGGCTTGTATCGTATTAGGCTCGCTGTTGATGCTGAGCCGTTTGTTGCTGGGCGTGGAAGGCAGTATGGCCGATGCGCATCACCTGATCGGCGCGCTGGTGCTTACCATTTCGGTCACCTCGCTGGCGGAAGTGGCCCGACCTCTGCGCTACCTGAATCTGTTCCTGGCGCTGGGGTTGATAATCTGTGCGCTGGTACTGGACAGCACCTTGCTGGTCACTGGCGTGACACTGCTGATCGCGGTCCTGATCATGGTCACCAGCATTCCGCGCGGCCCGGTTAATGGCAAGTACGGTAATTGGTCACGGTTGATTGTATGAGGCTGGCTGCATTAGGCTGGCTAACGGAGTGCACGCCGCCGAGCCATCATGAGTGGCCCGGCGTGCAATACGATCAGCCTGCAACCATCAGCTGCTGCTTGCGTTCCTTGATCTGGCTGCCGACCGCAACCAGATCTATGTCAGCAGAGCGCATCAAGGGAAACATTTCCTTTTCCTCCTCTTTGACATGATGATCGATGTACTCAGACAGGACTTTCACCCTGGCATCAAACAGCTCCTCGTCGCCCTTCATATCAAGGATTTCTCCGATAAGCACTTTGGCACTTGAGTGCTCTACCACAGCTTCGTTAACCAGAGGTTTTTCCTTCTTGATATTCTTGACAAAAACCGGATAAAGAATCTCTTCTTCTACCTGGGTATGCACCAGTAGCTCCATGCAGATTTCGTCCGCCAGTTTCTTTTTGCTGACAAATGCTTTATCACCCAGTTCTTCAAATTGCTTGAATGCAGCTTTCACCTTCTTGTGATCAGCCATCAGAATCTTGATTGCGTCGTCCTTTGCATTACTATTAGCCATCAGTACTACTCCTTGTTTAATCAAAAGGTCCAACATTAAAGTCAATCGTAGCTAGCGTCCGGAAAAACCCCATCCAGGGCGCCCCAGCCACTGCTTTCCACATACACAGCCAGAACCGTTTCGAACGACTGCGCGTGAACTCCACGGCGTAACATTGCCATATCTTCGTTGAGTGCATCTCTTATGCGTTTGTCGCGAATCAGAGACGACCAGTGACTGGTGATGGCGTTCACCGCCAATGCACGAACCAGGGTCAGGCTAACCTGACATTGTGCGATAACCTTTAGCGGGTACGCCTGTCTGTTGGCCAAAACCCGAGTCAGGAACGTTGTCAAACGTTGAATATTAACGGGCAGACATACGCGCGCCGAGCGTTCGCTGAATGCTTGAATCACCGGATAGGCAAGGTATTTTTGGGCGGCACCCGCCACCGCCATGTCGAGCGAAGCAAGATGTCCCGAAATAAATTCCACGCTTTCCTTATCGCACTGCGCCGATTGTTGGACGGTGAAGCGGATCTGCTCCATGGCATCAATCATCAACGCAAGCCGACGATTCTCCACCACTGCCGTCAGCACCTGAATACTATAGGTTATCGCCAGTGTGAGCAGAAAAAGACCGTTGAAGCCAGCAATCGCAGAGGCAAACTGCCCCCGGGTGTCCAGTGCCTTAAAATCGCCGTAGCCAACCGTGGTGATGGTATAACCTGTGTAATAAATGCGTTCTGCCAGCGTCGAGGGCAGGCCCGATTGTGCATTAACCAGTGTAATCCCCTGCCAGGAAAATACCAGCACCCAGCCTACCCAGATGCAGACAACCCAGAACAGAATCATGACCACCAGTACGGCTGGCCCACTCATGATACGCCGGCGCGCACCACTGGACCGGCCCTGCGGTCGAAACCAACGCCACATGAAGTGACTCACCGGATTGGACACCGGCCCCGCACCTTCCATGGTCAGGGTCGTTACAATCAGGTCCACCATGGCGACCAGAATAATTAACAGGCCGATGATCAACAGCACAACTGACATATTAGGGCTCCTGATATCCTAAAGGCACGAATTCCAGTTCACCCGTAGCCGGGTTGGCGGGAAAATAAAAACCCACGCGTCGCGTCGATTCGGCGGCCAGATAGTCAACCTGAGACGTGGCGCTTAGCGTGTCTTCATTGGCTCGGACCAGACGGCTCTCCAGTTGCAACGCTGATGCAGTCTGGTCTCCCCGGTTACTGACGTCCACGAGCACCAGATAGCGCTGCATCACAGGTTCGACCGACACCACGTCAAATTCAATATCAGGCGGCTGTTCACCTGCAGTCGCAGCCAGCCATGCCAGGTAAACGATGGTAAAACAGATCAGAACAAAGCCCGCCAGCCCTACGAACCATTCCCACAATGGCGTTGTTGATCTTCGATGCCCGATCAAATTAGCCTCCCTGGTTTCAATCGTTCTGGCGTTTGATGATTGTCGCCCGACATCTAAATAATAAATCGGGCCGCAGCCGCCCCAATGCCGGCCGGAAACAATAATACAACCACATTGGCCAGAATCTGCGCACTGGCCAGCCCATCAAAGTGATCGAATACCCACAACATCAATGCACTGGCTGCCAATGCCACAACAAATGCAATACAGGTGTAACGCAGGTAGTCGATATGAGTTTGTTGCTTGCCACCCTGGCTGCTCTTGCTTTCCTTAGCTTCCGTATTGTCCTGCTCGCTCTGGTAACTGTCGGGCTCGCGCGACTCCGCAACACTGCTCGCCACCGTAAAAATATACATGACGAGCAGAGTCGTTGAAAACAGCGCCAGCTGATGCCAGGGCGTCATACGGTTGGCAATGAGATGTATCTCTTCCGTGGGCGCCACGTTGAGCGCAAGAAACAGGGCACCAATGGCCAGCACCACAAGCCGGTCAATTGCACTTTTTCCCGCGGTCCTGTCGTGCTCCCCGCGACCCAGTTCACTGCGTGCCAGCAGGGCCCCCAGACTGGCCGGAACGGTCTGCAGCATCACCGCTGTAAAGTTGATACCGGCAGGATAATCACTGGCGGCGACACTGAACAGGTAAAGAACGATACCCGACACCACAAAGCCAAAACCATAGGCCACAAAAACATCAATGATGTTATCGGTCAGGTTCCGACTCGCGGTAAAACCGATCAGACTGGAGACACCCACCAGCAACGGTAAACTGACCACAATGAGCACGATCAGCCTGACCGGATCAATATAAAAACCCAGCCACCACATCTCCATTGTCATCATCAGCGGCAAGCCAAAAACAACGGCACCCCCGATCGCCCTCCCCACGCCCATCCAGCCTGGCTGGGGCGCTTCAGTTTCCGGGGAATCACGGGTCGGGGACATCGTTTCGTTGCAGCCTGAAAGACTCTTAACCAAAAAAACGCTTAATGCGCGCTGCTGGCGTCCTGCCGTGCTTTCAGCTCATTGGCCATATGCAGGTGTTCATGCAGCTTGGGCAATTTCTGACGAGCAAATGCGCTGATTTCAGGAATCTCAGAGTGACTCGCTCGTTCAAACAGATTCGTGGTTTGTTCGTGCGCGTTAATCTGATTCTTGATATAGGCCTCGTCAAAGGATTCGCCACTACGGACACTGAGTATCATTGCTTTGGCTTGATCCATCAGGGTGGCGTCGTCTGCGATTTCCAGATTCGCGCGGCGGGCAATGGCTTTCAGCTCATCATTCGCTTCCGTGTGATCGGCAATCATCATGCGGGCAAAGGCAACCACGGAAGGACCTCCTTCTTCCAACGCCATTCGTGCCGTTTCAATCTCTGCAATACCTTTCGCAGAGGCTTTTTCTACAAAGTCTTTAGCATCAATAGTATCTTTACTCATATCATCATCTTCCATGTTAAAAATATTAGTACATTGATATCCGTATTCCATAACCTTTGAAATACGTTGTCTTGCAGGAGCACTATGCTCCTGACAGTTTGGACCTGTCAACCCTGAAGAAGTTCATACGGAACACTAGAGCCTGTCGCAATCGTTCTGAAACGAGTGACGACTTTAACCTGGGTTAATCAGCAAACCTTTATTGCTTCTGGAAATCTTGTCATATTATTATCTGGCTGGTCATGCATTTTACGATGTGGAATTTTCGGCAATATTTGTAGTCTCAATGTTTGCGCTAATTGTTGCGAAACTATCCAGATAAATTCAGACTATTTTTTTCATACTGATAAAGATAGAACGCAAAGAAGGAGATCCAACGAGACAGAATCATTACGAATTGCAGCTAAAGCTGAAAAAGGAGGTAGTATGAAGGACGATACCACTAACACCACTCGCGGCACCGGCGGTGAGCTTCATCAACAGGCGGGTGATGGTGCCCCTACCCTGACAACTCAGCAGGGCGGTCCCGTGGCGGACGACCAGAACTCTCTTAAGGCGGGCATGCGAGGCCCCACCTTGCTGGAAGATCATATTCTGCGCGACAAAATTTTCCATTTCGATCATGAACGCATCCCTGAACGCGTGGTTCACGCGCGCGGTTTCGGCGTTCACGGTTTCTTCGAAACCTATGATTCGTTATCAGACATTACCTGTGCAGACTTATTCCAGCGGCCAGGAGAAAAAACGTCAGCGTTTGTTCGCTTTTCCACAGTTGCTGGGAGCAAGGGCTCACCAGATCTGGCACGAGATGTCAGGGGGTTTGCGGTCAAGCTGTACACCAAAGAAGGCAACTGGGACATTGTTGGTAACAACATTCCGGTGTTTTTTATCCAGGACGCGATGAAATTTCCGGACCTGGTTCATGCCGCCAAAGAAGAACCAGACAGCGGTTTTCCACAGGCCCAGACGGCTCATGACAACTTCTGGGATTTTATTTCCTTGACCCCGGAAAGTATGAACATGGTGATGTGGATCATGTCAGATCGTGCCATACCACGCTCTTTCCGTTTTATGGAAGGCTTTGGTGTGCATAGCTTCCGGATGATCAATGAGGAAGGCAAAGCGGTCTTTGTAAAATTCCACTGGAAACCCAAACTGGGGTTGCAGTCTGTACTTTGGGACGAGGCGCTGAAGATTAATGGCGCCGATCCGGACTTCCACCGGCGCGATCTGTGGGATGCCATCAATAGAGGTGACTATCCCGAGTGGGAGCTGGGGCTGCAGGTGTTCGATGAAGAATTCGCCGAACAATTTGAATTTGATGTGCTCGACGCAACCAAAATAATTCCCGAGGAACAGGTACCCATTCAGCCTGTGGGCAGACTGGTACTCGAGCGAGTGGTCGATAACTTTTTTGCCGAAACTGAACAGGTTGCCTTCTGCACGCAGAATATTGTTCGTGGTATAGATCATTCGGAAGATCCGTTGCTGCAGGGACGCAACTTTTCCTACCTGGACACGCAAGTAAAACGCCTGGGCGGACCCAACTTCACGCACATCCCAGTGAATGCGCCCAAGTGCCCGGTGAATCATTTTCAGCAGGATGGGCACATGGCCATGCACAATCCCAAAGGGCGCGCCAACTACGAACCCAATAGCTGGGGTGAACAGGGCGGGCCGCGAGAATGTCCGATGAAAGGCTTCACCAGTTACCGTCAGCCAGCAATTGGAGACAGACAGCGTGTACGTTCAGAAACCTTTGCTGATCACTACAGCCAGGCACGCCAGTTCTACATCAGCCAGACCCCCACGGAGCAAAACCACATGGCGAAAGCGCTGGGTTTTGAGCTAAGTAAGGTCAAAACCGAACGCATCCGTGAACGTGTCGTCTCGCATCTATTGAACATTGACAACGAGTTGGCAAAAAACGTGGCTGCCATGCTTGCCATTGACCCATTGCCAGACCCGGCCGAGGCTGCCATGCCGACGCGGCAGGACCTGCCCTCTTCCGACAAACTCAGCATCATCAAAAATGGCCCCGGTAGTTTCAAAGGTCGCAAACTTGGCGTGTTAATGAGCGCGGGTGCAAACGCCAAACTGTTTGCTGCGTTACAAACAGCCTGCAAGGAAGAAGGCGCCATGCTGGAAGTCATAGCACCCATGACCGGCGCATTAAAGCTCAGCGATGGCAATAGCGTCAAGGTAGATGAGAAAGTTGATGGCGGCCCATCAGTGCTATACGATGCAGTTGTATTGCTTCCGGGAGACGAAGGTTCGGAAGAATTGAGCAGAATCCCGGCAGCGCAGAACTATGTCAAAGATGCATTTGACCACCAGAAATTTATTGCTTACGTAGACGCCGCAGCAGGGCTGATGGACAGGGCCGGTATCGGCAAGGCGCTCGATGAGGGTTGCCTGAAGTTGGATACCCAGACCTCAGCCGATGATTTTATCACTGCTTGCCGGCAAATACGGTACTGGCAACGACAGTAGTCTGGACTCCGGGGGCGGGCCAGGAAAACCCTCCCCCGGGTAATACCTAGAGCGAAACCCTGACTGAAGGATTCAGAAATGGCGCCTCGCGACACCGCTAGTCAGAATCAGGCACAAGCCCATACTCAGGCCAAGAAACCCGACCATCACCGTCATCATGATCGTCGCTGGTGGTCTCGCCGTGTGCTGTTGATCGTGGCGACCCTGGTTGTGCTGCTGGTGGTCATTCGCCTCGCCCTGCCCTCGATAATCAAATCCTATCTGAACCGCAATCTCGCTGAAATTGGTGACTATCGCGGTCACATTGAAAATGTTGACCTGGCCATCTGGCGCGGCGCCTATGTGATCAGGGAGCTGGACGTGGTCAAACTGGAAGACAATGTACCGGTGCCTTTTTTTCGGGTGACGGCGATTGATCTTTCTGTGGACTGGTCGGCTTTGTTGAGAGGCGCTGTTGTCGCAGAAATCGATTTTTTGCAGCCTGAACTCCATTTTGTGGATGCCAACGATAACGCTGAACAGGCCGGTGCCGGCACCGATTGGCAACTGACGTTACAACAGCTGGTTCCCATTACCATCAACCGGCTCAGTATCCAGCAGGGACAACTGCACTTTCACAATTTCCAGTCCGAGCCTCCGGTGCACATTGTGGTGACCGATCTTGGTGGGCAGTTCACCAATCTCAGTAATGCCGACCGTAGCGAAGCCGCCGTAAATTCGGAGTTTTCGTTTAACGCGCAGGTACTGGGCGCCGCGCGTGCATCGGTTGAAGGATACCTGGACCCGCTTGGCGATTTCCGAGATTTTGATATTGACCTGCGTGTTCTGGGTATTGACCTGACCCGGATAAATGACTTCGCCGAAGCCTACGGCAATTTTGATATAGAAACAGGCGAAGGCGATTTTGTTATGGAGCTACAGGCGGAAAATGGTCAGCTGGAGGGCTATGCCCGACCGGTACTGGACAATGTCGCCATTCTGGACCTGAGTGAGGACGGAGAAGAGGGTGTGCTCAGCGCTGCCTGGGAAGCAATCGTCGCTGCGCTTGGGCAAATCTTCCGCAACCAGCCAGAAGACCGGATTGCCACCGAAATAGAAATTAGTGGCAACCTGGATAATCAAGACGTCAGTGCGTGGCAGGCCTTTGTGTCAATCTTGCGTAACGCGTTTATTGAAGCCTATGATGCACAGTTTCGCCCCAATCAGCCCTGAGGTTTTTTTATTCGCTGCCATCAAAGACCGAGTCGCTTCAACAACCTGCTAAGGTTGCCCCGGTCCAGGCCCAGGGCTCTGGCCGCTTGTGACTGATTGCCGTCGCACTGACGCAACGCATTAGTGACCATGTCCTTCTGAAACATTTCAGTGGCCTGCCGCAACGTTAACCCGGGCTTCGTATCAGGCGGCACACTCGGCGGCAAGGTAATTGTTGCCTGGGAGACGCTGTCAGGCAGATCCAATACATCACAGGTAATCGTCAGCAACCGGCGCGTATCCGATATTCCTGTTTCTGAAGCGCGGGCACGCAGTGCCGCCCGGCTGATCAGATGCTCCAATTCACGCACATTGCCGGGCCAGTCGTACGCCAATAACGCGTCACGCGCTGCGCTTTGTAATCGAATGCCTCTTAACCCGAGACGACGCCGGTTCATTTCAAGAAAGTGCCCCGCCAACGTCAATACGTCACGCTGCCGGCTGCGCAGAGGCGGAACTTCTATCGGATAGACGCTGAGACGATGATAGAGGTCGGCACGAAAATGACCAGCAGCCACCTCTCTGGCAAGATCACGATTGGTTGCAGCGATAATGCGCACGTCTACTTTATGTTGAACGTCACTGCCGACACGCTGAACATCACCATTTTGCAACGCCCGCAACAATTTAGGTTGCGTTGCCAGTGGCAGTTCACCAACTTCATCCAGGAACAGAGTGCCTCCGTGCGCCAGTTCAAACTTTCCGGCTCTTGCCTGTGACGCGCCAGAAAATGCGCCTTGGGTATGTCCAAATAACTCGCTTTCGACCAGGTTATCCGGCAACGCAGCGCAGTTGACATAGACCAGCGGTGACTGCGCACGTGATGAACCGGCGTGAATATGTCTGGCCACCAGTTCTTTACCAACACCCGTCTCTCCCGTGATAAGCACTGCCAGATCGGTCAATGCCACCACATCGATCTCGTGTCGCAATATCTGCATCACCTTGCTATGGCCCGTCAGTTCCAGCTGCACCTGCTCCGCCACTACAGCCTGCGTCACCAGATGTTCGCGCTCCACTCGCGCACGCAGACCACCGATCAGATTGACGATTTTAATTGTCGCTTCTGCCAGTCGCAAAAACGTGCGCAGATCATATGGATCTATTTCATCAAAAGCGCCAGGTCGCATGGCATCCAGTGTCAATAATCCCCACGGCATATCATCAATATACAAGGATGCCCCCAGGCAGTCGTGTACATGCAGGCTGTCACTGTCCACAAGTCCATCGTAGGGGTCGGGCAATTGCGAATCCGCCATAAAGCGTACAGGCTCACGACTCAACAGAATTTTCGCCAGACGCGGGTGATCATCCACCATAAAACTCCGACCCATTGTGTCGTCACTTAACCCCTGAATCGCCAACGGTTGCAGCGTGCCTCCATGTAGCTGCAGCAATGCTGCTGCATCACAGGGAAAAACCCGGGATAAAGCCTGCAGCAGGCGTGTATACCGCTCACCAGGCGTCAGCTCACGTGACAGATCTGCCAGAATTTCCAGTACTGCGTCCGGCATGTGTCTCGTTGTCATAAATACACCATATTTGTCTTTATGACATCATACTGAGATTTGTCATATTAACAACACTTAATATTAACCCCTTATTAATCATATATTTAAATAATGGCATAAATACTGCTATTAACACTGCTATTGGAAATCAGTAACAGGCACTGCTAACTGAAACTGCAGACCAACGCTCAACCATCAACAACCTGAGGGGAACCACAATGCTGTCACAACAATCCAAGGACACCATCGCTGCCACGTTGCCCGCCGTCGGCGCTCACGTAAACCAGATTACAGAAGTTTTTTACCCGCTGCTGTTCCAACGTTATCCCGAGGTCAAAGCCTATTTTAATGAAGCCCATCAGGTACAGGGTACTCAACCTCAGGCGCTGGCCAACGCCGTGGTAGCTTATGCCAGCAACCTGGAACGGCTGGAAAAACTTGGTGACGCTGTCAGCCTCATTGTGCAAAAACATGTATCGTTAAACATTCAACCAGAACATTACCCGTTGGTGGGTGAATGCCTGCTGGCGGCCATCAAAGAAGTGCTGGGCGACGCCGCATCCGAAGAGGTTCTGGCTGCCTGGGCGGAAGCCTACACCCAACTGGCCGACATTTTGACAGGCGCTGAAGAACAGGTTTATCACAGCATTGAACAACAGCCTGGCGGCTGGCGCGGCGAACGTGAATTTGTGCTCAAACACAAGGTCCGGGAAAGCGCGATCATTACCTCTTTTTATTTTGAACCCGCCGATGGTGCAGCCCTGCTGGCATTCAAACCCGGCCAATACATTGGTCTGGTATTGAACATAAACGGGCAAGCAGTGCGCCGCAACTACTCACTTTCTGACAGCCCAGACAACCCGCATTACCGCATCAGTGTTAAACGCGAAAACAATGGCCTGGCGTCGGCATATCTTCACGATGAACTGACAGTGGGTGATCGCGTTCGGATGACACCACCGTGTGGCGACTTTGTGCTGAACGATGCCGACCGCCCTCTGGTGCTGCTGTCCGGCGGTGTTGGCATCACGCCAACCATTGCGATGCTGAAACCGGCCCTGGAAAGTGGCAGAGACGTGCATTTTCTGCATGGCGCACTGAACAGCGAAAGCCATGCCTTCCGCGAACTGATCGAGGAGATGGCCACGACTTACAAAAACCTGCATAACTATTACTGTTACAGCCATCCATTACCGCAGGATACAGCGCAAAACAGTGGTTTTCTCGATCGGGAACGCCTTTCGGCACTGCTGCCTGAGCACAGAGATGTTGATGTCTATTTCCTGGGGCCGAAACCATTCATGCAAGCCTGTTACAAATCGCTTAAAGAGCTTAAAATTCCGGCGGAGCGAATTCGCTATGAATTCTTCGGACCATTGGAAGCATTGAATTAAGCGCCTATGAGTGTTCGGAAAGAAATAAAAGCGCTGGCCGGCATTGAAAACAATACCACAAGTCATACCGAGAAAATGATCTGTGCCGCTGGCGTTTTTGTGGGTGTCATGGTGGTGTACTGGATCAGCGCAGGTGTACTGTCAGAGCCTACCGGGCACACGCTGATGGTAGCCTCGCTGGGGGCCAGCGTGGTATTGCTGTTTGCAACACCACACGGCGCCCTGTCACAGCCTTGGCCGGTAATCTCCGGCAATGTAATTTCGGCCGCTATTGGCGTCGCCTGCTATAAACATATACCTGACCCCTACCTGGGTGCGGCTACCGCTGTCAGTCTGTCCGTGGCTGCCATGCATTATCTGCGCTGCCTGCATCCGCCCGGTGGTGCAACGGCATTAACTGCGGTGATCGGCGGCAACGAGATTCACGACGTCGGTTACCACTATGTGCTCAACCCCGTACTCATCAACGTCGTTGCCATTGTGTTGGTTGCCGTACTGTTTAATCTGGTGTTTAGCTGGCGTCGCTATCCAGCGCACCTGACGCGTCGACACAAAAAGACGGCGGAAACCGTGCCCGATAAAATCGAGTTTGAATTGACTCAGGAGGATTTTGCTGCCGCCATGCAGCAAATGGATTCCTATATAGATGTGACATCGGATGGTCTGACTGAACTTCTGGAGTTGGCCAAACAGCATGCGGAAACCCATAAAACCCAGCCGGCCAACATTGAAGCTGGCCTTTTCTATAGCAACGGCAGAATCGGTCGCTCATGGAGCGTCAGACAGGTGGTCGCGGTAAACAACATCGCAAACCCGGACAAAGCTACCGTCACTTATCAAACAGTAGCTGGCCACGGCGGACATGAATCAGCCACATGTCCGCGGGCAAAATTTCTGCAATGGGCCCGGTTTGAGGTGACGCAGGAAGGGGGACGCTGGGTTAAAGTTCAGGCGTCGTAATTGTGCTCAGTGCTGGCTGAGTGGCGGCGCGTTGACGCCAACAATCCCAGACGCAGAAACCACATCTCCAACGGCAGCGTAACCAGAGGCGGAATGGCAGCCAGAATGGCCAATACTGTCGCCCACCACGGCCAGCGCAAACGCCATGCTGCGAACACCGCAATCACCACGTAAAACATAAACGCCGCACCATGCAGACGGCCGAACAGCCAGACCCCCATGTCTGTGGTTTCAGTCACGTATTTTAGAAACATGCCGATCAGCAGCCCGGCCCAGGTGGCGGCTTCGATCAGGGAGGCAATGGCAAACAGTCGGCCGGTACCGGTGAGTCGGGTACCTGAGAGTCGAGTGACGGTCAAAACAGGTTTCTCCTGCGTTTTAGGGAATTGGCATTTCTTTTAAATATTAAAAACTTAAGTCTGTATAAAAACATTAAAACCCGGAGGAATAGCATTACGAAACTGTATATAAACAGTTATTTTAATTTTCCTCAGGAGAGCGGAAATGTACGCTAATACGGCCGTTACCGCTACTGCACATCCCGCTTTTTCAGGATCGGTGAATGTCATCACACATGACGACATTCCCGAAGACAGCAACGCTGTGGCCGCCGCCTTCACCACCTGGTGAGGAGAACAGATGGATTATTCCATGGCCGTGACAGGGTTGCAGACTTTTTAGCTCGACAAGATGCGCAGTTTTCTTTAATTGTGACGCCGATTATTGTACTGTTTATTTAAGTACATAATGTTGCCACTGCATTTTGATAACAGTTTTTGTCTAAGTATTTGATAGTAGGAGTTTCTATACCCGCTGGAGGCGAATTCAGTCCTATCCATACCATTACGCGAGGAGATCAGAATGAAAATAAGACACACTCCCGGAATGCTACATAAAACCTGCACAGGATCAGCGGCCCTCATGATGTTGATGGCCGCCGGGCTGGCAACGGAAACCCTGGCTCAGGGCTCATCCAACCACTCTTCACCGACCTACGCCGCCGATGTTGCCAGCATCATCAATGAAAACTGCGTGGTATGCCACCGCGAAGGTGGTATTGCGCCCATGCAGTTGACCAACTATGAACAGGTACGCCCATGGGCGCCATTGATCCAGGACCGGGTTGTCAATCGCAAGATGCCGCCCTATTCCTACGATCATGGCATCGGCATCCAGGATCTGCAGGGCGACTGGCGTCTGTCTCAGGACGACATTGATACCATCGTCGCCTGGGTCAGTCAGGGCTCTCCTTCCGGTAACCTGAACGAGATACCTCCGATGCCTGATCTGCCGGATCTGGCAGAATGGAACTTCGCCCCACAATTTGGTCAGCCCGATATCGTGCTGGCATCCAACGCCATTGATGTGCCGGCCAGCGGCAATGATCTGTGGGACATCCATTTTGTGCAAAGCGGATTGACTTCAGACCGCTGCATCAAAGCCGTTCAAGTGAAGCCCCGCGGCGATGCCAAATCTGTGGTGCACCATGCAAACACCTATTTTGCTGACGTAGACGAGGACGGTAACGTTTCCCGTAGCCCGCTGACCGAGTACGCCATGGGCAAATGGGGTGAGATCATCCCCGAGGGCGTCTGCCGCACTGCCGCCGCTGGCAGGCTGGTGCAATGGGACATCCATATGTATCCCGGCGGCCTCGGTGGCGCTGCGCCAGGCACCATGATTGAGGACAATGTCGTTGAACTGGGCATCTGGCTGCATGACGAAGATTACCAGGCTGACATCAAGCAGGATCTGTCATCGTATCAGCTGAACCAGGGAGAGCTGCTGATTCCGCCCCACGGCAAGATCATGACGCAGGGTTTCCACACATTTGACCACCCGGTGCGAATCGACAGCTTCCAACCTCATGGCCACTTACGCATGAACGCTGCCACGCTGGAGATTTTTTATCCCGAAACCGGTCGGACAGAAGTCGTCAGTTCGATTTCCGACTGGAGCGCGACCTGGCATCACAGTCACTTGTTCGACTCTGATGCTGCGCCGCTGGTGCCCGCCGGGGCCGTCCTTGTTATCAAGCAGTGGTATGACAATACCGCCGACAACCCCAACAACCCTGATCCCCGTCAGTGGGTTGCCTGGGGTCAGCGCACTGCCGATGAGATGACGCATGCCTGGATCGCCGTTTCTCACCTTGATGATGAAACCTATCAGGAGTTGCTGGCCGAGCGCGAAGCCGGCTCTGTGGCGGTCAATTGAATCTGGGCTGACGCTACCAACAGCGAATACTAATAATAAGACTGGAGAACATGTACATGCGAGTGATGAGTTCCCTTGTGATTCGAGCGGCACTGGTGCTGCTGGTAAATGGTTTGATGATCACCAGCATCAGTGCGCAATCTGGTGACAGGTTGTTACGACCGGCGCCCGGCGCTGGCACACCGGTCATTCCATTTATGGAGGGCTGGTACGGCAACGAGGATGGATCGGTAACCCTGTCGTTCGGCTACCAAAACCGCAATCGGGAGCCGGTCCGTATCCCAGCCGGGGCCAACAATCGCATCGAACCGCAAGGCCTGGGTGACATGCAGCCAGAGTTCTTTTTGCCCGGGCGGCACCACGGTGTCTTCGCCGTCACCATCCCCGCCGACATGGACGGGACAACCGTCTGGTGGCACCTGATCTCCGAAGGTGAAGAACTCAAAGTACCCGGCGAGCGCGGCTCCACAGCCTACGAACTGGACCGTAACCCGCGCCCACAGGGAAGCGTGCAGCCACTGGTCGGTTTCAGCGAGAGCGGCCCGGTCGGCGTAGGTCCGGAAGGCATCGTCTCAGAGCAGGTCGTGGAAGCGTCGATAGATGAGCCTGTCACGTTAGAGGTCTGGACCAATGATCCGTCCAAGCACGACCCGTCGGATCCGCGTTATGCCAAACCACTGGACTCCCGGGTGTCATGGTACTTGCACCAAGGGCCTGGTGAGGTAGATTTTATCGCGCATGAGTCGATGCCATTCCTCGACACGCGGCCGGCCACACCGCTCAGCCGTAACGCGCCACCGCAGCATGCCGTGGCCGTCAAAGAAAGCGTAGGACCTGCGCGGGTGACCGCCTCGTTTTCAGAACCGGGCGAGTACCTGATTCGCGCTCGTCTCGATAACTGGGAAGCGTCCGACAGTGATGCCCTGGACCAGTGCTGCTGGAGCAATGCCTATCAACGTGTCCGTGTCATTGAATGATATGCGGGGTTTCCGCCATGACCAGAAAACCACTGAGACTTTTTAAACCAGCCCTGGCGCTATTGCTGGGCATCTCGGTGTCGACCGGCGCCCTGGCTCAGGCCAACCTGGAGAGCAGCGTTGAGAGTCAGCACTCCGAACTCGCCCGCCTCTACCACGCTTTCACCGTCACTCATGCCGCCGCGCTGGATACCATCGCCAGGGCCAACCTCGATCCCCAGTTTGCTCAAGCGCGAGCAGACATGCGTCAGCATCTGGAACAAATGCAGACCCGGGAAAACTCGCAATCGATGTCTCACGGCATGATGCACAGTTCAGGCGACAGCAATTCACACGACATGGACATGAGCATGGAAGGCCCCTACCGGGAGCTGGATGTAAAGGCGCGTGTCAACATGGGCCGACAGGTGCGTGCCGATCATACTGACGCGGCCGCCGCCGAGGCCTACGACAATGTTGCGTCCCTGCCCCGCCACGCCGCAATGGTGCTGGCTGCGGGCCGGCAGTTCGAAGAAGCGTTGTGGAGCCTCTGGGCCGACCCGGTCACGAGCGTTGACGACAAGGTGAAGGCAACCCAGACAGTTATCGAAGACTATCGATCCGCCGACGAAAGGCACGCCGTCTCTGTGCAGCCCAAGCCGGTCGCGCTGTATCTCGACCACGCCTACACCGGCAGCCTGCAGAGCGCCTACCCACGCCTCAGTGGCCTGCTCTGGTCCAATCAGTGGCTGCAACTGGCGTCTCTGGAAGCCATCATCCGTGGCCAGGTAGACCCTCAGTTCGCCGGTCGTGTCGATGACACGCTGGAGCGCTACAACAACAAACTGGGTTCAGACAGCGGCATGAGCATGTTTCCCGCCCCCGTGGAGATGCCCACCGTACCGACGATCGCGCCGACCCTGTACACCCTGGCGCCTGAGGCCTCGATCATCGTCGACAACCTGAACATGCTGGATGCGGCCATTGCCGATATCATCGCCTACCCCGGCCTGGATGCGAATACTCGCGAGCACGCAATCCTGGATAAAGTGGCGCAGTTTACCGACGACGACACCGCCACGGACAACATGAGCTACCTGCTATCAGCCCTGCGCGGCGGCATCTACAACCAGGGTGGCCCTGCCATTGGCGAACTCATGGGCTCCGAGCGCAACCGCTCCCGCGACGCTATGGGCATGCAGCATCATATGAGTATGTCCGGGCCGAATTGAGGAATGGGGTGTGGGCAATTAAGTCAGAGACTTATTCCCTAATTCACAATATCACGCTCAACATTAATTGAATTTAGCTCCAGCTCTTGTGTCCGGCGATTACACGATTTTTATCGAGTTTACGGGCACCAGAAGAATAGAACGTTAGTTGTCGTGAGTCCATTCTGAATATAATGAAATAACAAAGGGTGAAAGCAATGAAAAAACCCTCTCTGATTTCCGTGCTCATTGGCTGCGCTTTACTCTCTTTCACGAATTTGACTTCGGCTCAGGAACAGCGGCCATTCAGGTTTTTCTTCAATGCATCAGGCCTAAACCCTTCCGCCAGCGGTGTAGCATCGGTGGACCTGGAGTTAAAACAACTGCTAGGTTCAGTTGAGTTCATGTCCATGGAACTGGAACGTGACCGGAACAACCGATACGAAGCGGAAGAATTGATACCGCGGGAAAGCGAGTACTTCATGATTTCGGGCTATTGGGAAGCAGCTGATTCTGACTATCGGCTATATCTGCCAATCCAATTGGTCCATAACTCCACTTATCCAGGCCCTGACATCAGAGAATTGACCAAGACTGAGAGATTTGTAAACGCCAATGATGCTTTTTTTGTCTCATTGCATATGAGAGCGAGAGATGCATTCGAGGCTGGAAATACTCCACTCGCCTTGCTATTTCTGGAAAAACTTTACGTTCATGAGCTGGTTGAGTTAAGCAATGGAAACAGTGCAGCGTTGTCTTATTTCCATACATATGAAGATTCGATAACTCGCCCGGAAAACTTGCCGTACACCCTCACAGTCTGGGATAACATCTACAACAGTTCGAAAGAAAACATCGATCTGGTAATGACATATGCCAATTTCCTGGCAAATCTGGGCAACAAAAACATCGACGGTTTACCTCTATTTGGATCCAACCTAGGGAATTATAGAAAAAACCGCCTTCACAGCCTTGCTGAACAGAATCTCAATGGATTGTTTACGAACTATGTCAGCATTGCATACCAGCTATTCGATTCACGACAATTTACTGACTGTGTATCCATGAGCTCAAAGCTACTTGAAGAACTAACAAGAGCAGATGACTATCATGCCACAGTAAAAGCAAATGATGACTGGCAGACTAGTTTGACGAGATACCTTCTAATCGGATCAAGCTGCCTGCATCGCGAGTTCGAACTGTCACGCGGGATCGTTGATGGCTCGATGATGTTAGATGATCGGTTTCGAAACTTTATACAACAAGATCCAGATACGCGGAAATTTGCAGAGTTGTATGTGTCTATCGTCGAAGCGTTCAGCCTGGACTATCTGGATGGCGTCTCAGATACTGCTAAGGACGTGAAGAAATATTACATGGCTTACACAGGAACCTGATATGAAATCTTCCCCAATATCATTTGTCTTCATTATGACCAATGTGATAACCGCAATACTGGCCCTGTGCATTATCGCTGTGCCAATATTCATGCATGCTTTTGACGGTACTTATCAATTACCAAACGTGATCAAGGAATGGGGTGGAGTCGTGGTTGGTTACTACTTCGGCAGCTCGTTAACTCTTTTTGTGAAGTATTTTGAGTCTGAAAGCAAATCATCAAAACCAGAGCCTGGAACTTAAGTGGTTTCACGCACACTGTGAATTTGAGCGTGGCTGGGTGGTCGACGCCGGCAGGTAACTACCACTGTAAACCGCCCTACCTGGCCATTGGCTGGAACCGCCAATAGGTCAGTGATCGCCATAACCATTCCAGCGGTCCAAAACGAAAATGCCTCAGCCACATTGGCGAAACAAGAAGTTGCAGTATCCAGATGCCAAACACAATGACGATCTGCCCGCTGCGATCAATCTGCCCGAACTGCCCCAGGCCATGTCCATAAAAAATGAAACCGCAGATAAGTGTGTGCATGATGTAATTGCTGAATGCCATACGGCCGACGGCTGCCAGACGTTGTGTCAGCCAGTTCATCCTGTTGTGCTTTAGCAGGAGTATCAGCGAGGCCATATAGGCCATACTGACCAGTATGCTGGCCCAGTAGTTGAACTGCGAGCCGAGGAACATCGACACTGGCCCCCACGCGTTGGCGAAGTTCCACTGAATGCCGATCATGATTATTGGCAACCCCAATAAAACACCAACGGCCAGAAAGCGCCAGTAAACCCTGTTGTCAGCGCGCGCAGAAAGAATGCCGAGTTTGTAAAGCGCCATACCCAACAGCATCATGCCAGCCGCGCGCCAGAATCCCCAGATCAGGTATACAAAGGTGTGCATCTCGAGTGTGACTGGCACACGGTTTGACATCTGCTGTGACCAGCCGCCCTGGTAAGCTGCAATTTCTTCCGCCAGTTGCGCGGCCGGTGGGTTCCAGCTCGGCTGGATCGCCTCTACGAGTACTTCCTCAGGCAATGACGGTAGCGCAAATCCAGTCAACAGATAGACAATCGACGATATCGACAGAAATACGATGCCCACGATGATCAATCGTCGCGGACGCCAGTTACGCAATGGGTAAAGCGCAAACGCGCAGATAGCATAAAGAAACAGGACATCGCCATACCACAACAGATAGGCGTGGGCAGCACCAAACAGCAACAACCAGAAATTGCGTCGGTAGTGATAGCCCACCGCTGACTTGCCCTGTGCCGTGGCGCGTTCGGTAAACAGGATGATGCCCGCGCCAAACAGCATGGAAAACAGAGCCATCTTTTTCTGGTCGGTGAACACGTGACTCAGGTACCACACCGCACCATCCACCCCTGACAGCGTCCCCCAGACAGTCGGATTGAGGTAGGTGGCGGAAGGCATGGCAAAGATCTGTATGTTCATGACCAGTATGCCGAGCACAGCAAATCCGCGCAGCACGTCCAGAGAATTGATGCGATCGCTGGTGGGCGAAGCGAGAGGCGCAACCATAGTTAAGGTCCTGTGTGTTTATGTGCAAACAGTCGCGATAAAGACAGTAGCGATCACTGAACAGCAAGGACGCCATAAGAATCTAAAGGTCATCAATTTAAGCCTTTAAGTCCCGGTTCCATTTATAACTCATATATCTGGACAAGTCAGCCGGTGGCGGGGCTACAGAATGTAGGGCGTATTGGAGCTAGTGCTGAGCATTCTGTTTAGGGATAAGAATGGTGCCCGGGACCGGAATCGAACCGGTACGGAGTTTCCCCCGAGGGATTTTAAGTCCCTTGCGTCTACCAATTTCGCCACCCGGGCATGGGAGGCTGTCTATCTAGTTAGGTGCCAGCTCAGAGGCTGCCCCTTGCGGCCGTTCCCGGACGTCCTGTCCTCCACGGCATTCGTGCATCCTGCACTTCATCTACCAATTTCGCCACCCGGGCATGGGAGGCTGTCTATCTAGTTAGGTGCCAGCTCAGAGGCTGCCCCTTGCGGCCGTTCCCGGACGTCCTGTCCTCCACGGCATTCGTGCATCCTGCACTTCATCTACCAATTTCGCCACCCGGGCATGGGAGGCTGTCTATCTAGTTAGGTGCCAGCTCAGACGCTGCCCCTTGCGGCCGTTCCCGGACGTCCTGTCCTCCACGGCATTCGTGCATCCTGCACTTCATCTACCAATTTCGCCACCCGGGCATGGGAGGCTGTCTATCTAGTTGGGTGTCGACTCGCCAATTCAGCACCAGCAGGATGGGTGCCTTTTTGCGAAGCTGCGCATTATATAGCAATCACTTGCCTAAACCTAGTTACGAACCGGCACACGGGACCACTGCCCCGGCTCGCGCGACCACAACAGCATCAATCCGCAAGAACCTCCTGATCCGACTGGTTGACGTCCTCATTGGGGGGGGCCAGCCAGGCGTCCAGAGTGGATTGATCGTCAGGCAGCATCAGAGGTATGGATTTGGGGTGGATTGCCTGCAGCCAGCGTTGGTTGTCGGGCGATGGCGGGTTCGGGGTATTGCGCAAGTCAAGATAAAACAAACGTCCGGATACAGGGTGACGCCCAGATACTGCAGCAGCGTCATGACTTCGGGACTGTCAATTACGTTGAAGCGGCCGCACATGGGCTCCTCCGGGATGGGTGACATGCTCTGGTTCCGCTGTCGCTGGACAATCAGCGGGACCGGCGCTACCTTTGGACTTTGAATCGTATTAGCAAACGCCAGAGAAACGCGAAACAATGACAACTCCTCCGCCCGATGGCCTGATTGTCGTCGCCAAGGCAGACTGCCCGACCTGTCGCCTGGTCGAACCGCTGCTGACTGAGCTGGCCGATGCCGGCCCGCTGCAGGTGTATGTGCAGGATGACAGCGACTATGCCGCTGCCCTGCCGGACACGCGCTACGATGACACCCTGGAACACTCCTGGCGGCTGGAGACCGAATTTGTGCCGACACTGATCCGAATGGAGCAGGGCCGGGAGGTGTCACGTACCTACGGCTGGGACAAGGCAGAGTGGCGCGCCATCAGTGGCCTGAGTGGACTGGGCGAGGCGCTGCCGGTGATGCGGCCCGGATGCGGCTCCAAAACCCTGGAGCCCGGCATTGCCGAGCGACTGGAACTGGCCTTCGGCGATGTGCAGCTGAAGTCGCGAGGAATCGACGTCAGCGCCGAAGATGATGCCATCGAGGCCTGTTATGCCCGCGGCTGGAGCGATGGCCTGCCGGTGGTGCCGCCGACGCCGGTGCGGGTGCTGCGCATGCTCAAGGGTACGACCCGCGATCCGCAAGAAGTGGTCGGCCTGATGCCGCCGGATCTGGTGTCCTGCACCGTCGAGAAGGTCGCCATCAATGCGGTCATGGCGGGCTGCAAACCGGAGTATATGCCGGTGCTGCTGGCCGCGCTGGAAGCATCATTAGAAGACGACTTCGGTCTACATGGACTGATCTGTACCACCATGTTTGGCAGCCCGTTGATCATGGTCAATGGCCCCATTGCCAAAGCCATCGGCATGAATTCCGGCAACAATGCCCTGGGTCAGGGCAACCGCGCCAATGCCACCATCGGGCGGGCCCTGCAACTGATCATCCGTAATGTTGGCGGTGGGCGTCCGGGCGAGATTGACCGGGCGGCGCTGGGCAACCCGGGCAAATATACCTTCTGCTTTGCCGAAGCCGAAGACAGTGACTGGCTGCCGTTGGCGCAGGAACGCGGCATTGCTGACGGCCGTTCTGCCGTGACCGTGTTTCCCGGCGAAGGTGTGCAGGGCATTATTGACCAAAAATCCCGCGACCCGGAGTCGCTGGCCCGTTCCATGGCAGAGTCGCTGCGCGCTGTGGATAACGTCAAGCTGGCCATGGCCGGTGATGCCGTACTGGTGGTCTCCCCCGAGCATGCACGCATATTTATCGAAGCGGGTTGGTCCAAGCAGCGTTTGCGCGAGACCCTGGAGCAGTTGCTGATGGCGCCCGGCGAGTCACTGCTGGCCGGTGCCGGGGGCATTGCCGAAGGTATTCCGACACGTTTCAAAGACAAGCAGGTGCCCAAATTCCGGCCGGGCGGTCTGCTGATCGTCCGCGCCGGTGGCACTGCCGGGCTGTTTTCTGCGATTATCGCTGGCTGGGCCGCATCCGGCCCGGTTGGTTCTGCACCTGTGACACGCGAAATCAAACAAGAGGCTACATGAGAGGTCATAATATGAACGATAGTATTCTGCTGGACCCGACGGCGGAAACCGCCCCGGCGCAGCGGGCACGACTGGCCAGGCCCGGCAGCCTGGATGGCAAGGTGGTCGGCCTGCTGGATATCTCCAAGCCGCGCGGCAATGTGTTCCTGGATCGTATTGAGGAGCAGCTGGCGGCACTGGGCATCACCGTCAACCGCTACAGCAAACCGACCTTCACCCGCCCTGCCCCCACTGCCCTGAAACAGCAGATGGCGGCAGAAGTGGATGTGCTGGTGGAAGGACTGGCTGACTGAGGATCGTGTACGTCGTGCTGTATGCATGACATAGCCGATCTGGAGTCACGACAGATTCCGGGAGTTGGAGTTGCCTCTAGCGAGTTTATTGATGCGGCGGCAGCACAGTCCAGAACGCTGGGTTTCGACCCGGCGATGGTTTTTGTGCCGCACCCGATCCAGAACCGCACTGATGCGGAAATGTGTACCCTGGCCGACGAGGCTTTGGGGGATATTCTGCGGCTGCTCGGTCACGATCAGGGCGTTGCCGCTCAGCCGCCAGAAGACGACACCTGACGCCTGCAACGCCACAGCGATACCGGGGCGTATGTTGTGAGCAGTACTCACGGCGGGCGCCCGCCGGCGGTCGACAAGGCACTGGCCTGGCCGGGCGTGCAGGCACTGATTGATTGCCATGGCCGCAACCTGGTGCTGGACGCACTGCGCGCCGGGTTGCAACAGTGGCGCGAGGGTCACATCGGCGATGAACAGACCCTGGTCGCCGAGGTACAGGCCAGCATTGAACAGGTGCTGGCGCCCGCTTTTAAACCGGTCTTTAACCTGACCGGCACCGTCATTCACACCAATCTGGGACGTGCGCCCCTGCCACCGGAAGCCATCAACGCCATCGCCGCGGTGGCCAGTGGCGCCAGTAACCTGGAGTATGACCTGCACAGCGGCCAGCGTGGCGACCGCGATGCCCATGTCGAGGACTGGATCTGCCGGCTGACCGGCGCTGAAGCCGCGACGGTGGTCAACAACAATGCTGCAGCGGTGCTGCTGGTCCTTAATGCCCTGGCGCTGCGCCGGGAAGTGATTGTCTCGCGCGGTGAATTGATTGAAATTGGCGGCTCCTTCCGCCTGCCGGATATCATGGCACGTGCTGGCTGCAAACTGCATGAAGTCGGCAGCACCAATCGCACCCATGGCCATGATTACGCCGATGCCATCAGCTCGCGCACGGCGCTGCTGCTCAAGGCGCATACCAGCAACTATGTGGTGCAGGGGTTCACCCGCAGCCTCAGTGAAGCCGAGCTGGCAACCATCGCACATCAACATGACCTGCCGCTGGTGGTCGATCTGGGCAGCGGCTCGCTTATTGATATGCAGCGCCTGGGTTTGCCGTTTGAACCGGTGGTGCGTGAGGTCCTGGCCCAGGGCGTTGACGTGGTGACCTTCAGTGGCGACAAATTATTGGGTGGACCGCAGGCCGGTATTATTGCCGGACGCGCAGACCTCATTTCGCGAATTCGAAAAAGCCCGTTAAAACGCGCACTGCGCTGCGACAAACTGACACTGGCCGCGCTGTCCGCGGTGCTGCGCCTGTATGCCAACCCGGACACGTTGGCTCAGCGCATCCCCGCCCTGCGTCTGCTGAGCCGATCGCAAACAGATATCGAGCAGACTGTCGCGGCACTGCTGACGCCATTAACAAGCTGGGCTGGCGACCCTATTGCTGTTGATGCCTGCGAGGTACTCAGTCAGATTGGGTCCGGCTCGCAGCCGCTGGACCGGCTGCCCAGTGCCGCACTGCGCCTGCGCAGCCAACACACCAATAAACGCGCCCGCAGTCGGCAATTACGCGAACTGGCCAGACAATTGCGACAACTGCCGGTGCCGGTGATTGGCCGTATTGCCGATGACAGCCTGCTATTGGATTGCCGTTGTGTCGAGGAGCCGCAAGCCCTGGCAACGCAGTGGCTGAATCATCGTTTTAATGCGGAGCCGCTGGCGTGATCATTGCCACCGCCGGGCATGTGGACCATGGCAAGACCACGCTGATCAAGGCGCTGACCGGCAAAAACACGGATCAGCTTGCCGAGGAGCAACGCCGCGGCCTCACCATCGATCTGGGTTTCGCCTGGCGGCATGACAGCGAAGCTGGCACGCTCGGATTCGTGGACGTGCCAGGTCATGCGCGGTTCATTCGCACCATGCTGGCCGGTCTGGCGGGCGTGGATGCAGCGCTGCTAGTGATCGCTGCGGACACCGGTCCGATGCCACAAACCCGTGAACATCTGGCGTTGCTGGAACTGCTGGGTATTCACCGTGGCATTGTGGTGATGACTGCGATGGATCGGGCCGATGCCGGGCAGCAGGCTGATTGCCGGGCAGCTATTCGATCATTGCTGCAACACAGTTCGCTGGCCGGCTCACCGCTGATTGCCGTGGACTCAATCAGCGGTCAGGGACTGGACGAGTTGCTGGCCGCGATCCGTACACTGGCTGCGAATACGCCAGCCCGCCGTGTTGAAGGCCATGCCCGCTTTCTGATTGATCGACGCTTTACCGTACCCGGTGCGGGTTGTGTGGTAACCGGCACTTTGTTGAACGGTCGCCTGAGCGTGGCGCAGCAGACACCACTGCAATTGGCACCTGTGAACAGCAGCGTGCGGTTGCGTGGCATCCAGATTGACGGCCAGGCAGCGACCGGGATTGTCAGTGGCCAGCGCGCTGCCCTGAACCTGACCGGGGAGTTGGACAACGAGCATCCGCAGCGTGGCGACTGGCTGCTGGCAGCGGAGCCTGATCACAACAATCGGCCCCTTATCAGTCAGCGCCTGGATGTCCATCTGCGCATACTGCCTGAAAAAATTATCCATCGTGGCACCTTACAGATACTGACCGGCGCCACTGCCGTCAGCGGCCGCCTGGTGTGGCTGGAAGCGCCTGCGGCAGGTAAAGCTCCTGCAGCGGGTAAAGCGCCTGCGGCAGATAAAGAGCCTGCGGCAGATAAAGCGCCTGCGGCAGATAAAGAGCCAGCGGCGGGTTTGGCACAACTACTTTTGGACAAACCCGTGCATGTCATGGCCGGCGACGCCGTCATTGTGCGGGAACCGGCGGCCAATATCACCCTGGGCGGCGGCCGGGTGCTGGACCCCCAGGGACGTCAGCGTGGTCGCAGCAGACCCGAAGCGCTGGCGCGACTGAGTGAGCTGAGCACGGTGAGTTCTGCTACCGTTGCGCTGGCGGTGGAGCTGAACCATCAGCAGGAAATTGATCTGACGGCCTTCGCCGGACGCTGGAACCTGACGGCGCCGGAACTGGATGAGCTGCTGACGCAACACTCGGTGGTCAGGCTGGGACAACAGGGGCTGAGTCACGCGCACTATGCCGCCGCCCAGGCGATCATCCTGCAATGTGTGCAACAGGCTCATGATGAGCATCCCGAACAATTGGGCATCCATCCGCAGTTGCTGCTGCGCGCCGCAGCGACAGGACTTTCCCGGCAGACAGCTAAACGGCTGGTCGACCAGCTGGTTTCGGAACATCGCCTGCACCGACATGGCGTGGTGCTCGCCCTGCCCGATCATCAGGCAGTGCTGCCGGCTCAAGATGAAGCGCTGTATCTTCGAGTGCGCGAGGCACTGGCCAATGCCGGATTGCGTCCACCGATTGTCGGTGAACTGGGTGCATTACTGGGACTTGAACGTGACGCCATGCTGGCCTTCATGCACCGCCTGCAGGGCTGGGGCTATGTGCTGCCGGTGGCGCCCAACCGGTTCTATCTGCCCAAGCAACTGGATGATCTGGCCGCGGTGGCACAGGCGTTGTGTGAAGAAGGCACCGACGGCGGGTTTTCGGCAGCGGACTACCGGGATCGCTCGGACATTGGCCGAAATCTGACCATCAGGGTGCTGGAGTATCTGGACCGCGTCGGCATTACCGTGTACCGGAACGAGCGGCGCTATATGCGTGTGGGCTGGCGATGCACGGTCGCCGACAAAAACAGGTAAACTGCCTGGTGCACGACAGATCATGGAAGGACATCGTCCCCGGTGGGGCGCCCGGACTTCAACTCCGGTGAGATGCGCAACGCGCGTCTGGTGGGTTCGACTCCCATGTCCTTCCGCCAACAGTCCTTCCGCCAAACCAACAGAAAATGCCTGCGATAGGCAAGCTAATGTTAATCAGGGAAAAAATGGAGGCTGGGGTCGGAATCGAACCGGCGTACGCGGAGTTGCAGTCCGTAGTCCCTAGATACCTCTATTTCCTTTCCCTTCAATAACTTAATGCTGTTTCCGGCCTTACAAATTCGCCCACTTTCCAGCGAAGTCGCGCATTATATATCAATAACTTGCAAAACTATAGTTGCGGTTTTACATTGCGGTGGCGGTTTTTCCATTTGCTCATAGAGGCGCTATGCGACATCTACATTGGATATTCTTAGGCCTTTACGCAGCTGCGTTAAGCCTTCCCGTAATAGCCGACACTAACAGCCCAAGCACAGCAACGCTCGGCATGTGGGCTTCATGGGCAGCTGTTGTGGCGACCGCCGCAGGTGTATTGGTTGCCGCCGTGGCAGCCTATTATTTGCGTAAGACCCTTCGGGAAACACAGGAAGGCACACGCCTTATGCGAGAACAGCTCTGGTCCAATAGAGCATATTTAGCCTGCATAGATATCAAATGCAATTATCACGGTACTTACTCGTCAGAGGATGGTTCAGACGCCTCTGTAACACTGATATCCGAATGGGTCAATTTCGGACTCTCCCCCGCTAACGCAGTCACCTTTGGTTTCCACGTCTTCTCGCAAGGAAACGTATATCCAGCAGAGGTAGAAGCCAGTTTCGATAAAATTCCATCGGGGGCCATAATCGGGCAAGGGGAGAAGAAACCGCTTGAGCAAAGAATTATTATTCCGCTGATCAATCTATCAGTGGAGCCCGATATCAAAAATTATGTACCGATGGTAGTTATTCTGTGGGCAAAGTATCAGGATATTCACAAACGTCAATTTCAAGTTCAGCAGGGAGTCTCTGTACGCTTTCAATCTAACCTTTTTAGCGGTGCATTGGAGAGGGTAACAGTGGAGCCAGACGACCCATCAAACGTAGAGACCACCCTTCAACTCCCAGCATAGAGCTGAGAATGGAAATTAAAGAAATTAGTATCTTCTCCCTCCTCCATAGACCAATCACTCAGCGACATGAGGTAAAATTGAGTCAGCCGGATTTATATTTGGAAATTTTTGAGCAAAATCCGAATAAACCAGCCATCTCTGATCGCCCAAGAGCGCATGCAAAACAAGCAAACGCATCAAATTTCGATTGAGGCTAGTCTTTGCTCTACCTAAGACAAGCCTTCATTAGTGCAGCATATCCAAGTACATGTGCCCCCTGGTGCCATTTCTCAGGATTCTCCTCAACATACTTGGTAATTATCGCTGCAACTTGAATATTATTCATGGGCTTAATGCACTCCAAAAGAGCTTGTACCTCTACTTCTGCCGCGCCGAATAGCGGTGCTAGAAGCGCACCTTCAATTAAACCGATAACATATATGGCTTTCTGCTCCTCGGAATAAGCAATATAGGTGTTTGCATCGATAAACCCGCTTTGCACAGTCACAGTCCGTGTATCGCTTTGCGCGTGCCCTGTGGTTAAGTAGAAAGAAAGAATGATCAATGAGGCTGAATATGCAAATATTCTCATTGTGCTACCCTCGATTTGAGTAAATCTGATTTGACCGACAACCATCCGAATACGTCCAGCTGATATTCTGCCTGCTGCTTCTGGCTGATATTGTTGCAGTTTTAGATCTTCAAGACCACACAGAAACACAGCAACACAGAGAATAGCGTTAAACCAACAAAGATATCGACAAATTTTCAATGCCAATGTTGCAGCCGCTTGAGTTATCGAGGCAACATAGTTCTCCACTAAAAATTGGACAAGCGCATGCTCAAGTATAGTCACTGGATCTTTCTGGCACTGTTTGCCGGTATGGTATATCCCGCAGTGGCGAAAGCTATGACTGGGCAGAACATTACTGACTGGATATCCGCAATCGCCAGTGTAGCTGGCGTGATTGTCGCTTTCTTTGCCTTAGTATTCCTGCGAAAAACTTACCAGCAGACCCTTGAAGCAAACATGATTTTGCAGCGCCAGCTAAAATCGACCGAAGCGAGGATTTCCGCAACAAAACCATCGGTGAAGCCAGAACAATTCGATAGTGCGAATTCGGCATTTAATTATTATATCCGTTGGGTCAATTCGGGTTTATCGATGGCACTGCAAGTAAAAACTGACATAAGAATTTTCGCTTCTACGGAAGATATTGTTTCGTCTTTTGACGTGTACAGTAAATTAAAAGAGGAGGTTGGGCTAACGATCGGACCTTCAGACTCAATCGATAACACGCTTTCTTTGTCTTTTGACGACTTTCAACGACTAGCGAGTAAGTTCAAGCAAGACGGCCCACACTCTCATGTGTTAATCGGAGAGAGTTTAGTCTTATATTGTGCGTGCTCCTATAGAACTCCCACAGGCGAATATTTTGAGGAGTTCACCTTTGGTTTTGAGTTTGCTAATAATTGGGGCCGCGCTCCAGGCGTGCTCAAATACAATTTAGGAGACGTTGTCATAAAGCCTATTGGAGAGCGGAGCGGACCTGTAGATATTGAAGCATTATCAAGTTAGCCCCCGGCTTAGAAGGCCGTTGTGCAAATCAACCTTTTCAACGACTTAACACCCCTCTTTCCTAATACAACCACCCTGTAAAGGCCAGTTAATGGGGGTTTAGCGGGATTTATATTAGGAAGCAATCACGGCATCCAGAGCGCTATTATCTGCAGAGTGAACCCGACTGTAATTAGCCATATCCCGGAACCAGCCAGGCGTTTTTTCCATGTTCTGCGATCGCTCGAGGACCCTTGCCCAATCATGTGTTCGGTGCCATCAGAATTGAATACTGGAATTCCTTTACCTAGATCGAATTTGAAGATGAACCAAACCCCTGCAATGTCCAGCAGTAGACCAATGGTAGCGATGTAGGCCGGATTTATCTCGGCGATCATGCGGGGCTATCCTTTTCTGTGGATGATGACCGATGATAGCACCTGACGAATGACACCTATATCATTGAATCAACGCTAAGATAGCCCCCGTCAATTCTGCCGGGGTAGTGTCCGTAGTGAATTCATAGTTCACCGCGCAGTCGCCCGGATACGGCCCATCAATCCACTTGAAATTGATCAGATTAACCATGAAGTCGATGTCAGTTATCTCGGCCTGCGGGTGTGTTTCAGATTCAAGATCAATTATCCAGCCCCGGCCGGTTGACTCTATTTCCAGCGGTTCATCATCAAGGAATGCCTCGATAGCCTCAACAGCGGCAGCCAAGCTGAAGCCGGTAGTCCATTCAAATGGCACCAAACCGACGCTGGTTTCGATTGTGTCTCGCACAATGTCGCCGCGATAAATATCAATTGATTGCTCATTGGCGGTTACTGTCAGCATGATCAGGCCTCCGCGCTGTAGTAGATTGCCGTTACCGAGATTGTTCCGGTGTAACTGGCGGTGGGCTTGGCAGTCAGCTTCTTGTTCGTCCCGTCACAGAAAGGAGTCGATGTCAGGGACACCCTGTTTTTTCCTACGACGAGCGCCTGGGCCGCGACATACCGATCCTGGTCAGAGCCATCCCCAATATCAAAGCTGCCGGTGGCGCTGGCCTCGATGTCGATATACATGACAGCCGCATCGCCCGGGACAACAGCCTGATTAACTTTGGCCAGATATTGAATCTCATTGGTGGCAGTCCAGCTATGATCATTTGATTGCACTTTGCGCTGTCGCGCCTGAGGTACTCCAATAACCTTAGCCCCGCTGGCCGGCAATAGAGCGTGATTGCCGTGCGCCCTGTCTAGCATCTGCCCGGTGTCTGACTGGGCGTCCTCTGTAGAGAGATGAGTCGTGATGCCAACCACCACAGTTTTGATTTCTGTAACTGCCAAACCTGAAGTACCGTCACCAACAAAAGACGTGGGGCCAATAAAACCAAAATTCGGTCCAGATAGGTACGGCAGCGTTGACTCCACAGACAGGAAAACCCACCCGTCATCAAGAGCATAAATTGTTGGTATTATTCCCGCTGAGACACTGGAAGCGGCCAGTGTATTCAAGTTAAATACTGCGCCTCCAGCACCAGGTGTGAGATGAAAACCACCCACGGTCACTTGGTCATATCCTTCAGCTTTGACCTTGCATCTGGTTCTGTATTTCTTGCCAACCACTGGGGGGATCACGTAACGAATATCAGCTTGATCAACCCCTACAGCTGGAACTATCACGTCTGCGGGTGTTACACCATCAGGCCCTGTGACTGCGCCTGCATCGATAGTGCATTGAAACTTAGACCAGGAAGCATTCGTAAGGTCAATTGGCTCAGGTATTAGATTTACCTGGCTGCCATAAATATCAGATGCAGCAGGACCATTCATGTACAGCGACAAAACCTCGGACGCCGCCAGTGCTCGGTTGTAGAGTATGGTTTCTCCGGTGTTTCCAGAGTGCCTTACTGTTCCAGTGAATTGGCCCGATACATAAAGTTTCTCCGCAGTATCGATATCACCGATCGCACCTGCAGCAATAGCAACTGGGGCGCCCAAAGGCACACCATTGACGTAGAAAGTGATAGTGCCGGCCGCGGACACGGTTTCTCGTTTTACAGTCGCGCAGACCTCGAAAAACTCACCAGCACTGAAGTCACAATCAACAGTAGAATAGTATGGGTTTTCTCCAATATCACCAGATAAACCCATCCGCAATCGCCGATAGTCAGAAGCGGTATTGGTTAAATACAGCCCGAAACCACGATTGCCCCCCGATGTGGTGAATTTCGTCACTGCGGTTATGAAAGAAGTGAGGGCTGCCACCGAGCCTTTCCATACGACAGAGAAATCACCGGTGTTGAAGCTGTTTTGGAGATTGCTCGCCTGACTGATACCGCCAACACTCGCGCTCTCTGTCATTGCAACTGCCGGGGCGCGGGCAAGTGGGCTTGTAAACGTCTGCACCTCATCGATATTCACAATCTCAGCAGCAAGCTGAGCCTGGCCTGTGGCAATACCAGCCTGGGTGGTGGCGTCATTCTTTGCCGCAGTCGCAACGCCAGCCTGGGTGGTTGCTGTCGCGGCCGCTGTTTCGGCCCCTTCCTCTGCATCCTCGGCCGACTCCTTCAGAGCAGTAACATCAACAATGGCACCACTGGCAAGTTCATTCTTCTGCGTCGGGGTCAGGTCATCGTATGTGAATGCCTCGCCCTGCAGAGTGCCTGCAAAGTCACGGATATCTGCGATGCGTGAATCTGGTATCCCGGTTACATCGTCCTCGACATAGATTCGAGCAACCGGCATGACCCCCACCGGCAGCGCAGCGTCAGTTCCGGA
The DNA here is from genome assembly GCF_001758195.1 of Pseudohongiella acticola. NCBI lineage: Bacteria > Pseudomonadati > Pseudomonadota > Gammaproteobacteria > Pseudomonadales > Pseudohongiellaceae > Pseudohongiella > Pseudohongiella acticola. The sequence continues at coordinate 62,648 of NZ_MASR01000002.1, forward strand.
GTCATAGGGTGTGGTTACCAGGCCATCGTTATCATAAGCAGTCTTGACACCTTCAGAGGGTGTGCCCGTGGCCACCGCGAAGCCGGGCCCTGCCGGACCATTGAATATGTAGGCGATGTCATAACGCGCCAGCCCGGTACCCGGCACAGCAGCCAGAGTGGCTTCAAGATCACCCGAGAAGAAACCACCAGACTTTGTGAATGCGATGTTGGCGTATTCAAATGGGTAAGCCGGTGTTGCTGAAAGGTCCGGATTCAAGTTGTCGGTGTCGCCAGAGGCCTCGCCTTCCAAGGCGACGATCATGTCCGTGTCGTCAGAGCCCTCTGTGACCTTGCAGCCATAGCTGATTCGCTCACCAGTGGCGGCCAACAGATTAGGATCTGGAGACAGGCCGGTCAGGCGAGACTGGAGGCCGTTTATGCGGCGATACAGATCATTTAGCTGTTCGGTTAGACTTGCCACTTGGCTTACCCTCTTTTTCATCCACAATGAGAGCTGCAGCATCTTCCAGCACGCAGGCCATCAGGCCGGTCGCCAGCGCAGGTGTTAGTTTGCTGCCCACGTTATCCCCGAGCTCTGATTTGAGCGTCGCTGCCAGTTTTTCGTAATCTGATTTCGTCATTTCGATCTGCTCCTGCCCTTCGTAGCGTGTTTTTTATCGATAACATTGAAAAGATCGTCTTTCCTGAACTCGCCTCGGGGCTTGCCATTGTCGCCAGCGGCCATGAGCTCATCGAAGTCAATCATCTCGTAGGTTGCCGTGGTCATGTCCGGTACGAACTCACCGTCGATGATTTCACCCTGGGCGGTACCGACTTCAGCCGTTTTATTCACATAGGAAATGCTCAGGGCTATGATGTCCTCGGGCACCTCCTTGCGCCGGCGCGATGTGATGATTTTGGTTCTGGGCATGATGTGTATCCTGTTATGGTGAGCCGAAGCGGTATTCGAATTTACCGACATAGGTACCGTCTGAATGGTTCCAAATCTCTATGACTTGATTTGTCACGCGCACTTTCGCGAGCAGTCCAACAATGGTCAGGGCCGTACCTCCGTTGCCATCTGCAAGGATTGCCTGGCTTCCACTTGAACCACGGCTGGCATACAGACCGCTGCCGCCTACAGCGCCGCAAATAGCATGCATCGCGGCGAGCTGGCCTGAAACAGTTTCCCCGCCGCTCGCAACGACTCGCCCAACAGTTACAACGTCACCCGAGAAGGTGGCGCCACCGCTGGCCGCCAAAACGAACGTGGGGGAGCCCGCCTGGTACCAGCGCAGGCCGTTGACATCGATAATCCCGCCGTTTAACGGATTGCTGCCGCTGATAGCGATCTTCTGGGTACCGAGCGTGCGGATGTAATCGAATGAGCTGTCCAGAGCGCTGAAAGCCCGCCCCGCACCGTTTAGCTGGTTGATGTTGGCCCTGAAATACGTCGAGCCGTCAGCTATGTCGTCCAGATCGCCAGAAACCTGCGTCAGCGATGTACCGTGAGGGTTACCACTGGCGCCAGCGTGACTGGCACCGGTAGCTGAGTTGCTTTTGATGGTGCCCATCTCAACGCCATCGACGGTGACAGTGTTGGCTATAACCGAGTCGGCAGTGATCGTTCCGGTCAGCGTCAGATCGGTGCCATCGTACTCAAATGTAGGGCTATCGCTGCCACCGATGATGATCGTGCCATCGTTGAGGTTGATCGCAGTGCCTGCACTGGTGCCCCAGTTGTTCGAGACAATCGTGCCAGTGCGAATCACATCGCCACGGATCTGGGTGATTGCCAGCGGGACATTGCCGGTGGTGGTTCCGTTCTGCTCATCGATGATGGCAGCGACAGTAAACGTGCCCAGCACACCGACGTCCTTCGCCTCCAGCAGGATGGACTCGGGGGATATCCTGATGGCGGATCGGAGGGTGTCGTTATCCGCTTTGCGCTCGACCAGGGTTTCGAGGTTTTGGAACCTGGCGGTCAGGCGTGCAACTTCATCTGCCAGTGTCGGTATCTGCTGAGGCAGCGGCAACGTGGGCGAAGAGGCACGGACGCTGCTCATGCCGATAGACGCATTGCCTCGACCGATAGTCGTCATGCTGGTCCCGCCTGAATCAATTGAACAATGTTGCTGCGGACGTACTGCGTACCTGTGCTTTCAGTAGCGCGCCGCGCCAGGCAACAGCTGACCGAACCCCATACCATCTCGCTGGGTATGCTTACTGGGATGGTGCCGCTGTAAACGAATCTACCGTCAACCAGCTGGAAATCGCTGGCCATAATCTCAACAGTATTCGTCAACGGGCCCAGTGCAGGATAATAGTGCGCCAGTTGCCCACCCTGGTCTGACTGGGTGGTACCCTCTGCCCCGCGCTGCTGCGCCACGACATAATACTGGCCATCAAAATCGATGCCGCCATGACGTATCACTTCACCGTTTACCCATAGCAGGCTGAACTCGGGCAGACGACTATCGGCATACTCGAGTTCAACCACCTGGATCGTGTCTCCAGGCGCTGGTATGAAAGGGAACTCATCGGCTGCGGCTAGTACAAATTCAGTGGTGCTGCTCTCAGCTATTTTGAAAAAGCGGGTGTTGCCGTTACCTGGAGACTCGATTGCAATCCACCACATCCCGGACAAATCGATATCAATGCCGGTGTTGCTGAATCTCACTCTCTTTGCGGTACTGCCGGCGACCACCGACAGACTGAACGTGCCTGCAATGCTTGCATCGGGGTCGATGTAGAGTTTGTTGCCATCGTCCGATGTTATTTGCAGGGTGGCCGGAGCCTGTGCAGCAGAATAAAACAGGAGGAAACGGTCAGGTGCCGCGCCCTCTCCCTCATACCCCACGCTGATACGAATATCTGCAGTGGACTTCTCGGTATCAGTGGTGATGAACAGAAGCGGATCCACTGGGTCAGGAAGGCCGACAGCAGCGATTGAGTCGAAGGTTCCCAGGCTAGTGATCTGCGCCTCCGCCCAGTCGCTGAAAACCTCCCCCTGGACATAAACCGAACGCACCCTGACTTGGTGCACGCCGATCTCGGCGCTCTGCCACTCCCAACGTGTTTCCAATGCGTTATACAAAGGCTTCCAGTCGGCGTGTCGCGCCAGCTTATACTGGGCCTCAAACGTTTTGATGTGATAGTCGTCTTCTTCAGGGCTAAACGTGAATACCAAGTTCGTCACGTAATCACCGCTGGTAGACAGGGCCAGCTCAGCTGTGAGACTAAGTCCCGTTGGGGAGTGGATGTCATACTCTCCGACAGTCCCTGACCAATACTTCCAGGGACCCCGGGCACGACCAACACCGGCAACGCGAACGCTAAGGTCGCCCGTTGGTGCTGGCAGTGTTATCTGCGTGTTGGTGGTAGTAGTCCACAGGCTCCACGTGTCCCCATCATCAAGGCTGCGCTCTATAACGTATTCGGTGGCACCAGGCGCTGGGGACCAAGCAATGTGGAGTATGGCCGGATTGCTGGCGTTCTCAACCAGCAACGTTCTGATTACGGGGCCATCCGGATTACCTGCGATGGGCCCAGGCGTATTGTCCGGCGGAACCTCGGCCTCATCAACGCTATGGACTGAGTCCACAACACCCAGGCATACCAGCTCTACCTCAAGCCTCCCGCGTGGCCGCATCTCTTTAATCAGGAAATCGCTGAGCGTCGAGCCCAAAACGCCAAAATGATAAAGAGTGCGCACCATTGTGCCGTCAGTTTGCGGCGTCCAGTCCAGGGCTTCATTGAGCTCCACCTGATTTGGGTTCGGCCCAGCAAGAGCAAGGTGCGGACCATCGACACTCCCGTCGGCCTTGCGAAGACGGATTGCATGCGCCACGGACGGAGTCCAGGTCAGCGGCTCTGACAACGTCAGCACCAGCCCATCTACCTCTACGACCTCTCCGCCTTGGTCGTACCGGAAATCCTCGTTTGCGACGGCAACAAGCTCACCCTGCTGCGGGATGTACCCTTCCAACTCAGTGGTGAATTTACAGGTTTTGCGCTGCTTGCGTTCGACCTCGGCATCATAGATGCCCTCTCGGAAAGCCTGCTCGCGATTGATGATGCCGTTGTAGCGCACGCGTTTTGGATTCGTGCCCGCGCTGCCCGGGGGCTGGCAAAGGACCTGATGCACTTGCCAGCCAAGGTCGGGGGCAACATATTCAGCCAACACACTGTCCGGTGATTCCTCGTTTAGAAATTGGTACTCGACTGTAAAATCGCGCAGGTTCTTTCTGTTGAATATCGTGGCCGGAACACTCTGCGGTGCGGCGCGCATGAAGCTGATCACCTGGTTATTCATGACAGGTATCGCGCGGCCGGCACGGGCGGCAAGCTTCAGCGACTCCCACATGGTAGTGGTCACATCGAAGCGATAGTCGAACATGTCTCCTCGGTCGCTCCAGGTGGCATCCAGAGCCAGCAGCTTCTGCAGGTCAATCAAGTCATCCGCACGGGCTGCTCCATACTCAGCGCGTATGATGTCAGCCAACGCCCACGCAATGGATCGGGTGGCCGTCGGGGCGGACCATTGTGAGCCATCCCATATTGGCAGCTTGCGCGTGCCAACCAGGTTGAAACGCCGGCTGCTGTTCTGATTCAGGTTACCGGTGGCCCGGGCACGCACTGCGAGAACCGTGAGGCCCTCGTATGTCTCGGCATCATCCTCCAGGTAGGCGCGCAGAGATTCCCAAACGCAGCGGGTAAACATCTTCGGACCGGTCTGGCTTATCTCACCGCGGCGCAGTCTCACTTCATAACGACCAGGCGTTACGGCAACTGCCCGGGTAAGACGCTTGGGCACGCGGGTGGTATCGGTGATCACCTCGTTTAAGAAGGTCGTCCAGGATCCGGTAGGTTCGCCTAGGTCATCGATGGCTCGGTAATCGGCTATCAGTGTCGTCGTCGCTGGATCCGTGTCGCCTTCTGAGCGAGCTCGGAAAAGCCCCTGATCCCACACAATGTCAATCTCAAGCCGGTTGGCCTGGGTCCCGCCAGCGGACGCGATGAACGGACCGGTGAAATCAGTACCAAGTTCCTGAGCGCCAACCTCACTGGCCGTAACAACGTTGGTCGGGAACAGCGTCACCGGCGTGTTGTAGTAGTACTCGTAGTCAATCTCACTGAAGTTCTCGACGACTGTGTCATCGATCTGCAGATCTTCAGTGTCGTACTCGCCGGCACCGACACAAAAAAGTTGGTACAGGTACTGATCGTTGCTGGCATAGGTGCTGAACGGCTGCGACAGGAGATCCGGCCAGATCCGGTGTCGACCATACTGCACGGGCACCACAGCGCCCAGGCGCGCTTCATTGGACTGGGCATTGATTGAATACGTCGGGCTTTCTTCTGGAGTGTTTGGAGCGTTTGGCCGGTTGACCAGGGAATAGACAACGGAGCCGATTGCCAAGGCAGTATTGATGACCGTGAATACTGTCATCGGATCGCCGGGCTTGAGCATTATGTGGATCTGCTCGCCTTTCAAATCATCGCGCCAGCGCTCACGCGCCAGCGGCTCTCCATCCAGCACGACCAGAGCAACGCTGTATTCTCGACCACGGTAGTGTATCTCGTACCAGTCAGCGAAAGTCGTGCCTGGGGCTGGGCTGTAAAACGCGCGATCATGCTGCAGGTCGAAGCCGTTCTGGTACTCAGTGATCAGCATGGATATACCGGTAGAAAGTGATGTGCTGAAAGTTCATGCGCCGCAGCCCCGCCAGGTCATTGCAAAGAACACCTTGTGGTGTGGCATGCAGCACCTTGCCATCATCGACGCCAAGCCAACATCCAACGTGGTACGCCTCTCCTGCCCTGCGCATGACAACCGCGTCGAAGTCTTGTGGGGCGCTTACCTCTCGCCAGTCGCTGGAGAGAACGGCGCCGTCGATCGCGGCGTTTATCCGCGCCAGCTGACCGGCGTAGTCATCAAACCTTGGCAGCTCTATACCGCCATGATGCTTAGCAATGTGCCAGACAAGGCCGTAACAGTCGAAGCAGCCATCTTCCCCGTACGCGTCGTGACGGAACCGGGCGCCCATGTAATCGCGGATGTAGGAATACTTCATCTGGCCAGCCCTGGGTGGTCGAACGTGTTATAGACCCAGCCAGGGAATTTGCGGTTTATGTTGTCCGCATTCTTGGCCTTTGCTCTCAAACTGACATAGTCGGCGGCGGCACTCTCAATTGTGAGCCGTGTCGGCGGGTCGATAGCCGGGCCGGATGTGTCACTTGACAGGTACACGCGGAATATCAGGCTGACCGGCCCAGGGTTCGCCATCGCAATCTCCATGCGATCAGCCGCAACCTGGTCGATGTTCGTGATATTTACATCAATGATCTCGGTGCCACCGTTGTTAGCATTGGGCAATATGAGCTCAAAATATGCAGGCTGAAACGCTACCAGCTGCCCAGCATCATGTGGCGCCGTGTCCTCAAGGGTGGCGCTGAAAGCCTCGAGCTGATTAGTCACCCGGATCGGGGATGGGAAGCTGTCGTGAAGAACCTCAAGCGTCTCGACGATAACTATGCCGGACGGCGCCGAGGCGCGTACAGTATTCAGGTTACTCATGACAGAGCAGCATCCAGTGTAGCTTCAGCGGGGATGGAGTTCGTGCGCTGAACAATTGAGAAAGTGACCGTCACATACCTGTTTTGCTGGGGCTGTGCCTGGTATATGCCGGTCATCTTCACCTCTTCCCATTCAACCTCTGCGCCAGCTCGTACCTGAAAATTGAACCAGTCACTGCCACTGGCGATCTTGTGCTGGTGCCAGGACTGGAACAGCAGGTACTTTGCATTGGTCATCAGCAACGAATAAGAACCGGTGATAACTGGGGTGATAAAGCGCCGGCGCGATTTGAATCCGTCGTCCATGGGCGTGCGGATCACCGGATCAATAACGCCGACACCAGGGTCACGTAGCGGCTTGCCAAACAGAGCCGGCCATGTCTCCAGAGCTGAGTTCGGGTTTGCTGCCATCAGCTATTTCCCCCGGCTCGGGTTATGCCATAGGTAGCGGCAAGGTCCTGGTCAAGATCGCCCTGGCGCATGCCTGTGCGGACGGCTTCGATAACAACATCAATCATTGTCCGCCCGCCATCAAACCGAGTCTCACCCTGGCGCACATTGACGCCGGCGTTGTTTATCACATTGATGCTGACGTTCGCGCCCAAGGCGCGCGCCGTGTCGGTCCTGCTGGTTACCATCGCTGGGCCCCGAACAATCTCCGGCCCGATCTCGCCGGCGATGCCCCACTGGCCCGCGGGGATGTTCCCGCCGCTGTCAAATGCGCCAGCAAATGAATCTCCAAGTGATGACAACCAGCCAACATTGGAATTAGACATGCCACTGAACAGTGAGGACAGCAGCTTCTGCGACGCGATCTGGGTGGCCATTCGGCGGAGCGTGTCTCCCAAGCCTTTGAGCATGCCCTTCAACCCCTCATCGAATGGGTCAAACAGGTATTCTGCAAGCGAGTTCTGAACATTCCTGGCCGCCTGGATGGCGAACTGCTCCGTGACCTTTCGTTGCTGATCAAGCCGTTCTTGGCGCTCCAGATCGGCTTTTGTTTCCTCATCCATCGCATCAAGCTGTTGCTGCATATACAACAGCCGCTCTTTCATCATGGGGTTTAGTTCGGCCAACGAGCCCTGTTCCATCTCGTACATCAGGTTGGCAATGGCGGAGGTATCGCCATACAGAGTCAATTGACGGTGCAACGCTTCTTCCTGCGCTTGGTAGATCGCTAAAAGTTCTTCCTGATCCTCTGGCGGGAAGCCGTCAGGGCGACCATCACCCCCAGACGAGCCCGGTGGAGCGCCGCTTGAAAGGGTCTGCAAGCTGTCTGCAGCCTCCCTCAAAAAGCCTGAAAAGCCCTCTGCGGAAGATTCAGCCTCGCCAAAATACTTGTTGAAATCAGCCCAAGCAGCCGGACCCATAGCCTCCCTCAGCTCAGCTGCGGCGGCGACAGTTTCGTCAATTTTTGCCTGGAGTCCGTCTGGGTTAGGCCCGCGACCCATGACCGCAGCCGTTGCCTCGTCTTGAGATGCGAGACGCGCCTGTTGCGCGGTAAGCGCGGCAGCTCTCTCTTCCAGACGAATGAGTTCGGCTGCCTGCTCGTCTACACCGATACCCAAACGCGCCATGTTCATGCGCAGCTCAGAAAACAGGTAGCCAACTGCAGCGCCAATGGCAGCGCCTGCGCGGCCAGTTTTACCAAAAAACAGATACCCGATCAGGCCGAATGTGGCCATGTCGCCGCCGCGCAGCTCCATAAAGTCGACGAGATCAGCGGTAGCGTCGAGGGCGCCTGCCACTGAGCTTCGGAAACTCTCTTCGAATTCCACTGACGCCAGCCCAAAATTATCAGTCTGGATCCACGCCTCTTCGATGGACTCAGCGATGGACAGGATCGACGGGGCAACGGCGGTGGTCAGGCGGTTGGCGATCGACAGTTGCATGTCGTTGAAAATGCCCAGGGCATCATTCATCTGCTCCACACGCTGAGCGTCCAGATCATCCATGGACAAACCCAGGCCGTCGACTTCCTTTCGGTACCGGTCTACGGCATCAGAGCCATCGCGGAACAATTCGATCGCTGCGGCCTGCTCAAAGCCCAACTGCTGCAGGTGTCTGGCCGCCTCCTCGTTGGAGACATTCATCTCCCGAATACGGTCACCGATGTAACCTATCCGCTCGTCTACTCCCATATTGGCCATGGCCTCAAGGTCCAGGCGCAATGCCTTCACTGTCTTCACCGCGGGGCCTGCGTTCATCTCAACGGCGCCCAAGCGGCGATTCATCCTGTTAAGCGACGCCTCCAGACCATCGATGCCCGAATCACCAGCGCGCATCTGCAAAGCGGTCAGGGAGTCATATGTCGTATCGAGAGATCTGGCCAGCTTTGCCTGGGAATCAATAGACTGTCGGGCGCTGTTGACCATGGCTGCGGTTATCGCTGCGCCAGTAGCGACAGCGGCCGCTCCGACGGCAATAAAGTTCTTCACCCGCTTGGCGGTTTCATCAACGCTTTTCTGAATCTCACGCATGCGCTTTTTGGTTTCGCGCGAGGCACGTGACATGCCCTGCTCGAATCCACCCATCTTCACGATGAGGTCAACGGTTAATGTGCCCAGCGATCGTCGTGACATTACGTCCAACTCTCCATAGCGTCTTCGAATGAAATGGTGTCGTCTGCCTTTGTATGAGGCATGTAGTCAGCAAGTGTGTTGTGGCCGCCCAGGGCATGATTGATCTGAACCGATACCTGAGCCAGGCTGAACTCGATACGCCGGGACGGGTTGATGGAGCCGTACTGATTGACGTACATCACCCAGCTCGCAAACTCAGCTGGACTTAGATTTTGCTTGGCCTCTTGGACTGTTCTTCCCCCGACCCCGTTTAGCACCAGCTCGTGCCAAACTACTTCCTCTGGCGAGAGCTTTTTTTTTAACAGGCGTGGGATTCACCAGGTTGATCGCATCGAGCATTGCGCGCGCCAGGTTTGGCTCAAGCTGCCTGGCTTGGTCGTAAGTCAGCTCCTCACTGGCGTCGTCACCCAGGCGGATAGCAACGCAGATAAGAGCAGCGGTCGTGCTGTCATGCTGAGCAGGCTGAACAGCATCTTCATCATCATCCGATGCATCTCGGCTGCTCCTGAATGCCATGCGCAGCATTCGTTCCTGATCGATATATGCCAAGCGCCGGACGTGCACGTCAAAGACATCTACCAACTCATCGCCCGAGGATTCATCTATTCGGGCCCAAGTGATCTCTTTCTTGATCAGTTCCGTCGGGCGGACCGCGCCCGAGGCTATAAGTTGTTCAACGTTCACTGGCTACTCCTTACGCCGGCACCTTCCGGCTGACGATCAGCTTGCTTGCACGGCGAATAGAAACCGGTACCGGCACGCTACTGTTGAGCTGAAAATCAATCGGCCAGTCGATTACCCAGCCTTTGATTGCCATGAATGTGCGAGTGTCCGGGTAGGTAAACTCCCCGGTAGTGATTGTGGGAGGCGCGGCGCCGTCATTGAAGCCAACAGCAAATGTGGTTTGCATGCTGTCGTTGGCGTCGTCCATATCCTTGAGCAGCTTGTGGGAAGCTTCTCCCACGCTGTGCAACACGTTCAGTGTCGCTTGGCCCGGGTCCTTGAGGCCAGCAATGCGTGTCATGACCTCCTCGTTGTCCCACGTGGTGTCATCAATTTCGGTTGCAGGCGCACCGCCGAAGTTGAAGCTGGTGACTTTCTTCAGCTCGACGACAGCGCCAGCACCATCATTGGCCGCCGGATCGATCATGTAAACCTTCATGCCTTTTGTGATATCAACCTTTGACATGTCTGTGCTCCTGTAGAGTTAATTTGCAATTAGCCATTCAATATCGAACTGGTAACTGTAGTGCCTGGTTTTCGCACTTCGGGATTCACGGCCGACTGAGTCAACGTCCGCAAAGTCTTGTACTGCGGCGCGCAGGGCGCCAGCGACAGCTCGTGCTTCAGTAAGCGTTTTGGCGTAGCTATCGATCTGGATCAGATAACGATCGGTCGCCGACCCACCGGAAAGCTGGTTCTCGGTTGGTCCGCCGATTTGCGTGATGACTGCATATGGCACAGGCGTGCCCTGGTCGGCCTCGATGGGGTACAGGCGCATATCGGCACCAGAGCCCAGCAATTGCGCAACCTCTGCCGAGGCGGAGAGCGTGGCGAATACTGGTGCGAACATCAGTTATCCCTCTCCAATCGGTCGAGCCGTTTATTGAACTCATCCGCCATCGCGCTGAACACCGCCTGCTGCGACTCAGCGGCGGCCGGGCGGAATATGGGCTGGGCTGGCATGTGCTGCGTGCCGAACTCCAGCATTCTCCAGTGCTGTGTTGAGCCACCGGGGTTCGCGTCGGTACCGGACTCCGAGCTGGGACGGGCGCCGCCCAGGACACCGACGCGCATTGCCACCCCGCCGTTCTCACGGCCAAGCCGGGCGGCGCTCTGGGCAACAATGTTCAATGAGATGTTGCGTGGCGTATCTGGATCGTCGAGTTTGGACGCGCGCAGCCGAGCGGCATCTCGTAACACATTGGCACCCTTGCGTGCTGCAGCTGTAGCCACTCGCTTTTGTACCCGGTCAGGGTATTGACTGAGACGATCAACGACATCGTCAATGCCGGCGATACTATGTGTCAGCCCATCAGTCACGCAGCGTAACCTCTACATTCCCCCGCAGTGTGCGCGTCAGCGCCCGCTTGCCATGTTTGTCCGTCTGAAACGGATCGCGAAACGCGCGCACTACACCCCGGCGCGTATCTGCATAAATTACTTTGGGAACCGGCACCCCGTTAACGCGGACCTCTTCGACACGTCGGCTTTGCGGATCACCGGCCTGGTAAATGTGCTTAGCTGCCATCAGAAACTCCTGTCGACGCCATTATCAAAAGGTACTTCCGCCCTGACCTGGGATCGGGCATGGGCGGCCCTTCGAATTTGTAGATTGTGCCCTTGTGTTCGCCTCGCCAATTTGCCGAGTCCAGCCCTGGGCGAAAGCGTATTGTGATCTTTGCTGTGATCTGCGCCTGGGTCGCAGATGATTCAATGAACTCGCTGGCATTGGCCGGTTCAATTTCAGCCCATACGGTAACTTGAGTCTGCCAACTGTCGATGAACTCACCAGAATCCAGATCTCTGGTCTTTGCCTTTTGCTGAAGCTGCAGTCTGTGTCGTAGTCTTCCAGCCCTCACGTCAGCCCACCGCCGTTATCACGTAGTCCGCCAAAAGAGCTTTCACACCAAAAGGCAATTCAACTGCAGAGCTGCCAATAACAACGCTCTCACGGTTTTCATACAGGTGCCCTATGGTCAACAAGATCGCGGCTGTAATGTCCGCCGGCTCATCGTCTTCTGCGAATCCAACATCGAGCGTTATCGTCACGCTCTCTGGCTCAGCTATTGCCACGGGCCAGCTCGTACCAAATTGCGGATAGATACTGGCGTAGATTGATCGTGAGTCTAGACGCAGAGTCTCTGGATCAAGCGATTGCTCCTGGCCATCCTGGTCGATGTACTCCAAACTGGAAATCGCCCGCACCGGAGTCCATGGAACTTCGATAGGGTTGCTATTGACCGGGAACCTGTCCAAGACCAAAACAACTTGCGTAGGCGCAATCCGGGTCTGCGTGTGCGCTTCTGCAAACCGGTACGCAGCGCGTATCAATACGTCGAGCAGCGCGTTCTCCGCTGTGTCCTCAGCCTCCAAATGGACCTGAAGTTTTGCAAATTCGAGATCAACCATAATTCAGCTCAGTAAGTCGCCGTCCTTGGCGATGGCGTTACACCTTGTCGGCGCCCTCGGTGCCTTTAGCGCCGGCATCGGCAGCAACTTTACCGTCGTCTTTCTTGCCGGCGCCAGCAGAGCCTGCTGCACCTTTGCCGGCACCGCCTTTGTCCGGGTCAGCTGGGCCAGCGCCACCCTTTTTTAGCGAAGCACTGGGCACTGCAATCTTGCGCTCCTCCAGCTGCTTGGCCAGATCCGCGTTGAAGCCCGCACGATCACCGGCCGCGTGACGGCCCCACGATTTCCTGAATGTCATGGAAATCGTTTTTTCCTTTCCTGCTTTACTTTTTGGCATGGGTAAAACCCTCAGTTTATGTAGCGGTGTGTGTGAGAAATGGCGGGCAGCGCCCGCCTATTTCACGGTTTATGCACGATTACCAGGGGATCTCGGTACCCAGCACCAGGCCTTCCGGATGACGGAAACCGACATCGTGTTCCTTGACGACGCGGATCAACGACTGGTTGCGACTGAAAGCACTGACCATGTTGCCGCCGGCGTCCTTATATGCCGCCTCGTTTGAGAATGCGATCGACATGGTGTCGCTTTCACCGATTACGACATCCGCCCAGTCGGCGAAGTAGATTTCGGTTTCGTCGTTGTTCGCCGCTTCCGATGTATCCAGATTCACGGGGATGGTTGTAGAGTGCTTGATGGGCCAGCCCTTCAGCATGTTTTGCGCCATTTCCGGGTAAACCTTGTTCCCATTGCCATCACGCAGACCAAACAGCTTCATGAACGTGCGAGGCGCCAGCGCCCAGCCAGGTGACACCAACAGGCTGTCGCTTTCCATCAGCTCAAGAATCAAGCTGTCCAGGTAGGCATCGATTGTTGCCAGGTCAACCGTACCGCTCCAGGCCACGACCCGACCTTCGTCGAGACACACTTTTGCAAAACCCGTTGGGGTATCACTTGCGCCTGTGTCACGCAGGAAGGCCTTGTCTTCGCGAACCGCCATGCTGGCCAGTGCGTCATTCAGGAAGATCTGCTCAACCTGGAAGCCGGCGCGACCGATAAGCTGGTTCGAAATAGGAACCAGAGTGATCATGGTCTTGGCTGTCAGCGCGACATCGTCTGTGGTGCCCCCGCTGGCCAGCACGTCACTACCCTCACCAACGTAGCTGGACGTTGCGCCAGAGGCCATGCGAGGCAAGCTCAGGTTGCCGTTGGGCAACGGCATTGTGCGCGCTCCCAGGTTGCGCACCACCGTACGGGGACGCAGCAGTTCGATAACCTCATCGTGCAGGTTCTGAGGAATCAATGATCCGCCGCTGTTGGCAGAAGTTTCCACCGCCATTGCAACGGACTCATCACCGATCTCAGCGCGAGCGAACTTAACAGCCTGGGACAGATCACCCTTGCCTGCAGCGATCGACATCGCAACTCGCGCGAAGCCGGCGCCAGGATATTGCTGCAGCTCTTTCTTAACGTGAACGGCAGCAGAAGTATTGCCCAGAGTGGACACCGGTACCGCAGCGGCAGCAGCTGTGCGCTCGGCAGTTTCTTTCCGAGTGAGGCTGGCTGTCAGTGCATCGAACTCGGTAGACAGCTTGTCAAACTCAGCAAGCTGCTCTTCATTCAGACTGCCTTGATCGTTCTCGGTAGTAGCAAGCGCCTGAATCTGGGCGTTAACCTCTGATCGCTTGCGGCGAAGTTCTTCGATAGTCATAGCGTATCTCCTTTCGGGTGGCATAAAAAAAGCGCCCGAAGGCGCTGTAAAGGTCGCTCCGCCGCGTGGCTAGAAACGACAATTCAGGTCAACCGCCTTGGCGCGGGCTTGCACTCGCCGGCCATTGGGCTGAGTTGATTGGGTGTACTTCTGGGCAATCGCGTTGACTGCCTGCTGACCAGGCGCGATCTCGTCAATAAGCTTCAAGGCCAGGGCTTCTTCGGCACTGAAGCAACGGGCCTGGGTATCGATCACGGCCTCTGCAGACAAACCCCTATAGGAGGCAACGGATTCAACAAACATGTTGTAGGAGTAATCCAGGCGAGTGTTGATTTGCTCTACGGCTTGATCAGTGATCGGCTCGTGCGGAGAGAAGTCGTTCTTGTGGTCGCCGCGGTAGAAGGTGTTGTACTTGATGCCGATCTCTTCTTCCCACTTACTTACTTCGTAGGTTTCGATGATCACTCCGACTGATCCGACACCGCCGGTTGGGCTACAAACAATCCGGCTGCAGGCGCTGGCCAGATAGTACCCGGCGCTGTAGGCGGCGAAATTCACAACCGCAGTAATCGGTTTGATCTGACTCCATGCACGGATGTTATCTGCGAGCTCTTTGCAGCCGATGGCCTGGCCGCCGCCGGTGTGGAAGTCCAGCACGATCTCCTCGACCAGGTCGTGCTTTACTGCAGCATGAATGACTGTAGCCAGGCGCTCGTACGAAATCAGCTCCTGGCACGCGGCATCGATCTGCCCGCGGCGAGCAACCAGAATCCCGTGCACCGGGATGATCGCAACTCGACCATGGATCTCAACGTCCTTGATCGCACGCTCCTCATCACGAGACAGCTCCATCAGCTCGGTTATCATGTCGCCGGATGCGGATTTACCCAGCAGTCTCGGCTCCAGCGCAGCGCGCACCGAACGCACAAGATCAGGCGTTGCATACAATGGCGTGTTGAACACCATCATGGCGATGTGGGGGTAGTTTATTGCAGGCATAGGATTCCCTCGATCTCTTTGATTTGCTGGGGAGTAGCGTTCAGGGTTGCGCCCACATCACCGGTAGCGGTCATGTTCAGGGGCGTCAGATATCGATCTCCGCCGGCAACCGGCGGCATATTTTCCAGACGGCGAATATCATTCACCGACAACCATCCCCACTGCCTGGCAATGGCATAGGCTTCGTAGCGCGACTTCAGGTCCCCGCGCAGCAGCCCACTGACATTGAATTCAATGTAGTGCTGCTTGCGCTCACCTGGTAACAGCAGGTCGCGCATCATCGCTCCCTCGATGCGCTTGATCCATGGCAGCAGCGTGTAGATCACGAACTGCAGACCGAGGTGTTCGATGTTATTAAACGTCGCTTTCTCCAGCTCCTGGATCATGTGAGGTGGGATCTTGTACAGCCGGCATATCTCCACCACACCGAGTTTGCGCGACTCGATCAGCTGCGCCTTCTCGTTGTCCATCGAGAGCTGCTTGTACTGCATGCCTTCCTGCAGCAAAGCCACCGAGAACAGGTTGCGCAGTCCTGCGTGACGCTCAGCAAACTTTGCCAGCAGGTTATCGACCTTGGCCTGCTCGCTAATTGGCGCTGCTTCTCTGGGGCGCTCGATGACACCAGACATTGTGGCACCGCGGCTAAATACGGCGGCCGCGTGTTGCTCAGTCGCCAGCGACAGGCCGATGGTATCCGGATTGGTGTAGATCGGTGACAGGCCTACATAACCGTCAATCGAAAATGCCCGCACATGGTGGACCTGGCGCATCGACAATATCTCGTTGCCCATCTCAGGGAACTGATAGTAAGGGAGCGCATCAGGGCCCTTGAGGACCACTACCTTCTTCGGATGTATCGGGATCAACTCTGTCGGATAACCGGCCCCATCGCGCTCTATCAGCGCTATGTGGTTTCCCTCCAGTCCGAGGGCGCCCTGAGCCTGCTCGTAATACTCGAACGCCGTGTCCTTGCGGTTGGGCTGCGAGTGAATCATGTCGTAACAAGGATGGTCGGTGGCGCGCTCCCGCCCGCCTTTGTCGTCGCGCACATACAATTCGCACGGCAGCTGAGCTACCGACTCTGCCAGCAGGGTTACACAACCGCGCAGAGCTGCCAGCCCCATGGCTGTTTCAGTATTGACCATTGTGCCGGCAGAGCTCTGCCGACTACCCCAGGCTGATATGGCCGTTGTCCAGTCCGCGCCTTTGACCTGCTGTCCGGTCGCTGCGCTCTGAAACATCCGTGGAAAGAACATCAGTGCTTACCGCCTGCGTCAGTCGGTGGTTGCTGGGACGCCACGGCGCGCGACACCAGCCACGACCAAGCCAGGCAAAGGAATCCTCCAACAATCAACCCAAGGCCCGGGTAGATCATCCAGAAACCGGTGGCCATAAGTACAGCGCCTGCCAGGCCGATTAGAAAAGATATTGCATTCAGCATGTCACATCCGAGGTGTCGTAAATGGATTCTTGAGGCTCTTCAACGTCAACGGTTATCGCGCGCCCCATCGCCATCAACAGCGACAAGATGCCGTCTATCTTGTTTTCCGGTTTCTCTTTCACCGGGTAGATGTTGTCTTTCTTGTCAGCCCTGGAAACTACGTTCGAGGCCATCCAGGTCAACACCGGATCGCATGAGTGGATGAACCTTTTCCCCGTGATTGCTGCCTCAAACTCGCGCATCGCAGGACTCATGTTCTGCACCGTGTTCCGGTACTCGACCACTGTCGCCCCATCCTTCATCAGCTGATGCGCCAGCTGCGTCGCGCGCCACGGGTCGTACGCCACCTCTTTGATGGCGAACTGCGAAGCCAGGTCTTTCACATCCTCGCGAATCTCGTCGAAGTCGATCTCCTCACCGTCGGTGATGATGAGGTGTCCGCTGTTTATCCAGGTCTCGTAAGCGGCCTTATTGGTGCTGGCCCGCTCGATCGCTCCCTCTGGAAGGTAGTTGCGCACGAAGCCCGTCCAGCGAATCTTCTGTTTTTTGCGTACCAGTATCTCTTCTCGGAAGAGAAGCCCGACGCTGGCAATATCAGTCTTGCTCGCAAGGTCGATGCCGAGCCAACACTCCATGCCCAGAAACTGATCCAACGTGATACGAGGTTTGCCGCACGCCTGCCAGTCGGCAATGTTCAGCCAGGCGGTGCGCGCGCTCACCCAGATATCCAGGTGTTTGGTCAGGAAACTGTTCTGGCGGCTTGGGTACCGGATAGCATCGCGCTGCTGGCGGATCAGGTAGTCTTTGGCTACCGATACCCCGAAGTTCGGGTTGGCTTTCTTCAGCGCCTCGAGCGACTTCCAGTCGTCGCCAACATCAATCGTGTAGATGATCCCGAACAGCTCATCATTCGGCAGGGTGTTATCCAACATCTGCTGGACCTGCCGACGCTTGTCATAACAGGGCCCGGCAATGTTGGAACCGGCCGTCGTGATGATGAAGTTCAGCGGCTGGTCGCGGGCGCCCATCCCAGACACCATGGTGTCGTAAAGGTTCGGGGTCTTGTGCTCGTGAAATTCATCAATCACCGAGCAGCTGGGACTTGACCCGTCTCCAGGGTCACCGATCAATGGCTCCAGTCTGGATCCGTCTACCGGGACAGAGACGTTCTTCGCCATCACCTCGATGCCGGCAGCATTGATTAGCGCTGGCGATTTCGTGAGCATCAAACGGGCCGGGCGGAAAACCTCCCAGGCCTGTTTCTCAGTGGTTGCACCGCAGTACACCTCAGCACCATATTCACCATCAGCACAAAGCATGTAGATCGCGATGCCGGCAGCCAATGCGGACTTACCATTCTTCCGGCAGACCTCGATATACACTTCCAGGAAGCGGCGCATCCCGGTCTTCTTTTTGAGCCAGCCGAAAATGCAGCAGATTATGAACAGCTGCCAGGGCTCAAGTTTGATCAGCTCACGCTTTCGTGCCCAGGCACCTTTGACGTGTGGCAGTAGTTGAATAAACCTGCAGGCCTTCTCCGCCGCCTCTCGGTCGAAGCGGTACCGGAAGTTTCGGTTTCGTTCAGACTTCAGATCATCAATGTGCCGCTGGCAGGCCTGCCGAACCTCTTTGCACGCTATGACACGGCCAGCCACCACGTCGCGCGCGTACTTGTTCGCTGCATTGACGTTCGGGAAACTGGCCATTTAATCTCATCGCTGTTTGCCCACCAGATCCCGGAAAGGGTTCGCCGCATCTTTCGCACCAGGTACCGCGAGTCGGCTTCGTGTAGCAGGATCAAGTCCGAGCGCCGCGCCGTATGTGCTCATTTGCTTGGTTGCCTCGTTTGCCGCTGTGCACGCTGGATTCTTTATATCGTTGTTCATGCCGGGCACCGTCACGCCATTCTTGGCAATGTTCTTCTCGGCCTCGCGCCAGCGACTGTAGGCGCAACAAAATACCTCGAGGTTATGCAAATCGCTGGCAGCGAGAATCTTGGCGCTGACCAGCCAGGGCGCCAGCTTTTTCCATGCTTCCTTCGCAAGTTCCGGCATCCACGTCGGTGGGGGCGGAACTTGAGAAAGCGTGTCAGCCAATGGCTCGTCCTGATTGATCTTCCGCTTGCCTGCATTGCCCTGAATCACCTTGAGCTGGGTGGGCTTCGGCTTGCGGCCACTGCGTGAGGTGCCTGGCATTTTGCCTCCCGGGCTGAATTTCATTTTTCGCGGCTGTAAAAATTAAATGGGGGCTGCGGTGTCCGTTTGTCAAAGGCTGTAGGGATTCACCCCCCCTACCCCCGGGCGGCGCTGGCCGCTGCCGCCGTCTTGGCTTTGTGGCATGTGCTGCAGATCGATTCCAGATTGCTGTCCGCATCCGTGCCACCACTGGCGAGCTCGATGATGTGATCAACCTGGCTCGCGGGGCTGACCCGTCCCGTGCGCCGGCACGGCTGGCACAAGCCTTTGTCGCGCTGCAGGATCCGATCACGCTTGCGCCGCCAAGGCCTGCCGCCCCGCCCCTTGCCAGCGCTGCCGGTGGACCAGGGCTTGTGTAGGTGTTCGTGCTTATCGCAATAACCATGAGGCTTGATCGTCAGGCCGCCACACATCGGCGACCGGCACGGGCGCGGCGGCTTACTCGGCATCAGGCATCTGATCCGTCGAGAAACATTCCGCTACCATGCTCCTCCTGCTCATCCATCTCTCCAGCAACCACGATGTCCAGCAGCTGGTGATTGATGTGCAGCAGCTGATCAACCTGAGCAGTGAGTCGCTCCGTCTGCCTGGCACTTCGCTCGATCGCCTTTACCATGCGGTCGAACTGTCGATTCGAAATGTTGACCACTATCGCTCCACCACACACGCAGTGTTTATGTATGCCTGCAGGCCCTCCACCTGGGCGGTGACGGTCGCTATTCGATCTCTGAGGGTGAAATAATTCCGTTCAGCGGCCCGAGTAAGTCCGGGGCCGGCTGCATCATCCATGCCGGTGGTGGCGGTGGCGCTTCGCACTTCACCGCGACCGGGATCTGGACAGGTGGCCTGGACGCGCAGCTGGCGTTGATTGTCAGCAACAGCACTGCGCAGCCTATCGCTCTCAGCGCGGGCATCGGTAAGCTCCTGGGTATATTGGTGGTCAATGACTGACAACGCGGCCTGTGCCTTGCGCTGGCGCTCCAGGGCATCACTTGCAGCCGCAGAGGCCACTGACACAATGTCGGTGATCTGGGCAGCGTGATCAGCCTTTATGCTTTCCACTCGGCCGCCAAGGCGCCAGCCGTTGACAGTCGCGCCCACTATGAAGCCGAGCGCCAGCACCAGTGCATACTTGATAAGCGCCGGGTGCATCACGGACCGAATAGCGGCGGGGATAAGCACAGCTTCATCTCTTGGGCTCTGCGCCGCTCGAGGCCTCTCAGCTTCTGACCGTCGGCGAACACCCATCGCGACAGCTCCTTACAGGCTCCTTCGTAATCGCCGGCATTGAGCTTCTTGAGCAGCGTCGAGTCTCTGTATGCGCCCTCGCCCACGTTGTAGACAAACGATGTCAGGGCTGCCAGCTGATTGTCATTGAGTGGCACCTTTGCATACTTCAGGACAATTGTCTGGCGCTCTCTCACATCATTGATCAGCAGGTTCTCGCAGCCAGCCAGGTCACGCTGGGTACCCAATGAAGCAGTCTCTGTGTGACCAAAGCAGGCCGTGGGAATGCCTACCGGGTCTGAATAATCTATCTGACGATAACCCTCAAACAGCGCCAGCACAGCAATGGAAATGCCGACGGCTGCTGTTCTAACTTTCATTGCCACTGTCCCGGATCGACATGCGCTGGCGATGGAAGATTGTCTCTCGGCGATCGCGGCGATAGGCAACGACTACCTGAACAATAAAGCCTGCCAGGCCTATGACGATCCCGCAGATAACACCGATATCTGCCCAGGCCATGGCATTGTTGGCAATTTCTGGATTTTCAGTAGTGATCCGCAAGGTCTTGCCGGCGACGCCTGAACCAACGGCAGTAACGCCACCGCCCGCAGTCATCTTTGTGCTGACGCTGATAATCGTCTGTTCGGTAGTGGATCGCATAAACACGTGTTATCGGCTCCTTAACCGGCCAAAAAGAAAGCCGCTGGATTGTTGGATCGCAGCGGCTCGAAGTTTCCCTGGTAGCGGAAATAAAAAACCCGCTCAAAGGCGGGCGAAAGTTCTTACTGTTTCAGGCTGATGCATAGCCCCTGGACTTCAGCATCGATACATGACCGGCTGCAATTGATACCCTGCTGGTCGTTACTTTACGCACCGAAGCGCAAACAACCGCCTTGAACGAGTGCGCGCTGGCAACAACGCGATCGACTGCATGCTCTACAGTGACCTGCACCACTTCCATAGCGGTGACGAAAAATGATTCAATTTGAGCAATGCACGTATGAGCCATCGACAACATCAGTGTCGAGAGCGCTCGCCACAATCCTACTGTTCTGGGGGTTCGCATTTTTGTTCTCCTGGGGAGTTAAGAAAGTGCTACGTCAGAAACGCAAAAACCCAGCTTTTGAGGGCTGGGCTTCTGGCTTAGTTACCAATCGGTAGTATGGGGAAATATACCCTGTTTTTGGGGGGGTCACAACATCTAGGTAAATAATTCTATTTTTCGCACAGCCACGTCATCAAGCTCGGCGACGACCCGGCGCAGATCACTATACCTCCGTGCCCAGCGATCCGACCAACCCTTGTGATCCTTCAGGCCGATTCGGCGCGCCCATTCCCTGCCGGACATGTCGATAAACAGATGCGGATTGCACACATCCTCAATGACAACTTCGCAGCAGGCGCTCAACGTTCCTCGAGCATCGCTGACCTCTGCGCTTCTGGCCCGACCATCCGGCATCTCAGCTACCAGTTGCGACACCATAACTAGGCGCGTCCAGTGGAAAAGCTTTCTCCCAGCAGCCAGGTCAAGCTGATACTTCCTGAACACCAGGAGCGCCATCATGTCCATACAATGCCTGTAGTCCAGGTGGCGGGCGCACTCCAGCCTGGGCGGCTCGCCAAAGCGCAAGGCTGCCAGCACATCACCACCGCAAAGCCGGATGCTGGATCTGGGGCCGCCTACGCCAGTGAGATCGCAGGACCTGAGATTCATCAAGGCAGTACGGGACTCCAGCTTGCTGGGCCGATCGTACGTATAGGCGTCAGTCGTTTTATTTTGAGGCATGTCTGCTCCTGGCCGATAAGGCTACCCAACCGAAGAACGCGGCCGATCGGGTCTCAACGTTACTGCTGCCCTTCCATCCAGTCTGCTTTGCAAACTGGTCTTTGTTCTTTGCCCAGTTATAGCCAGTCGGCGCATGCACCTCGTAAGCTATCCCCATGAAGTCCAGTTCACGCATAAGCTCTGCCTGGGCCTGCTGACAGCGGCCGACACTGAGGGCAACCTTAGCGTGAGCTGCCTTCTTCCCGAGAGCGTTGCGCGAGTAAACAAAATTCTGCGCCAAGACGTTCTCGATGCTGAAGATCAAATTGTTAGTCGACTCCAGCGCTGCTATCCATTGCCGGATCTGCGGCAGACTGAGCTCAGCGAGCTCCGTGAGCTCACCATCTCGGTAGACCGCCACGCCATGAGCCGTGCTATCGGGATCGATACCTACAATGATCATCAGGAAGGCACTCCCTTTTCGACGTGGCGCGTCCAGTCATAGCCCGCCAGAGTGAATAGATCGATGCCAAGCTTGAGCTGCAAATCAATGAGATGATCCAGCTGGGCGCCATGCTCTGCCTCCCATGACCTGACGCCTTTGCCGCCATCGATGCCCTGGGGGCCGACATGCAGGTCCATGATGATTGGTATCACCAGCCAGTCAGAGGGTCGTTGGCTCATCCCGCGGGTGATACCTATGTCAGCCAGGCTGCCCCCATGGCAGTGGTGCAACGTCACCGGCCTCTTCCCAGTGACCACACAAGCCATCTCAGCCACTAATGCATGATATTTTTCTATAGCTTTCTTTTCATCCTTTGGGATCCGCTTCCACTGTTTGGTACTACGCGCCATATTCAGCTCCGACCGGGCCTTGATAGATTTCTGGCAAGTAACCACGAATAGTGAGCCGGCGCAGGGCTGATACCAGCATCATGTTTTCAGCTACTTTGTTCCCCTGAAATGGCTTTCCCCGGTGGTAATGACAGTTGCGCGGGAATCCAGTCACCCGTTCCACTTTTCTAGGATGAACCCACAACAAACCCCAGCCGGCTGGAAGGTCCTCGGGCATGATGACGTTTGGCGGACACATGTAGAACCGCCAATCGCCCATGCCGGTCTCCGGTGCTGACCGGAACTTCTTCTTCCTGTCAGCGAGAAAGTCAGCCCGACTCGCTTTAGCCTCAATTAGAAAAGACAACCCGTCACGCCAGCCGATCGCGTCAGGCTGTTCGCCGGTGTGAGTGTGGGCTCGAAACGGGTCTCGGATAACGACTTTACAGTTCATTGACTGCAGGAATCTCTCAGCGCGCTGTACTATTTCATCGTGAGTCATGCCGCCCCCATCTGCTCGGGTGGTGGTAATTCCTGCATCTGCTGCAGGGCAGACATGACTCCGATGCCGGTCAGAGGAAAGCTGGCCAAAACGTTACCCAGACGCATATCGAATGGTGTGTTGTACTCGCGTATTTGGCAGCGGAAGTCACCGAAGCGGCAACGATTACAGATGTCAGAATCAGATTGGAATATCCCGATAGGTCGGATGAACTGGCACCGCTCACAGGTTTTGTGTCCACGTCTCATGCACAGGCCCTCGAGCGATAGTCAACTACCGGATCGATCGCCGGAGTGGCCAGTTGCAGATTAAGCCGCTCTCGCGCGATCTGGTACAGCCATTCGGTTTGCGCCGGGCTCAGGCGCCAGTGGCTGGGCTGGCGCGACAGTTTCATCACAAATTTCATCTGATTGGTGGTCAGCAGGCCTGGGTGATCCAGTGCCTGGCAGATTATGACTCGGTCTTTTGTGCGTGACATGCTCAACCCTCCGCCCATGATCGATCACCCAGGCGATCCATGATATTGCGCGAGTCACGGCGCACCGAGACGGCAGAACCGGCCTGCGGCGAAATATCCTGTTGTTCAGTGATCACCCAGGAATTGTCAAACTCAAGAGATGGGCCAAAAAAGCGCTGACCCTGCATCACAAAGGCCGTGCCTAAGATCCCCTTCATTCGGCAGTAGTGGAAATATCGGTTAACGCCTGCAGAGATTTTCTCGGGCTTGATGCCATCGCGCAGTCGAGCGCGGTATGCCTGGAAAGCTTGGCGTTTTGAATTGCTGCCCTCGCGCTGTGGATAACTCTTCCAGATCACTTCGAATTGCAGTGGGTAATCAACAACGTTTTTCTTTGCTGACGACTCATCCGATTCGTCGGATGGGTCATGATTGTTTTTACTGATCTGTTCCTGATCTGTTCCTGATCTGTTCTTAGCCTCTACCCGATTCGGTAACTGTTTAGTTCCTGATTCGGTAACTGTTTCGTCACTGATTCGGGAACCGTTACTGATCTGGTTACTGTTACCGATTCGGTCACTGTTTTCATTGCTGTTATCAGTTCCTAAATCGGGCACTGCTTTGGCGGCAGAATCAGTTACTGATTCGGGGACCTCTTTCGACTCTGAAACAGTTACTAAATCAGGAACCGTTATTCTGTAAACGCAGGATCTGGATCGGCCTCGCTGAACCTTCTCCAACCAGCCCAGTTTTTGCAGTTGCGTGGTTGTAGTGCTGACCTTGTTCACTGGATATCCGCATCGCGCCGCAATTTTCTCGCGGCCTGGCCAGATAGTGTCGGTGTTCTTCTGGCGAAAGCTCAGCAACCCCAGCAACACACGCGTTTGCATCAGTGTGAGGCGCTGATCCTGCAGGACTTCAAGCGGTGTGATGATAAAAGTGTTCATACAACACCGCCTTGAGCATCCTGCCTGCGCGCCAGCTCACTGCGGATGAGATCCATGGTCTGAGGAGCGCCAGCACGCAGCGCACTGAGTAACCGCAAGTAGCCCGGCAGCAGCGTGACGACAATGCTGAAGCCTGGCGGGCGCTCAATTGCCCTGGTGCGGAACAGGTATCCGTAGCTGCGCTCCGCTGTGATGAACTCCACCAGGCAGCGCTGCTCTGCGCGCGTCATCAAACAACCTCTGGCAGCGTCAACCAGATCCTGGACAGCCCCATCATAGATGCTGTGATCAAAAGAAAGTGGCAACATCTCACGACCCACCATGCGCACCTCCAGCTGCTGGCGCAGTAAACTGACCAGCACAAAAGTCACATAGGTCGGTGCCGGGGTTTTTAAGCTGGTGAGCGCTGGGGATCAGTCCACCGCAAGTTTCACAGCAGTCCGGTGGCCGGCGGCTTAGGTTTGTTTCCAGCGCCCGCTCAAGCGGGTCGAGTTGATCTTCTTTTTGCATTGCGGCTCCTGCTACCTGTACCGGGCATGTTTTTGTAATCGGGGCCGGGTTACCTTCGTCCCGGCGGTGGTCATTGCCGCGTGCCCATTCGTCGAGGCCGGCTACCACGGGTGGCAGATAATCCACTTCTGCTGTGCCAGGCGCCTGTCGCGAAGACAGCCAGGTCGCTATTGCGGGGCTACCAGGATGGATCGTCGTGACGTCACCATCCTGGATTCCGGCGATAATGCTGCCGGGCGCCCCTCTCGGGTTGTATATGGCTGCAATGGCGGGAATCAAACCCGCTCCGATCAACTCCTCATTGATCTACACATTTCCTGCGCTAGCGTGGGATGGACTGGCGCAGTGTGTGTCGCCGGGGGTCACCCAGCCGCTCTACCGGTGAGCTTCATCACATACTGCTGACCGCCCTGCACAAGCAGAAATGGGGAGAATTCCCCGCAGGACGATCAGCGCTATGCGCTTTCACTTCTACCGATCACTTACCTTTCACGAGCCTCAGACTGATTTTGTAGCGCGAGGCGATGTTTGAGAGATTGGCCATGGAGATGCCTACCCTGTTTGCAATATCTACACTCGGCACCTTTCCTGCGAGCTGCTTAATAAGAACCACCCTTTGCTCCATGTCTGCGCCTACCACCCTTTTCTTCTGACGCGCACCGGTGTTCAGGTTTTCTTGTTTTCTCGGACTGACACTGCGTGCGGCCTGCTGGGCATCCCTGAACGGATCCGGCCTCAGAACTGTATAGCCATGGCGCCTGAGCAGATCACTGGCTTGATCCAGCTTGTCCTCTGATGCTTGTGGTTCACTCATGCGCTAGCTCCCGCTCACTATAAATTCTTGGCTTCTTCGACCAGGTTTACTCCCAATCCTTGAGGGCTTCGGCCTTTGCCCTATCCCGTGCTAATTTGGCGGTCACCACAAACAACAAACCAACACGGAGATTCTTCATGAACGAACCATATGAAAACGATGTAAGCTCAGTCCCCTTGGCTAAAGTCGAGGTTTTGAACAGCCACCTCCACGGCGTGATCGTACTTCGCGCCTCGTTAATTTCTTCACCAAGGCGCGGAGAGATCCCAGAAAAGCTTTCAGTGACAGCCTTTCACATGGATTCTTCTCAATGTCTGGAAATGGTTCGACTCCTTCTTGAGGCAGTTCAATCGATTGAATCTGAACAGAGCCCACCAACTCAAGGTCTCTCCCATTAAAAGAAACAGCAATCAGCGATCGAGTTAAATCAGCATCCGCCGGATGGATGGCCTTGATCAGCTCGTCATCCAGCCGCCGGCGCAGCGAAGCGATACATTCAGCGATGGTGGACACCCCATCACCAATGAGGCGGTCTCGGGCTTCAATTTGCATGTTTTCCATCTGATCTACCCCGCTATGAAAAATACCAGTTCAGATAAACTGACTGATCTGGATGGCTGTATCGGGTTTTAATAATCTGAGAAATGGGCTCACCGCTCTCCCGATGAGATGCCTCAATCTCCCGCACCCACCGGCTTCTGATGGCCCTGCGAGCAATCTCATTGCCAAGGTGTGCACCAATCATTCCGGCGAAGCAGACAACTACAGCCCAAATGAATAAAATCAGCGCTACAAAAACAATATCTGGCGCTGTCGCCAGGCAACGAACGAGGCCTCCATGTACGACTTCGTAGTAGCAAATCCCGAAGCCGCTAGTTACATCGCTCTCATAAGTGCGTCTGTCAGCGCCTTGGTCAGCATGATTTTCACTGCCCTGATCAATCACAAATTCGCTTTGTGGCGCCAGCGAAGAGAGGAATTCAACGAAATTGCCGATCGTATCGATGCTCGGATCCAAGTTAGCCCAACCATGGCGTGGCTGACCTTCGCCCAGAGCGATATAAGAAACTTCGACAGGCGTGCCGGGTTCATACGGCGGTGGCGCTTCCATCGCATACACGGCCTGTTCAACGAAGAGCAGCAGAAAGGGAAGAAAGACCCAAGAAGCGGCGAACACACCCTTGAGGGATGCGATCTGGCAAAGATGCGCCAGCTGGCACTTGCACTGAGAAAGCAGGTGCGTCGCAAATAACGCGATGTTGTGATATTTCCAATTCATGCTCGTCTTAACCTACCCCGCTATTACTGTATGGATGCACATATAGGTTTACTGACTGATTGGGCGACGCTCTCATGAGAAGATTCTGCTATGGACCCAGCAACAGGCTTTTCTTCCACGAGAATAAGGCGACCACCAGACTCAATAACGAATATCTGCCTTCGCCGGAGGATCATTTTGCTTATAGCTCCCTGAGTTAAGCCGACGGCTGCCGCCATTTCGGATTGACTTAGTTTCTTGTCCTGCATGTATTTATCAATCGGTGTGCGAGTCATTTGAGAATTCCCATCGAAGATTTTTTCATAATAGTACCGCCGGTATTTGTTTGTCAATACCGGCGGTCTTAGGATTTTATGACCGCTCGTAATATCATGTGCATATGGATAGCAAAGGGAAAAAAGTCGAACCAACCGAATTAGAGAGGCAGGAAGCTGCCTCTCTGAAGAAACTGTACGACTCGAAAAAAAGAACCCTGAAATTGACCCAAGAAGCGATAGCGGACACTTTGCAAATTACGCAGGGCGGCGTAAGTCACTATCTAAATGGAAGGAATCCACTAAATCTCAAAGTCGCTTCAGTTATTGCGCGACTCCTGCAGGTAGATATCTCGGAATTCAGCGAACGGCTTGCCGATGAGCAAAAACAGATGCAGGCGTTTTTAAGATTCGCAGACACAGTCGAATATATAAAGCCTTCAGAGCGAAACGTATTAGAAATCTCCGAACCCACAATAGCCTTTATACCCCTAATATCGTGGGTTCAAGCTGGGCAGTGGTGCGAATCACCGGATCCATACCAGCCAGGTGATGCAGAAGACTGGATGCCTGCGCCTCCCAACGCAGGACCGCGCACCTTTGCTCTGGGCGTAGTGAATGACAGTATGACCAGCCCGTACCCCGGGCAACGCTCCTACCCTCACGGATGTATTATTTACATTGACCCAGATCGGCAAGCAACCAATGGCGCCCGAGTAGTAGCCAGAGTTGGTGGCGAATACACGTTCAAGGCTTATGTGGAAGACGCTGGTCGCAAGTACCTAAAGCCAATCAATCCCACATACGACAAGATTGAAATTACCGAAGATGTGCATATTTGCGGGGTGGTGATTGGCAGCTATATGCCGGAGTAAGACATAGCCATTTGGGTATGTAAGGTTGTAACGCAATTTGCTGCAGGATTGTTGCGATGCTGCCATGACCCTAAAAAACAATAAAGGACACCCAATGAACGCCGTCTCAATGCTTGGACTTACCGTTTTCTTTGTCGCAGTCATGTTGCCAACAGAGGGCGACGCCCACCCGGGCCGCACGAATGCCTCTGGGTGCCACAACGTCACGGCTACCGGCAGCTACCACTGCCACAATACCCCAGCCCCGACGCCCACGCCGACTCCTACTCCGTCTCCCGGGTCCGGTGCGCCCGGCTCTTTTGTGCCTGCGTACAATCGGGATGAATATATGACATCCTGGCGGGACTCCGACGGCGACTGCATGGACACAAGGCATGAGGTCCTATTAAGCGCCTCGCGCATCCCTGCAACGCTCGATGCCGGCGGGTGCAACGTACTCTCCGGGGAGTGGTATGACCCGTTTACTGGTCAGGTGTTCACGGACCCCGGCGAATTGGACATTGACCACATGGTTCCGCTTGAAGAGGCCCATGGCAGCGGGGCTCACGCCTGGGGATCGGATAGGAAACGTGCTTATGCCAATGACCTGCTCAATGCCAAGTCGCTGATTGCTGTCTCGGCGAGTGCCAACCGATCCAAGGGATCACGCGGCCCCGCCGAGTGGTTGCCGCCTAACACGGCCCATCATTGCGAATATGTGCGTAACTGGACAGAGGTGAAGCACCGCCATGGGTTAGATGTCGATGATGCAGAGAAAGCCGCTGTAGAAAGCGTGCTAGGAGCCGATATTGCACTGGCAGTCAGAGCCGAATCATCTGGATGGGATGAAATCCAGCGTGCACCCTCACCCGCCGTGTTTGGGCTGGGCATCAGAAAGCAGGATCAATGTAGCTACACCCGCCAGGCGCTGCCCTCAGACCAAATTGAAGTAACTGTATCCATCCTGCCCGATCCGAACCACATCGAGCGGAAGTTTGATATCTTCCTGGTGGCAGATCTGCCAGCGGGTCTTTTTTCGTTGGATATGTGGGGCAATTTCATTCCGTTCAATGGTGACATAGCCACCCTGGTACCGCATCGAGAAAATATCTACCTAGCTCAAAGCCACGAAATATCCGTGTTCACTGGAGCGCTCAATGATGAACTGGTGATGAACCTGTTCATTGGATACGGTACGGATAGTGGCGATTTCGTGTACACCAGTGCACCCCTGCCCCTGGCCATTAAAGAGTAGGCAAGCAGACACTAAGCGATAGGGTAAACAAGTGATCGGCTACATAGCGGTTTGGGCGGATGCCGGGCCCCCCCCACTTTTAAGGGCCCTGCATAGGGTGAAATGAGTATGGATCCCCCCCACTGAGGTCTCCTTCGCCGCCCTTAACATGTGGATTTCACTCTCTCCCAACGAATAGTGTGTGGCCAAACGGCGGGAAAAACTGAACATCCTGAATTAACGCGGCTGACAATGGACGCCTACGATACAGTTTATAGCCAACAAGCTTAATTTGTTATTTTATGTTCACTTATTGATATCTATGTTCATATATGGCCTAATTTGTTCATATTTTACGAGCGCCATTATTATGAACCATTTGCCATTATTTTTGAAAATCATCGAGAGTGGGATATTAGCGAACCCTGCTAAGGTTGCTTCATACACTAGAACCTTGGCGGCAAAATTGGCCGACGACGGGGAGACTAAAGCAGCTGAGAAAATACTTCGAGCAGTCGAAAGCGCTAATTTGCCAAAAACCCGGACAACCGGACAAGTGTTGAGCCCACAATCTATGCCTGTGGACCGAGATAGCCGCTTTTCACTAGCAGATGAATCGAATCCAGAGATGTCTGAGCTAAACATTTACCTGGAGCCACTGATACAAAAATCTGTATTGGAATTTATTTCTTTTGTTGAGAACGCATACCTGCTCACCCAGGCAGGCGTGGGCGTAAGCCCATCTATGCTGATATATGGGCCGCCGGGTTGCGGTAAGTCTTACTTAGCGAAATATGTTGCAGCAAGATTGGAATTACCACTTTTAACTGCACGCTGTGATTCCCTCATATCCTCCCTACTGGGGTCTACCGCGAAGAACATAAGGAGCTTATTTGAGCATGCATCGAATAGACCATGCGTCCTATTTCTGGATGAATTTGATGCTCTCGCAAAAGCGAGAGATGATCAGCATGAGGTCGGCGAGTTGAAACGAGTAGTTGTAAGTCTTTTGCAAAATATTGATAGCCTACCTTCGGGCACTATATTGCTTGCAGCCACTAACCATGAAGACTTGCTAGATCCTGCCGTATGGAGGCGGTTCGCCTACAAGATGAATATTCAACTACCCTCCAACGAGTCCCGTGAAAAATTAATAAAACAGTCTTTAGGCCACTTCTGTTCATCTAACGTTAAAGCGATCACAACTGCTACCGATGGAATGAGCGGGGCTCTGATCAAGCAAGCCTGCGAAGCATCTGTTAGAGCTGCCCTCATCGCGGGGAAGGAGGCGGTAGACGATAACAAATTGCTCTCAAAAATTGCTGAAATTCAATACCACGATTTAATCCATGCGAAGATTCCGGACGAAGAGAAAATAAAGAAATTAAAAGAAGTTAACAATCGTTTGTTTACCACTCGCGTGTTAAATGAGCTGCTGGGCGTGTCAACAGGGAAAATATCTAAAATCCTTAACAGCTAGGACAATAATATGAATAAAAAAGATTATCCAATTAAAGTCGTTGAGATTAGAGGCACTGACCATCGGCCGCCGCGAGAAAACCAGGGAGGGAGTCCGAAATCGTTTTGTGTGGTAACTGAAGATTTGCGCGAAAATTTGTCTGAGCAAGTCATCGCTGCGCACGACTATTTTTCAGAGCAATTTGAAAGATGGCCTGATATTCCAGCTGTTGTGAAAATTACTCTTAAAGAAGAGGCTTTGGCAAAGTCGCATCGACCGACGTCACTTCTCAGGAAAAGGACATGTCCAATTATCGGTGTACTAAGTTTTGGCGAGGTTCTGGTTAGTGCATCACCGGATGGTTTAGAGAAACTGGCGGATGAAATAAACAACACCACCAGCGAAAAGCCGATTGCGAATATTTCTGCCATCGAAAAAATTGAACCTTATCGCGTCCATGAAAACAGAATGGGGAGTGATATCGAGGATATTAATGCGTCCATTCAAGAGAATATCCCTCTAAAAATTCATACGTTCGATCATGGGGACGCCGAAGTCAACCGCCGTATCAAGAGGGCATTGGTGGAGTTTGCTCAAGAGCAGGGCGTTGGGCTTGAGGAGCTTAAATACGGCACAAGATTTTCTGAGTTCAAAACCGATCCTCAGACTAAGAAAATCAGCGAGGCGTTTGAATCATTCATGGGATTGCAGTCTTTAACTCCTATGCCTACATATCGGCCATTAGACTTGGAGCTACAAACCACTCCAGTTGGATTAGTCGACCAGTTTCAGCTGCCTCCTCCTTCGAGCGAGGCCGACTATCCGATCGTTGGTGTAGTGGACTCTGGAGTTTGCCCGCATAGTACTCTGATAGCGCCCTGGGTCGTTGGTAGAGAAGAATATGTGCCTCAAGAACTACAAGATCACTCTCACGGAACTATGGTGGCTGGCCTTATTGCAGGGGCCTATACGCTAAATAACCAAGACGATCGCTATCCCCGTTCACAGGCAAAGATTTTGGATGTGCCGGTTTTCGAAAAAGGTGCTAACTTGCGCGAGGATGTATTAGTCGCGATTTTGGAAGATGTCATACCTAAGCACCCGGAGGTTCGTGTTTGGAATCTGTCAATGGGCGGCACCAAACCTTGTATAGATTCGGCATTTTCAGACTTAGCATGTTTTCTTGATGAGATGCACGATGCGCATAAATGTTTGTTTGTAATAGCTGCCGGCAATCACTCTCACGTTCAGAAGTGGCCGCAGGTGACAGATATGGGAGGAGCCGACAGAGTCTCATCACCTGGCGATTCAGTACGAGCGTTAACGGTAGGTGGCTTAGCTAGTCTTCACAATGCAAACTCTCTCTCCAAGTCGGAAGAGCCATCACCTTTTTCCCGCAGAGGTCCGGGCCCGTGCTTTATTCCCAAGCCGGAAGTAACTCACTATGGTGGCAATTGCACGGAGCGACTTGCCTTTGCCCAAACCGGAATATTGACTACAGGGGCAAATAATACTCTTTGTGAAACTCTTGGCACTAGCTTCGCAACCCCGTTAGTGAGCGCCCAAGCAGCAGTTCTTTGGCAATATTTAGATACGCAAGAATCGCCTGTTACCCCCGAGCGTATTAAAGCGCTACTGATCCACTCAGCGCTACTACAATCCCGCAAAATTACCTCGGAGACGGTACATCACTATGGCTTTGGAAAGCCAGGCGACGTTATAGACTCGTTATATTGCGAGCCTAATGCCATAACGCTGATGTTCGAGACCGATCTTCGCCATGGCGGACACGAATTTGAGCGCTGGCCCTTTCCGATAGCTGACTGTTTAAATACAGAAGATAGAAAATTCCGCGGCCAAATGTTGATGACTGTAGTTTATTCTCCCATTACCGATAGCAGATACAAGTCCGAGTATTGCAGGACCAATGTGGATGTCGGCCTCGGCAATTATGCGTTAGTGGAGGATGAGGATGGGACTAGAAAGTACAAATTCGACAGCTTTGTTCCGGTCGCCCCAGAAGATATCCGGAAATTGTATGAAAAGCATCAGATTGAAAACGGATTTAAGTGGTCGCCCGTAAAGGCCTATTATGCGAGATTCCCGCAAGGAAAGGACGTTGAGACTTGGCGATTAAGGATGAAGGTAACTCGCCGTGCAGAGCTACAAATGCCTGACATCCCTCAGAGGGCTACGCTGCTGCTTACAATGCGGGGAAATACCCCGGAACTACCTGTATATAACGAAGCCATACGCACGATGAATCAGGCTGGGTGGATAGTAACCGATATAGACCAACATATAAGGGTAGGCGTTTAATCGAGCAGCAGGAGCTGTCGCTAATGATGCATTCCAAGACTAGAAGGTTTTGCTAGCAGTTCTCGGCAAAGCTGAAATCCGGAGGTCTTGTCTGGATAACTGTCTGAGAATGCGATTGCTCTCGGGCAGTTACAGCGCCTTTCGCGCTTGTCGCCACCCATCCAGACGCATTCTTTTTTATAAATTCAGAGCAGCCACCGCTTGTCGCTGCTATAACCCTATTACAACCAGCAGGAAGCAGCAGTACCAAGCCCACTTCAGTAGGATTTAGAATCATAGACGATGGAGGATGAGTCAAAGATCGGATTGTATTGGCGCTGGTCTAGAGGAATTTAGATTGTGCCAAAAAGCCGAATACTAAGCCGACAATCACGCTAGTGATTGTGTCTTTGATGGTCGCCACCTCAGCGACACTGAGCCAACGCCACTCAGCTGGCAAGATCATGTGGGCAACTATAACAAGTGTGGCAATTATGGCGAGGACGAAGGCCGCTATGATTCCCCAGTGCAGGCATCCTGCAATAAGATCTCGAACCGTCTCTCTGCGCCCATGCTGGCTCTTGTCAGCCTGACGCTGGAGGTCTTCGCCCTCATCTAGCGCCAAGGCCTCTCTTTTTGCAAGACTGTCTGTATGAGAAGACGGTTCGGGCAACCCTTGAGCCGGGATCCTTTTAGTTTCTGTCATTGGCTCGCAGCGCTTTCCGGTGCCGTCGCGTAAAGCGATCTATAGTGATCGGAAATTATATCGTTGGATATCGAGCTATTTTGACCTTTGAGCTTCCAGACAACATCCCAAGGCGAGCCGCTCTCATGCGTAAGGTTGGACAGGGCCACCCCACTATAGCGTCCATAGATCTCGAATACCTGGCTAATTAAGTCGCTCTCTTGTTCGTCGAACGTCTCATCCGGAGCGCTAATCCTCAATCCTTGCTTTAGAGGGCCTTTGACAGGGTTATCTCGAAAATCTTTGACTTTTGCGTAGAGGGATCTAATTACGGGCCCATAACGCCATGCTTCTATATTTTCTGCAAGCAAAGGACGCCCATAAAGACCGAGCATCCAGCCGTGGCATAAATAAACTAACTTAATCAACTGCATAGGAGTTACGCTGCGACCATTTTCAGTTGCAAGATCTAGTATTTTGTTAGCTACAGCGATAGCACTGTGCATATATCTCTCCTCAGATGCATAACTCTCCGGATAATTAGACCACCTTAATATGGTAATTATTCCAATAGTTAGCAGAATGGCGCAGGATTTTACACCTTTTGACGATATTCCTCATTAAGTTCTGAAATAATCTCGTGCTTAGTACACTGGCATGCTATACCAAATATAACGCCAGCAGGAAGCAAGCAGTACTAAGCCCACTTCGGTGGGCTTTTTTATGCTCTCGTGCCTTTGTCACAGTTCGGCTTCGTTGAAGTTTCGGAGCACACGGTATCGAATCTGTTCATTTGTCGCCTCGATTATCTCCAGGCGCGCACCTCGATAACCGATGGTACTGGATTCGGACAGGTCATATTCAACGTCATTGTTGAAAGCGGGTCGAGCCGCGTTGGATGAGAATTCTCTGTAACCGATATTGACTCTGTCCCCTACTCGACCACTGTAAATCAATGTCTGTTGAAACGAGTCGTCAGACAGCAATGGCAGCTGGCGGCGCTCATATGAAGCAGTGTCTGTGCAGCTCCTTACATTGAATGTCGTAATTACACACAGGCGATTATCAGTCTTGTAGGTGATCATTGCTCTCCAAGGATCGGCGAGTAACGATTTTTCAATTCTTCCAGGCTCGTTCCCACCAGGGAGGTAAGTTTCCGTGTTTTCATCCTCACCTTGTTTCAGGTAAGTACCAGGATGTAAATCATAGGCAAAGCCAATATCTACTTTGACTGGCAGATAAATCGCATCCCGCTCGGTGTATCTTCCCTGCCTAAGCATTGGTTCGCCGACAAATGCCGTGACCAGCTCTTCCAAAGGCGGCTCAGAGAGCGCAACAGACTGGGGGACATAATTGAAGCTTGGGCTGGCGCAACTGATCAACGCGATACCCAGTGCCAAAATAGTAAACACACGTGTAATGGCTTTCATGAAACCCTCTTTTTGTAGTTGTTCATTGCACCTACTGCCATCAATGTTTTACCCGCTAGTTGGCTTCAGCGCAACAAAAGATCCTCTACCCGACCATTTGGCTCTTATGTGAATCGTCCTTTTCGGAGATAGACATTCGCGGAATTTTTTGGCCAGAGAATTAATAATACCGGCGGTATTGACTTACTAATAATACCGGCTGTATTATTTAACCAAGTCGAAATTACTGGAAGCAACTATGAATCTGATTGCAGAAGGCCTGCCAGATAAACAGCGAGAAATTTTAATTCACACCGCAAACGGCCTTACTAGGAAAGAGGCGGCAAGGAAGATGGGTTGCAGCCCACAAAATGCATCGCAGCTAATGGACGCCGTTTGTTTCAAGTTGCGTGCTCGAAACGCGCCTCAGGCTATAGCCATTGCTTTCCAGCAAGGCCTGCTTCGCACTCTGTGCCTGCTGGCGCTCATCACTGCCGGAGCAGTTACCTCCATACCAGTTGCCCAGGCCGACGATGATCCTCTGATCCGTCGCGCCCGATCTCGCCCTAACCCGCGCCTGACACGCCGCGTGCGTCGCACTGTCTGCGGGGTGGCGATTATGCCAAACGACCAGGGCTTTATTGATTACTTCGGCCTGTCTCACACGCTTGTGTGGGATGACGCCCTCTATGTCGTTTACCAATAGGAGCGCGGGCATGAACCAGACAGCACTGGATTTCACATCAGGCCAATCACGCCGCGATGCCGGCATGAACGCGGCCCTGGATAACGCTGATTTTGATTCAAAGGGTTGGTCAGACAAAGCCCTTGGGTTCGTTCGATCGTTCCCATCTGCGCAGTTCCAGACTGAGGATGTTCGTCAGTACGCCACCAATCACGGGTTGCCAGTACCGCCCAGCGCCAGAGCCTGGGGCGCCGTTATCACCCGGGCTGCTCGGTTGGGAATAATTCGCCGGGTGGGTTACCGCCCTGTCAGTAATGCAAACGCACACTGCACACCTGCTGCAGTGTGGGAGCGGGTTTAGGAGGCTATATGTCATTCGCACAACCAATACAGAGCGTTGATTCAGGATTGGAAGAAAGCCAGGTGTCGAGGCACTGGTGGAAAGGCTCTGCCGCCGTCGGCGGGATTAAGGGTGCCTTCTTTGCCCGCACCCGGGGCGAGCTGGTGTTTAAGTACCGCGAGTGGATGAAACAGTTCCAGCGCCAGCCAGTGACCAGCGAAGAGCGTGCCACGTTCCGAGATCGGCACGGCTTTGGCGCCGGCGACCAAGTGCATTACACACCAGATTACTCAGGCCTTGGGTACACGGTGCAATCCCTGCGCCAGCCCCACCGTGTTTACACGATTGCACTGACTGCGCACCAGAACGATGGAACTCCAGTGGCATGGCTTAACGGTGTGCCCGGGTGCGTGCCGGTGTCCCGCCTTTCTCACTCAGCCACCGGGGGTGACGCAGCATGACCGTTAACTCTGAAAACGTTACCGAGAAAACAGAATTCTTGCTCCGTCACTGGCTCGAGCGCGCGCTCAAGGAAATGGACAGCGGGGATCGGGTGTTGATGTCGTTGATTGCCAACTCGGCCAACGGCTGCCTGATGTTGTGGGAATGCCTGCATGAAAGCATCAGCGACGAGCAGAACAGAGCCAAGTTAAGGGCGATTGTTAAACAGATCGAGGACTTGGCGTGGCCGGTTTAATGGGCGAATCAGTCGATATGGCTCTATTCGAGCGGCAGTTCCAGTCAGTGTTCGACCCTGCTGGCGCCAAAACAAAAAATAACGTGAAAGGAGAAAGTTCTCATGTACGCAGTTTTCGGAATGACAGAGATGCTGGCGCGCAAAAGAGTGAAGGTCGATGGCTTCGAGAAGGGCAAGCCCAAACCGCTCTCGCAGATCCGGTCAGAGATTAACACCAAGGTTGAGCGGATGATGGCCGGTACCCGCACAGAGCAGCTGAGCACCGTGTATGGCGTAACCAGCTGTGCATTCCAGTTCGCTGAGCTGGCCTGCCGACAGGGGGGGGTCCGGATAGAGGTACGCAGGCGAGTTGCCGACGGCGAGCCCGTCTTCGACAAAAAGAAGAAGGCCTATGTCCAGCGCTACACATGGGAACAGGTAAAGGCCTTTGCGCCAGCGGGGAAACAGCATGCTGATTGTGCTTGAGGGAATCGACGGCTGCGGAAAGACCACCGTTATTGAGGGTGTCCGCAAACACCTTGCCGATCTGGGGTTCGATGCGCTGGCCACTTCAGAGTTCGGGCATCAACATCCCTGGGCAAAGCGCCTGCGTCAGGAGCTCATGGATAACGTGCGCGATCCCATTGAGCAATACCGCACTGTACTCAAGGCGCGGGATGAGCACATGAACGGCGTTCTGATCCCAGCTGCAGGACTTCAAAAGATTGTCCTGATGGATCGTTACATCATGTCGACCATGGCCTACCAGGGTCAGTCTGAGTTCACGCCAGTGCGCCAGATCATGGATGACCACGCCAACGTTTTCAACTTCCCCGTGGCAGACCTGACCATTGTTCTGAGCTGTACGGTAAGCACCGCTATCAAGCGCCAGCAGGCCAGCGGCAAAGCCATGGATGCCATTGATAGCGCTGGCAGAGAGTTCTTTTCCCGGGCGTCAGAGATTTACATCAGTAGCGCCAACGCCATTGCCAGGCAAAGACCAAACAAGATCCGAATCGTAGATGCAGAGCAGCCCCTGGACGATGTTCTGCATGAGGTCATTAACGCAGTGTCCGGACTGATTATGACGAGGGACGTGGCATGAGCACTTTCAAACGAGAACCCCGGTACTTGGTATTCAAGATCAAAGACCTGAACCCGCAGCCCAATGAGGCTCCCGCCACCCAGCGAATACGCGAATGGCTGGGTAGAGCTGTCAACGCTGATGCCCGGCACTATTCTGAGCTGCGCACAAACATCATGGGCAAGCCGGAGCTGGAATGCTTAGTGATCGAGAAGGATTGGCCAGAATACGAACTGGCCTGGCACCTGATCGAGGCGCGCATGTCTGGCAACCCCGGCCACCTGGTGGATGCGCAAGAATTTGCCGAACTTATCTCAATGGCGGCTGAGGTCATAGACACAGTTACCGGCTCGGTGCCAGTCACTGATGAATACAAGCGCAATGCGAAAGCTGCCGTCGCGAAGCTGTACGATCTGGCTGAGAACTTACAAGCGCCAGCGAAAAACCAAAACGCAGTCGAGATAAGCGCGTGAGAAAGAAATACACAGAAGAGGACTTCCACCGGTTAGCGAAGCAGACGAATCGTGCCCGCTGGGGCCTGACCATTGGCTTTATTACCTGGTGCATTGTGGCAATCATCATTGAAAGCCGTGGCAGCGAACCAGAATGGATCGCCCTGCCCGAATACACCGAGGACGGGCGGCAGATCGTTGCTCAGACAGAAGGCCCACTGCATTGGCCAATGGACAAGGTTGATCTGTACTACAACTCAACAGGCGCACCACTGGATGCCGGCACCCTTCTGGCCTATTCAATCTGGACATGGGGTCAGCGTGTCGGGCTGGAGATCACTTACAAAGGCCTGACTTACGAAACAGCCGTCGATGGCGCCATAGTCATCAACTGGCAATCATTCTTTGCCATGTGGGCAGAGCACGGCTCCTATGAAGTCAAAGGCTACGCTTCATCCAGGTACTACCCTTCAACCGGGGAACTGGCCAGCTCTTCCATTTACCTGCGCGATGACCTGATAGGCAGCCCGCTGCTGGCTGTATCCGTACATGAGCATGGTCACGCTCTCGGCATCCGTGGCCACAACACAGACCCGAACGGCGTCATGTATGACACTGCCCCACGTTATGCGCTCACTGCCTCTGACGCTGCGCTGACGGCATACGATTACAGTCCCTGTCACGCCGAGCTGTCACCCGCTGGTGATGTGTACCTGCCAGGCGTGGGCGGCAAAGGCTTCACCCTCTCCCCTGTTGACGATTACTACCAGATCACCCATGAGCACGATACCGATCTGTACTGCACTGGTTTTTCTGGCGATGGAACGGTGACGATCACTGAGGTTCGCGGCATGGACGAGACTTATCACGATGCCGTGCTGGCACCTATCAATAATGATTCAGGGTGGCAGGTTGTCGCCGTGGGAGAACAGCCATGACCTTCAAATCATACCGTGACGAAAGCAGAAAAAACTACGGGGCCACTGTTAATAGTGACGCAGGCATAACACGCGACCAACTGGATGCTGGCTCCTTGATGCGTATAGCAGATGCCTGCGAAAAGATGTGCCTTGACCGTGAAAAGCTGGAGCGCGATTACAAATACATGAGGTCTGAGCGTGACCGTTATCGGGAACACTTCTATCGATCGGAGCGCCGCCTGTCTGCGACGAAGGGCGTTGTTACCAAGCTGAAAAGGAAACTGGCGGAGGCGCTGTCATGACAGGCATGGAATTCAAAACACAATACGGACTGTCATTCGACGGCAAGATCAACGTCGATTTGTTCGCCGGCGGCGGTGGCGCCAGCACCGGTATTGAAATGGGTACCAATCGACCGGTGCACATTGCGATCAATCATGACCCTGATGCGATCAGCATGCACCAGGCCAATCACCCTGCAGCAAAGCATTTTGTCAGCGACGTCTATGACGTGGATCCGGTTGAGGCCTGTGAAGGTCGTCCAGTGGGTCACCTTCATGCCAGCCCCGATTGCACCCATCACAGTCAGGCCAGTGGCGGGCAGCCTCGCAAGGCGGCTATTCGCTCCCTTTCGTGGGTTGTGCACCGCTGGGCGGGAAAGGTTCGCCCGGACGTCATCACGCTGGAGAACGTCGCGCAGATCCTGCAGTGGTCGCCACTGGTCGCAAAGCGTTGCTCCAAAACGGGCCGGGTAGTAACTCTGGACACTGTTAAGTGCGCAAAGACCGGGCGGATGGTTTCGCGCGTCGCCGGCAAAGGAGAGCAGGTTCCTGTTGATCGACAACACCTGGTGCCCAACAAGCGAAAGCGTGGTCACAACTGGCAACATTTCGTTGGCGGCCTGCGCGCAATGGGCTACCAGGTTGAATGGAGATCACTGAAAGCATGCGAGTATGGCGCGCCCACTACCCGGGAACGCCTGTACCTGGTGGCGCGATGCGACGGCAAGCCAATTGTGTGGCCTGCCCCTACACATGCTCAGAAACCGAAACGCGGCCAAAAGAAATGGCGCACCGCGGCAGACTGCATTGACTGGAGCATTCCGGGCAAATCGATCTTTGGACGCAAGCGGCCGCTGGCTGATGCCACCATGCGCCGGATCGCCAAGGGCGTGAAAAAGTACGTACTGGATACGGCAGAGCCTTTCATTGTCACCTGCAACCACGGCGGCGAACGGTTCCGAGGTCAGTCGATACATGAGCCCATGTGCACAATAACCGCTGCGCATGATGCGCACGGAGTTGTCGACGCGACACTGGCACCCTTCCTCACTGAGCATGCCAACAGCAGTAACCAGCGAAGCATGGCGGCTGACGAACCGCTGCGCACGATCACCGGTTACCCGAAAGGTGGATCGTTTGCTATGGCTTCCGCTGTCATGGCCCCGTGCATTATGGTGAACCAGACCAATAACGAAGGTGGTCCAGTAACAGCCCCCGTTACCACAATCACAACTGGCCAGCACCATGCAGTGACTACTGCATACCTCGCTCAGATGAACGGCGGGTTTAACACCAACCCCGGGCACGATGCGCGCGATCCCATTAGCACGATCACCAACACTGGCAGCCAGCAGCAGCTGGTGACTGCGCACCTGGCACACCTTCGCGGAAACTGTGATGCACGGGCGGCTGACGAGCCAGTGAGAACTATCAGCGCTGGTGGTGAGCATCACGGCATGGTCACTGCGTTCCTGTCCCGGCAGTTCGGCGCCAGCGTTGGCCAGGGTGTCGACCAGCCATCCCCGACGGCCACCGGGAGAGAGAAAACGGCGCTGATCGAGTGCCAGCTGTCGCCAGAGGACGAAGCTGGCGCCATGCGGGTGTCCGGGTTCCTAATGCAGTACTACAGCGAGGGTGGCCAATGGAGCGGGCTGGATAAGCCCACCAATACCATCACTACAAAGGAACGGCTGGCGCTGGTCACCGTGTACCTGCAAGGCGCTCCGTATGTGATCGTGGATATCCGGCTGCGCATGCTCACGCCGCGCGAATTGTTCAGGGCCCAAGGTTTCCCCGACAGCTACATCATTGATCGCGGTCACGATGGCCGTGTGTTTCCGAAATACAAACAGGTGCGCTTCGTCGGCAATTCGGTCAGCCCTTTACCTATGAAAGCGCTTTCCCGTGCCAATCTGGATCCGGAACCGGTTCGGATGGAGGCTGCTGCATGAATATTGCACTCAGCCCCAACCACCCGCTGCGCACCGATCCGCTCAAGCCATGGCCCTATGAGGTCACCGTCTGGTATCGAAAGCCAGGAAGCAGGAAATTGATTCACTGTCGTCGGCTATTCGTGAAAGCCCGGGGCACAGCCGCAGCCCTGCGTGCTGGTATTCGGCTGGCGCGTGAGCAAGGGTCAATACCCTATGACGGTAAACGGGTGATCCCATCGAGGCCGACATCAGCCAGGCCATTTGATCTGCAGGATCGCATAGGTATACCGGCATGATTGTCGTCATCGATGCGAAGGAGAATTGTGTTTGGGGTTTGGGTAAAACCGAAGATGAAGCCTGGGCGGATTCCAGAGAAGAGATAGCCGGGAAAATACCCGTGGTTAGGCCGGATATTTCAGCGCTGACCACGGCACAGCTATCGCCTGATGCAGATCTTGATGCTGACGGGGAATCAATGTGGCAGTGGGTTGTCCAGGACACCGCGCCAGCAAATTCAGAAGCAGTAAAACAGATGGGGTTGTTCTCATGACAAAGGGCAACTGGCAACAATACAAGCGCCAGCGTCGGTTGGATTTCATACTCAGAATGAAGTACGGCCGGTGTATGACAATCATGCAGGCAGCGAGGGTTATGACGTGAGTGCTACAGCAGCAGTAAATGACAGTATCGTTCCTCTGGAGGACTACCCTGCCCTTCGCAGGCCTCATGAGAAAAAACACTCTTCATCATGGATTCGGGATGCCGCCGGCGGGAAGATACCCGGTGCATTCAAATTCAATGGCAAGGGGAAATGGTTCGTGCACCTTGACATCCATGATACCGAGGTGCGAAAAATGGCATCCCCGTCACGAAAAGAGATGACATCTATCGAGAGCCTGGCCAGTCGCCTGGGTCTTGATCAGGATGACATCCGGACGGCCATGGAAGCTGCGAGCCGATAATGCCGAGACCGCGCAACAGTGAAAACTCACGCCTGGGGAATTATCCCGGGCTGGGTCGTTATTCTGACGGCAGGTATTACTTCAAGAATCCTTTCACCGGTCGGCAGGCCAGTCTGAAGACCCGAGACTTTGAAAAGGCTGTCGCGCTGTGGGCGCTATCGAAGGCAATCTGCGAGAAGGCCTACGGGGCCCAAGACACAGAGAAGCTGATCGCCACCATCCAGGGCACCAACACACCGGTAAGCAAGGGCGCCAACATCCATCTGCGTGACTTCCTCAAACAGTGGCGCACCGAGATGCTGGAGCCAGGCAAGGTCATGATCAAGATCAAGCGTGGCCAGGGCAAACCATTGGCACCGCGCACCCAGTCGGACTACATCAAACAGTGCAAACAACTTGAGCGTGAGAGCGCCGGCAAGTTCGCGATGTCATCACCAGACCTGCTCAGAAAAATACGAGCGCTGCTGGCGCCATGGGCAACCAGGGGAACGACCTACAATCATCTGAAAGCAATGCTGGGCCGGGTGTTTGATCACGCGGTTATTACTGGCCTGATCGACAGAAACCCGATGCGCGACATCGACAAGGTGCCAGTCGCAAAACGTGAGGTACTGGTACCGGACAAAGCCTATATCGGAATCACTGACCAGTTGGTCGTCCACAACTACCAGTCCAAAGAGTTTGATGGTCAGTGGCGCGTCGAGATCTGCGACTTGCTCTACATGGTAAGCCAGCAGCCGGTCGACTTCTTCAGTTTGCGAACGAACCAAGTCGATCTAAATGCGGTTGATAAATCCGATCCGGATCCGGCGAACTGGATATGGGGCGAGATCAACCTGGCACGCTCGAAAACATCCGTTGCCGGCATCATCGGCATGAACCGCGAGATGCGTGAGAAAGTTGAATGGCTACTCCGATTCCGGGATGAGCAGTTTAGGATGAATGGCAACGTCTTCCAAAAACCAGAGCACGATCGCCTGCTGATTTATCCAATGTATATGGATCGCCGGTACCGGCTCAAACCGCTCACGCACAGAACGTTTTCAAAGTGGTGGGCCGAGGCATCAGAGCGTGCTGGTTACAAACAAATGGGGGAGCCTGGTCAATACTGGATAATGGATATGAGGAAAAGAGGTCTGACTGACGAGTTCGTTTCACAGGGTGATAACGACAAGGGGCTACACTCAACCGAGGCTATGAAAGCTCACTACCGGCTGATCAATCCACCGAAGCGATCACGCAATACTCTGGTGTCGATCAGGGGTCGAAAGGCTGTTTGATAGTTGCGGAATTGTTGCGGAATTGTTGCGGGTTCCCGGGTTGGGAAATTCAGTCTTCGTAGGGTGTTGATCTGTCGCAGGAAAATTGGAGGCTGGGGTCGGAATCGAACCGGCGTACGCGGAGTTGCAGTCCGCTGCATGACCACTCTGCCACCCAGCCTTTATTGTTGCAAATTCACCTGTCTGGTCGCAAAGTCCCGTGCAGGTAATTTCCGGACTGGCCAACGCTACCCCGAGGGGGATGTTGCGCTGTGAATGGCCTGTGGCCGTAAGTTTG
This sequence comes from Pseudohongiella acticola, assembly GCF_001758195.1. NCBI lineage: Bacteria > Pseudomonadati > Pseudomonadota > Gammaproteobacteria > Pseudomonadales > Pseudohongiellaceae > Pseudohongiella > Pseudohongiella acticola. The sequence continues at coordinate 106,688 of NZ_MASR01000002.1, forward strand.
GAGCGGGAAACGAGACTCGAACTCGCGACCCCGACCTTGGCAAGGTCGTGCTCTACCAACTGAGCTATTCCCGCTTAACTTGGTACTACTGAACAGGCCCGGATCATGTGGTCTGTCAGCTCTTTTGCAGTGCGTTTTTGCTCACTCCGAAAGAGGCGCTTATTCTAATGCCATTCGGTGTGAAGTCAAGCGCAAATCGTCAAAAATTTCACTGTTTTGACATCAAAACCGGCAGAGCCTTGATCAGGTATTGCGCCATTGACCAGATGCTCAAGGCGGCGGAAAGATATATCAAAGCATAGCCGGTTTGCAAGAAAAATTGTGGCCATTGCGGCGTATAGGCGAGCAGCACAATGATGGCGATCATCTGTACGGTGGTTTTCACCTTGCCGATGTACCCCACCGCCACGGCGTCGCGCTGGTTGTTGCTGGCCATCCATTCGCGCAGCGCGGATACAAAGACTTCGCGGCCAATAATGATGGCGGTTGGCACCACAAACCAGACACTGGGATAGATGGCGGTGAGCAGCACCAGGGCCATCACCACCAGCAGCTTGTCGGCCACGGGGTCCAGGAAAGCGCCAAAGGGCGACGTCTGGTTCAGGCGCCGGGCCAGGTAGCCATCCAGCCAGTCAGTGAGACTGGCAATGGTGAACAGTATAGCTGCGACCAGCTGGCTGTGCGCGAAACCACTGTAATACACGACCACAATGATCGGTACCAGCAGCACGCGGCAATACGTCGCCATATTGGCGGCATTCAACATGCAAACACTCCCTGATTCAACGATCTATCCTCTTTATTCCAGTGTACAACTTAATTGGGCTCAAATGCGTTTGAAAAGCGTCATTGAGGCAGCCAGTGCGAGGCAAAAACAAGCGCGAAAGCGCAGTTTACGAATAGTAAATGAGCATTTTAAGTTTGTTTTTAACGAAGCAATGGCAACGCAAATAGCTTTTCATAGCATTTTACTCGTTGTGGAGGGCCTCATATATAACCCCTGCCAGTTTTTTACTGATCCCCGGTGTTCTGGCCAGATCGGACTCGCTGGCCCGCATGATCTCCTGTTGACCACCAAAGTACTTCAACAGTTCACGACGTCGTGACGGGCCCAGCCCCGGGATCTGCTCCAGCGGCGACTGCTGGCGGGTCTTGGCGCGACGTGCGCGGTGGCCGGTGATAGCAAAACGGTGGGCTTCGTCGCGCACCTGCTGCAGCAGATGCAGCGCAGGCGAGTGCCCGGGGATGGCGAGTTCCTGCATGCCATCAACGGTGGCAACAAACAGGGTCTCCTGCCCTGCCCGGCGGCTGATGCCCTTGGCAATGCCAATCAGCATGATTTCGGGCAGCTGACAGCCCTTAAGTACGTCGATGGCCTGCGCAAGCTGCCCTTTGCCACCGTCAATCAGCAGAATGTCGGGTACTTTGCTGGCGAGTAGCTCCTGGTCTTTGACGCTGCCGATGTGTTCCGCGTCTGCACTCTGAGCCTCAGCTTCCTCGCCCGGTCCCAGCGTGGGCGCGTCCTGCAGTGCCTGCAATTGACTGCTGAGCTTGCCGTAGCGCCGGGTCAGGGCCTGATCCATGGCGGCATAGTCGTCGCCGCCCTGGATGCCTTCAATATTGTAGCGGCGGTAGTCGGATTTGAGCGGGCCGTTGTGATCAAACACAACACAGGCCCCGACCGTGCTTTCACCCATGGTATGGCTGATATCAAAACATTCGATGCGTTGCGGCAGCGCGTCCAGACTCAGTTCGGTCTGCAGCTGTTCAAAACGTTTGAACATGCTCTGGCGGTTGTTGATATGGCTCTGTATCGCCAGTTGAGCATTGGACAGGGCCAGATCACGCCAGCGCGCGCGGTGACCGCGGACATTGCCACGCACCGACACCGCTTTGCCGGCGGCGGCGCTGAGCGCTTCCTGCAGGCCCTTCTGCTCCTTGATCACGGGAAACACCACGACCTCGGCAGGAATCGCCGCGGCGGCCAGTTCGCCGCTATCGCGCAGATAGTATTGCGCAATAAATGCCGTCAGCAGGTCTGCCGGAGTCTCCGCCATCCGGTCTTTGGGAAAAAAGTTGCGACTGCCGATGATGCGTCCGCCGCGAATGACAATAACGTGCACACAGGTGTAGGCGCCTTCCAGTACTGCCGCCAGCACATCGGCATCGTTACCGTCGCCGGAAATCACCTGCTGACTCTGAATACGGCGCAGGTCGGAAATTTTGTCACGGATGCGGGCGGCCTGCTCGTACTCCATCGCTTCCGCCTTCTGGTCCATGCGCTGACCCAGCGACTGAATCAATGTGTCACTGCGCCCCTGCAGAAACAGGCTGGCGTCCTGCACGTCCAGTGAATAGTCGGACGGTGAGATGTAACCGACACAGGGCGCGGTGCAGCGTCCAATCTGATATTGCAGACAGGGCCGGCTGCGGTTGCGGAAGTAACTGTCTTCACACTGACGTACCCGGAATACCTTCTGCAGCAACGACAGGCTTTCGCGCACGGCACTGGCGCTGGGATAGGGCCCGAAGAAGGTGGCATCGCGGCGACGGCTGCCGCGGTAGAACGCCAGCCGTGGGTAGGCGTCTTTATGGGTGAGCATGATGTAGGGATAGGTTTTGTCGTCACGCAGCTGAATATTGTACGGCGGCTTCAGCTTTTTGATCAGGTTCTGTTCCAGCAGCAGCGCTTCGGTTTCGCTGTTGGTCACCGTGACATCGATGGCGTCTATGTGTGACACCAGCGCCATGGTTTTGGTATCCAGACCACTGGCACGAAAATAGTTACTGACACGTTTCTTCAGGTTGCGCGCCTTGCCCACGTACAGCACGTCACCGTCGCGGTCGAGCATGCGATAGACACCGGGGCGCTGGCTCATCACAGCGAGCACGGATTTGGCGTCGAAAGCGGACTCCATAACCTTGTCGGCGGCAGACTTTTTGTCTTTGCCGGCAGGCTTGCTCTGAGCCTTGTCCAGAGCTTTATTTGAGTCGTCGCCAGCGCCAGTCATAACCCACCCGCCGGCGCCGGAATCAGACAGACTTCCGGTTGCAGTCGCACATTAAATTTTTGCTGCACGCTGTTCATGATCTCCCGGGCCAGCGCCAGGATCTGTTGACCATTGCCACCGCCGTGGTTGACCAGCACCAGCGCCTGCTGATCATGCACACCGACGGTGCCACGCCGCACGCCTTTCCAGCCGGCCTGATCAATCAACCAGGCAGCGGGGATTTTGACATCCGTGGTCGCGGTGGCAAAGTGCGGAATCTGCGGCCACTGTTGCTGCAGACTGGCAAAGGCCTGAGCACTGACGACAGGGTTACGAAAGAAACTGCCGGCATTGCCCACCACGGCCGGGGCGGGCAGTTTGCTGCGACGAATAGCGCACACGGCATCAAACACCTGTTGCGGACTCATGTCGGCACTGGCGCCGGGATGTTGCAGCAAGGCGGGATAAGTGACCACCGCACGTGGCGTTCGGCTGAGTCTGAACGTGCATGACAGAATGATCGCGGTGTCTTTTAAGGCGCGTTTAAAAATGCTGTCACGGTAGGCGAACTGACAGGCGTCGTTGTCCAGTTCTTTTACCTGCACGGTGCGGGTGTCGAAGTAGCGCAGCGACTCCAGTTTATCGGCCAGTTCAACACCGTAGGCGCCAATATTCTGCACCGGGGCAGCGCCGACACTGCCAGGAATCAGGGCCAGATTTTCCAGCCCGTGCCAGCCGTGCTGCAGGCAATGCTGCACCAATTGATGCCAGTTCTCGCCTGCGGCCGCCGTGACCAGCACCGCGTCATCATCCAACGGATCAGGTCGATGACGAATACCCAGCAAACGCATGCGCACCACCAGCCCAGGCACATCAGCCAGCAGCAGCAGGTTGCTGCCGCCGCCCAGCAGCGTCACCGGCAGATCTTTCTGATCGGCCTGCTGCAGAGCAACCGGCAATTGATCTTCCTGATCAATGTTGCATAACCATTGCGCGCGTGCCGGCACACCGAAGGTAGTCAGCGTGCTCAGATCGGCTTCAGCCTGCCAGGCCATTAACGCTCACCCGTAACTTGCTGTCGCCGACCTGATTGCACAACTGCCAGCAATGCATCACAGGCCTGTTCAACAAGATCCAGCACCTGTTCAAATCCGCCGTCACCACCGTAGTAGGGATCCGGCACATCCGTTGTACCTAATGACACATGCGACAACAACAGACTGACTTTGTCGGCCGAACCATCAGGCGCCATGCGCTGCAGATGCAGCAGATTGCTGTTATCCATGGCAAGGATGTAATCGAACTGATGAAAATCGTCGACACTGACCTGACGCGCCCTTTGTGTGCTCAAATCGTAACCACGACGAACGGCAGCGCTGGTTGAGCGTGGATCCGGCGCCTTGCCAATGTGATAGGCAGCCGTGCCGGCGGAGTCGACCGTCATGTGATGTTGCAGACCGGCATCGGCAATGCGTTTTTCCATGACAGCCTGCGCGGTCGGCGAGCGACAGATATTACCCAGGCAGACCATCAGGAAACGTGTTTGCGTGCTCATCAGAATTCGCTTTCACTCAGAAATGCGCGCACGGCCTCAAGGTCTTCCGGCGTATCAACGCCGGCCGGCACGTGTTCGCAGGCTTCATCCATGATGATACGTACGCCATGATGCATGGCACGCAATTGCTCCAGGCGCTCACTGACTTCCAGCAGCGATCGTGGCCAGGACACAAAACGGTTCAGGGTTTCCACACGGTAGGCGTAGATACCGATGTGGCGTTTGCCATGCACGTCATCCGGTGTGGCACCCTGCCAGGGTAATGGCGAGCGACTGAAGTACAGGGCATATCCGTCAGCGTCGGTGACCACTTTAACGGCACTGGGATTGATCAACTCAGTGCCATCGTGAATGGCGTGATACAGACTGCTGATACCAGCACCGGCATGATGTTCCAGATTTGCGGCCACCTGATTGATGGTGGCCGGCGGAATCAGGGGTTCATCACCCTGCACATTAACAACAATGGCTGAGGCCGGCAGTGCCAGTGCCTGTGCAACTTCCTGAATACGGTCAGTGCCCGACTGGTGATCCTCGCGAGTCATCACCACTTCGGCGCCAAACTCGCGCGCGGCACTGGCGATCCGTTCATCATCGGTTGCGATGTAAACCGCCGAGGCACCGCTTTCGCAGGCACGCTCGTAGACATGACGGATCATCGGCTTGCCGGCAATATCCAGTAACGGTTTACCCGGCAGCCGGGTCGACGCATGACGCGCCGGTATCACCACAATAAAACTCATTTGCGATTCTCACGCTCATCAGAACTCAGGGTTCGGGCTTCGTTTTCCAGCATCACCGGAATATCGTCGCGAATCGGGTAAGCCAGGGCATCGGCATAACAGATCATCTCGCTCTGTTCACGCACAAATACCAGCGGTCCTTTACAGACCGGACATACCAGTATGCTGAGTAATTTTTTATCCACGCTTATTCTCCGCGTTTATCTGATTGCTGCCAAATAAATTATTGCTGCTGTGCTTCCTGCTCGCTGACGGCCATGTGTGTCTGCTGTTTGCGCACCGCAAGCATGTGTGCCACCTGATCACAGAAGGCTTCGCTGAATCCCTGGTCAAGTTCTGCGCTGACCACCAGAGACCACCAATGCTCGCCCGCAAACGACTCGCATTTGACGGCGTCCTTTTCTGTCATCAGTAAAACCTTATCACGGGCAAAGGCCAGCTCAACAGCGCTGTATGCATGATGATCATCGTAGGCATGACATTGTGCCTGCCAGCCCAGGTCCTGCAAACTGTCAAAGAAACGCTGCGGGTTGCCAATACCGGCCAGCGCGTGAATATCCTGGCTCAGCGCCGTGGGCACCGGCAGTGACTGCAACTCGGCTCGGGCACCGGTTTTAACATTAACCCAGTACTCGGGCACCAGGCGCATGGTGGTGACCGGGGTCTCGCCCGCTGACAGCGCATCCTCGTTGAGTGCCCGGTTGGCGCCATTAATAACAATATAATCCACCTGCGTCAGTCGTGCCGGTGGTTCGCGCAGCGGCCCTGCCGGCAGACACCAGCCATTGCCCAGGCCACGTGTGCCATCCACCACCGCGATCTCCATATCGCGCCACAACCGGTAGTGCTGCAGACCATCATCGCTGATCACAACATCACATTGATGGCTGTCGATCAATGCCTGCAGGCCGCGCCGACGTTGCGGGTCTACCCACATCGGGCCGTCATGGTGACGGCGAAGCAGACGGGCTTCATCGCCGCTATGACGGACATCGCTGTCGACAGTGACTACAAAAGGATACTGCGGCGCCCTGCCGCCATAACCCCGGCTCAACACACCGGTGCTTATGCCGCGCTCATGCAGCGCCTGGCTCAGTGCCAGTACCAGTGGCGTTTTGCCGGTACCACCCACCGAGATATTGCCCACGACAATAACCGGAACCGCTGCCTGTTGCTGCGATGCTTGCTGTCGCTGCCGTCGCCCCCGCGCCAGTGCACTGAACAAAAAACTCAGCGGCCGCAACAGGATCAACCAGCCTGCCTTGTTGTACCAGGCGCGGACCAGAAACATCAGTCTGCTGCTCCAGACTCAGTGCTGTTGTTATCGTCAGAAGATCTCTCGCTGGCTGAAGGCTCGCTGTCAGCAGAATCATCAAGCGACGACTCGGCAAACTGCATCCGGTGCAGACGCGCATAATGCTGACCCAGCGCCAGCAGTTCTGCGTGAGTGCCTGATTCAACAATCCGGCCTTTGTCCATCACCAGAATGACATCGGCGTTTTCAATGGTCGACAGACGATGGGCAATGACAAAGGTGGTGCGGCCGCGCATCAATTCATTCAGGGCTTGCTGAATACGCTGCTCGGATTCGGTATCCAGTGCTGAGGTGGCTTCATCCAGAATCAGCACCGGGGCATCTTTCAGGAATGCCCGGGCAATCGCCAGACGCTGCCGCTGACCGCCGGACAACAAGGTACCGCCGTCACCGACCTGGGAATCAAACCCTGCCGGCAACTGAGACGCAAACTCGGTGACGTGGGCGTTGTCCGCCGCGCGCTGAATCTGTTCCGGAGTGACTTTGTCGGCAATGCCATAGGCGATGTTTTCCGCCACACTGCCCTCAAACAACACGACATCCTGCGTGACAATGGCAATCTGTTCGCGCAGGTTGGCGAGCCGGTAATCCGTCAATGACACATCGTCCAGACGGATATCGCCGCTGCTGAGGTCATAAAACCGTGGCAATAAACTGACCAGTGTCGACTTGCCGCTGCCGGAGCGACCCACCAGCGCCACCGTGGTGCCCGGCTCCACCTGCAGGCTGAATCCCTGCAGCACCGGTTCGTCTTCATTATAGCAAAAACCAACATCGCTAAATTCAATCTGGCCACGGGCGCGTTTCGTTTCATCTGTTCCCTGATCGTTCTCGGGCGGTGTGTCGATCAGCTCAAAAATACTGGTAGCCGCAGAGATACCACGCTGTATCACCGCGTTCACGCCGGACAACTGCCGCATGGGTGAACTGAGCATGCCGGCCACAGTCAGGAATGACACCAGTTCACCGGGCGTGGACGAGGCCAGCAGCTCTGGCGACAGCGCAAACCAGATAAGAATGGCCATGGCGATGCTGACAAACAACTGGATCAGAGGTTTTGCGGTCGACTCAGTCACCACCATTTTCATGTTCTGCCGACGGTTCTTTTCACTGGCCGTGGTGAAGCGGCCGGACACGTAATCGCTGGCATTAAAGGTACGGATGACGCGCTGGCCTTTGATGGATTCGTTGGTGATCTGGGTGACGTCGCCCATGGAATCCTGCATCTGCCGACTGTAGCGGCGATAGCGTACCGTCGCAAGGTGCACAATATAGGCGACACAGGGTGCCACCAGCAGAAACACCAGACTCAGGCGCCAGTTCACCCAGAAAAGATAGACCAGCAGGCCGATCACGGTCAGACCCTCGCGCATGATCACGGTAATGGCGTTGGTTGAGGCACCCTTGATCTGGGCAACATCGTAAGTGACCTTGGACACCAGACGGCCAATGCTGTTTTTGTCGTAGTAGCGCACCGGCACGGTCAGCAATTTTTCCACGATCTGGCAACGCAGTTTGTGCACCACATGATTGGCAACATGCTCCAGCGCATAATGGCCCAGAAAACCGCCAATGCCCCGACACACCACAATCAGGATACAAAGTGCCGGCGCCAGAATGCGCGCATCGGGATTACGGATGGCGACCTGGTCAATGGTCCAGCCCAGCCAGGCTGCTGTGGCAGGTGTGGTGGCAGCAAAGATCAGGTAACCCAGCACACTGATGCCCATAAAACCCATGTAGGGCAGGATGTAAGCCAACAGCCGTTTATAAACCTGCCAACCGGTCATCTGCGACACGGCGGATTCATCGGCGCCAGCGCTTTGATCTGATGATGGTTCGGGTTGTGGTATACCGGATTTACTCATGGGGTAGCTCCGGCACCGTTGCTTTCATCGGCGCGGCGCGTGGCAATACTGAGCCGGCTGAAGCCGGACTGACCGATAGCATCCATGGCGGTCACCACGGATTGATGCGTGGCTTCAGCATCAGCGATCAACAATACCGGCGTGCTGCGATCACCACCGGCGGCATCAATCAGGGCACGGCCCAGGGTCAGCAACTGACTGTCGGAAAGAACCTGGTCATTGACGCTGTAACGCCCCCCCTGGCTCACCAGCACTTCAATCTGATTGGGAAGGGACTCGGCCTGTTCGGCATCGGCTTCCGGCAGATTAACCGCGATTCGGGTTTCCCGGGTAAACGTGGTTGTGACCATAAAAAAGATCAGCAACAGAAACACCACATCAATCAGTGGCGTCAGATTGATGGCGGGATCCTCCAGGGTGCGCCGGGGAAATTTCACGCCGGATGCTCTTGTTCAGGGGCGGTGGTTGCCGGGGCCGGAGTGTCGCTGGCTTTTAAGTCCAGTTCAACCGGCACCTTGTCGAGGGCATCAACCAGTTTTGCCGACTCCTGCTCCAGCGCCAGCACCAGCGAATCCACTTTGCGAATAAAATACCGGTGACAGGCGTAGGATGGAATCGCCACACACAGACCGGCAGCCGTGGTAATCAGTGCTTCGGAAATGCCGCCAGCCAAGGCGCTGGCATTACCGGTGCCCTGAATCATGATCTCGGTAAACACCCTGATCATGCCAATCACGGTGCCCAGCAGGCCCAGCAACGGTGTTATCGCGGCAATGGTGCCCAATGTACTGAGATAACGCTCCAGCTCATGAATGACCACCGAGGCACTGTGGGCAATGGCGTCCTGCATCTGCGCACGGCCCTGCCGGGCGTGCAACAGGCCGGCGGCCAGAATCTGCCCCAACGGTGACGACAGGCGCAATTCACGCATGCGGGTGGAATCCAGCTCGTTGTTCTTGATCCACGTCCATACCTGACCTACGGCATAACGCGGCGCGATCCGGTTGGCCGATAGAGACCAGGACCGCTCAATGACAATCGCAATCGCCAGAATGGAACACAGAATTATTGGCAGCATCAACCAGCCACCCGCCATCACGATCTCTACCACAAATGTCGCCTCCCGCTGTTTCGGTCGCTACTTTACCATATTCGCCCGACGGGATGTTATGCCAGAAACGGCGATATTGCTGACGATGCGTCGCTGACAATCGTGGCCCGGCGGCCCCGCCCAGCTCGACCTGAACGGCGCCCGTGGACGGCGTTTGACAGACCACACTGCCAACGTTGTATAAACGCTCAAGCACCACCGGCGCCGGATGTGAAAACCGGTTGCGATAACCCGCCGACACCACTGTCAATTTGGGCTGCACGGCCTGCAGGAATGCCGGCAAGGATGAACTGGCGCTGCCGTGATGCGCCGCCTGCAGGACATCCGCACGCAACCCTGAGGTCCTGGCATGATCCTGTAGCAGGTCGCGTTCAGCTTCACGTTCGATATCACCGGTCAACAGCACGTGCTGGTCACCGGCACTGACCCGCAACACACAGGCGTTATTATTTTCACCGGCATAACGCTGCCCGGCCGGGTGCAATATCTCGAATACCACGCCGTCCCATTGCCAGCGCATGCCAGCCCGGCAACGTTCAAAGGACGCCGGTCCACCCAACGCCTCCGGCGCCGATTCCGAGCCGCCCGCCAGTCGGCGCTTTATGGCAAACTGCTGCGCCACCGACGCCGCCCCGCCGCTGTGATCCTGATGCCAGTGACTGATGATAAGCATGTCCAGCGCCCGCACATGCCGTGCACGCAAGTACGGGACGATGACTGCACGGCCGGTATCGAATTGCGGCCCCATGGCCGGACCGGTATCAAACAGCAGATGGTGATTGTGTGTATGCACCACCACGGCAAGGCCCTGACCGACGTCGAGAAACTGCAGTTGCGCCTGTCCCGGTGGCGGTCGCACTGCTTCGGCCGGCCACAGCAGAGGCATCAACAGGCAGCCGGGCAACAACCAGGGAGTCCGCGTTGGTATCAGCCCTCTGGGCGCCAGCAACAGCACCACCGCCAGCGCTGCCAGCGTTGACGCCATCAGGCCCGGCGGTGAGGGTTGCCACAGCGCAGGCCCGAACTCGACCACGCCGGCCAGTGCCACAAACAATCCGTTCAACAGCCAGTCAGCCAATGCCAGTGGCCAGATCGCCAGTGAGGGTATGAGCATCAACAATACGGCGCCAAGCAATGCCAGCGGCACCACCAGCAAACTCACCAACGGGATGGCCAGAACATTGGTCAGCGGTGATATCAGCGACATCTGCCCGGTCCACAGCAATAGGGGCAACAACAGTCCGACACTGACTGCCCACTGCGGTTGCACCCAGTTGTGCCACAGCCATTGGCCTGGTGATGCCAGCGATGGCGACGCTGGCCGACGATAGCCGCTGAAGGCAAATAACAGAGCCGCCACGGCGGTGAATGACAGCCAGAAACCGGCCTGGGTCACACTCATGGGCGCCAGCAGCAACACCAGCGAAGCTGCCAGCAACAGGCTGTAGCTGGGCAAAAACCGTCGTCCCAGCACATGCCCCGACATCAACACCAGCACCATGATCAAGGCTCGCTGGGTCGGTAGCGAAAAACCCGCCAGACCGCTGTATACCAGAGCCGCCAGTACCGCAGCCAGGGCGCCGTAATGCTGCGCCGGCAACCGCAACAGTAAGGCCGGCAGCAGCCTCACCAGCAGGTTGATCACGGTATAGGCGGTCAAGGCAACAAAGCCGACATGCAGGCCGGAGATGACCAGCAGATGATTGGTGCCGGTGCGGGTCAGCAGTTCCCATTGCGCTGAACTGACACCGTCACGATCGCCCAGGATCAGGGCACTGAGCAGGCCCGGGTTCTGCAACCGCGGCGCCAGCGCAAACAGACGTGCGCGCAGACCGGCGCGGGCCGACTGTAACCCAGGCCCGGCCGCGCTCAGGCGTTTGTTGAAAGCGGTATCACGCACATACCCCCGAGCCATAATGCCCCGCCCGAACAGGGCGGCTTCGTAGTCATAACCGCCGGGATTGGCAAAACCATGCGGCCGGTTCAGCCGCACCCGAAAGCGCCAGCGCTCGCCGGGCCACAGCGTCAGACCGGCATACTCGTTGAGACTGATCCGCGCCCCGCGCATTGGTGTCGGCTGGTCTGAGTCGGGGATTGCATCCGGGGAGACACAATCGCGAGGATGCAGACGATAGCAGGTAGAGTCGATACGCAACTCAAACTGCTGAAACTGCGCCCGCGGTGAGGGCAGACTGACAATGCGCCCGCTGACCCAGAAATCCACCCCTTCCAGTTCGGACGGCAACTGCTGCTGCATCTGGCGAGAGGCATCAAAGCAGAACCACAACAGACCCAGCACCAGGGCCATGACGAGTTGCAGGCTCAAGGCCGCAAGGCGCCATCGGCCCCTTTCTGGAGACCACGCCACCGCGACCAGCAGCACAGTAGTGGCCAGCAGCATCAAACAAACAATGGCGGCCACCGGCCAGGGCGGCAACACCGGCAACCGACTGAACAGCCAGATGCCCAGACAAAACGCCAGCATCCCTGCGCGCATAACACGTCATGGCCGCCATCGTAGCGGCTTCCTGTTCAGATTGGGGTTAATCAGTGTGTAATGGCAGATATAGCAGATGCACCGGGGCTTTACCGGAAAAACCAGGGCTGATCACAGACGGCGCTATTCGCTGCGCAGGGCTTCCGCAGGCAACACACGGGCTGCTCGCCAGGCAGGATAGAGGCTGGCCAGCAGGCACAGGACCAGCACACCCAGGCTGACGCCAAGCAGATCGGACACACGCAATTGCGACGGCAGGAAATCGACCGGGTAGACATCAGCACTGAGCAGTTGGGCACCGGAAAGCTGTTCAATCCAGGCGAACAGATCACTGACACTGAGAGCCAGCCCAATGCCCAGCACCAGCCCGGCCAGTGTACCCAGCAACCCCACCAGGCAACCCTGCAATACAAAAATGCGGCCAATCATGCCGGGAGATGCGCCCATCGTGCGCAAAATGGCGATATCGCCGCGTTTGTCACGCACAATCATGATCAGGCTCACCACCAGATTAAACGCCGCCACCGCGACCAGCAGCCACAATAAAAAGCCTACGATGGTGCGGGACAGACGGATATTCTCGTATATTGCGCCAAACCACTGGGTCCAGGTTTCCAGATAAACACCCTGCGGCAACAGCACCTCAATGTTATCGCGCAGCGCATTCACCGCCAGCACGTCATCGGTGCGCAGGCGCAGACCCGTGAAGCGGTCAGGCTGGCGATACAGGGCCTGGGCATCGGGCAGCGCAATCATCACCAGCCGCTCATCAAGCTCCTGCGTGCCCACCCGGTAAATGCCACCCACGGTAAAGCGTCGTTGCACCGGCAGCGGCGCCACCGGGTTGATGGACACATTCAGTGAGTACAGTGTGACGTTGTCGCCCAGACCGACGCCCAGACGTTGCGCCAGCGTTTCGCCAAGCACCAGCTGAAAACGTGATTCCGCCAGCGACATCAGGCTTCCTTGCCGCATAAAACGGGACAGGCGGGAAATGTCAGCTTCGCGCGCCGGATCAACACCATTGACCAGTACGCCGACATTGTCTTCCGGCCCGGCAATCACGCCATTGGCCTCCAGTACCGGCGCACTCAGATTGACACCGGGCACCGCCAGCACCTCACTGTCGAGCTGCGCCCAGCGCTCACTGTCGATATGCTCTGGCGTGCGCAGGGTGGCGTGCGGCATGATACCGAGCACATTCTCCCGCACTTCGCGATCAAAGCCATTCATGACCGACAACACGGTGATCAGAATACAGACGCTGAGTGCCAGCCCGCCAATGGTCAGCATGGACATAAAGCTCACCAGTTCACTGCGTCGCCCCACGCTGACATAGCGCAAGGCAATAAATGCTGACAGGGAGCGCGTCATGCCTGCAGACACCCGTTGTTCAGCAGCAGCACACGGTCCAGGCTGGCAGCGAACTGTTCATCATGGGTCACCACCACAAAACTGGTGGCCAGTTGCTGATTCAGGTCCTGCATCAATTCGTGAATACCACTGGCGGTGCGGCGATCAAGGTTGCCTGTGGGCTCGTCCATCAGCACACAACGCGGGGAAGCCACCAACGCGCGGGCAATCGCCACACGCTGCCGCTCGCCGCCCGACAGTTCCGCCGGTTTGTGACTGAGCCGGTGCTGCAAACCGACCCGGCGCAACAGTTCTGCTGCCCGGTCTCGGGCATCAGCCACCCTGGCGCCGCCGATCAGCAGTGGCATGGCAACATTTTCCAGCGCACTGAATTCACCGAGCAAATGGTGAAACTGGTAAACAAACCCCAGATAACGATTACGCAGCAAACCACGCTCTTTGTCTGACAGCGCCGACAATGCCTGACCGGCGACGTCGATTTCGCCACCACTGGGCATATCCAGCCCGCCCAACATGTTGAGCAAGGTGGTTTTGCCCGAGCCCGAACTGCCCACGATGGCGATGCGCTCACCGGGCATGACGTTGAGGTTGATGTCCGTCAACACTTCGACCTGCTGCGGCCCCTGCGTGTAGATTTTGCTTAAATGGCGGCAACTGATCACCGCGCCGCGTGCCACGGATTGCTCCGGACTGCTGTCGTTAGGCTGTCTTCGCTCTGTGTAGCGCGGCTCTTGCCCTGTGTCACGTGGCTCTTGCCTTTGGTCGCGTGGCTCTTGCCTTTTGTCGCGTGGCTCTGGCCCTTTATCGCCCGGCTCTGGCAGTGTCATATCTGGCTCCAGCGTCATTTATTCGTACCTGAGAACATCGGCGGGCTGGATGCGCGAGGCACGCCAGGCCGGGTAAAGCGTTGCCAGCAGGCTGACCAGCAACGCACTGGCGCAGACCAGCGCCACATCAGCCCACTGCAATTCCGACTGCAGGTGAGCAATCATGTAAACATCGCCGGGCGCCAGTGCACTGTTGAGCAGCGACTGGACGGCCTGGGTCAGGTCACCAATGCTGGCTGCCAGCGCCACACCCCCGAGCGCGCCCAGCAGGGTACCAAACACCCCGGCGGCCAGGCCCTGAATCACAAACACGGCCATCACCGTGCCGCGCCCGGCGCCCATGGTGCGCAGAATCGCAATGTCGGCGCTTTTATCAGCCACTGTCATCACCAGTGTGGCCACAATGTTAACGGCGCCAATAATGACAATCATCAATAACATGAACCCGGTCAGCACCTTTTCCAGGCGCAGGGCATCAAACAGGCTGCGACGGCTCTGATCCCAGCTGTTGACCCGATAGTCAGCCGGTGGCAGCGCCTGCGCTGCACGAGAGCTCAAGGCAGCGGCATTAAACAGATCATCCACCCGCAATCGCATCTGCATGCGCCCGGTGCCCGGACCGCTGCCGGCAAACAGGGCCTGCGCCGCCGGCAAATTCACCAGCGCCGTGCTGGCATTGTCATAAAACCCGAAGTCGGCGACACCCAGCACCCGAAAACTGCGGGCATCGCCGGTATCCCGACTCAGCAGACTGGACAGGGGCGTCACCGACAACTGCATGCCATTAAACAGTGCCAGCCGGGAGGCCAGGCGGGTTCCGAGAATAATGCCATCCGGCGTTTCTGCCAGCGCCGCCAGCAACTGCTCCAGATGAGGACTGTCCTGCTGCAACACAGCTGGCTCCGAGGCCGGATCGACACCGCGCACGGCAACAAACTCGCCATTACCATCAGCGCGCAGCCAGGCTTCGCCCTCAACAAACGGCGCTGCCGCGACTATGCCGCTCTGTTGCTGCAGGGTCCGCGCCGCTTGCTGCCAGCCGATACCACCGGCAGGCAACACCAGGCCGGCATGCGGCACTGACTTCAGGGTTTCGTTACGCATGGTGCTGGTCGATGCATTGATTACCGACATCACCGCAATCAGAGCCAGCACACCCAGTGCTATGCCCAGCATGGAGATCAGCGAGACAAAGGACATCAGCTGATTTTTTTTGCGGGCTCTGACAAAACGCAGCCCGACAAACAGGACCAGAGGTTGGTACATGAACGGTTTATCCTGAACGGCACGGGATCGACGGCAAGGATTCTAGTCGAGGCACCGGAGTAAAACAAACTTCCATCGCCAGTGCCTGACCGCCTGCCCCGGCACAGTTAAAAACGGACTGTGAATAAGTAACACAGGTGATTGAATGGGAAAGGTTTTGCTGTTATAGTCGCGGAGCTGTGAAAGTGGTTGGTTGCCAAACCGTGTATACACAAATTGTAGAACTTGCAGCACGGGACATGTCGATTACATGTCAGCGCCAACACGTTGTTAACACAGCAGTTATGCGAAACAAACATCGTGACAACGAATTTTGCAGTACCGGATTTTTAAAAGCAGTACTTAACCGAGCAACCAGACTGAAGACTCGGGTGAATGATTTTTGCGCGGGGGCACACCGAAAGTGAATGCCCCGCCGCATCCCGCTCCAGCAGGATCTCAACCACACAAGTTGAGCCGCTGAGCCGGAAAGCCGGGCACACAAACGGCGACAACATACAAGCAAGGCGCTGCACTGATTTTGATGTTTGGGCTCTGATTTGCGAGCTCTGATTTTCGAGCAGATGCAGCCACCGAAAGACCGTGACCTCGACACGACCGGGCAACGATTCATCGACCCGATTCCGATACCGAAACACGGTTGCAGTGACAGCAGGACACCTGAACTTTATCCATGGGTTCGGTTAGCAGTAGCGGCAATACCAGTCCACCGGGCCCGGCAGTTTAAGGCACCGAGACCGGACACCGCCCTCTTTGCGCCCCCTGTCACCGGCATGTCCCACAGCCTTATTCCGGCTGTTTGCGCATGCTCTCGGCTTGTCCTGTCCCGCCCCGCCTGCGCAAATCATCTCCCCCGAATTGACTGATCTGGTTCAACAGAGATGTGAATTCACTATGAAAAGAATGTTGATCAATGCCACACAGGAAGAAGAGTTGCGGGTTGCCCTCGTTGACGGCCAGAAACTTTACGACCTGGATATTGAAAACCGCACCCGTGTACAGAAAAAGGCCAGCATCTTCAAAGGCCGTATTACCCGCGTAGAACCCAGCCTGGAGGCCGCCTTTGTTGATTTCGGCGCCGAGCGTCACGGCTTCCTGCCCCTGAAAGAAATTGCCCCTTCGTATTTCCGTAAAGGCATCGAAGGCGGCCGCGTCAATATCAAAGAAGCGGTTGCTGAAGGCACTGAAGTGATTGTGCAGGTAGAAAAGGAAGAGCGCGGCAACAAAGGCGCGGCGCTGACCACCTTTATCAGCCTGGCCGGTCGTTACCTGGTGCTGATGCCAAACAACCCGCGCGCCGGTGGTATCTCCCGCCGCATCGAAGGTGACGAACGCTCCGAGATCCGCGAAGCTATCAATGGTCTGAATATTCCTGACGGCATGGGCATCATTGTGCGCACCGCAGGTGTCGGCAAGCAACAGGAAGAACTGCAGTGGGACCTGGATTACCTGCTGTCGCTGTGGCAGTCGATCACAGAAGCTGCCGAGAAAAAATCAGCGCCCTTCCTGATCTATCAGGAAAGCAACGTCATTATCCGTACCATTCGTGATTACCTGCGCCAGGACATCGGCGAAGTGTTATTCGACACCCAGGAATCCTATGCCGAAGCCATCGACTTTGTACGTCAGGTGATGCCGCATTACGAATCGCGTATCAAGTTGTATCAGGAAGCCCTGCCGCTGTTCAATCGCTTCCAGATTGAAGCCCAGATTGAATCGGCGTTTCAGCGCGAAGTAAAACTGCCTTCGGGCGGCTCCATTGTCATCGACCCGACTGAAGCGTTGATCTCCATCGACATCAACTCTTCTCGCGCCACGCGCGGGTCGGACATCGAAGAAACCGCCTTGAACACCAACCTGGAAGCGGCCGATGAAATTGCCCGCCAGCTGCGCCTGCGCGACATGGGCGGCCTGGTGGTTATCGATTTCATCGACATGAGCGCTGCCAGAAACCAGAAAGAAGTTGAAAACCGCATGCGCGATGCGCTGGAAGCGGACCGTGCACGAGTACAGGTCGGCCGCATCTCCCGCTTCGGCCTGCTGGAAATGTCACGTCAGCGTCTACGTCCATCGCTGGAAGAAACCAGCGCCGTGGTATGCCCACGCTGCAATGGCCAGGGTGCGATTCGCGATGTGAAATCGCTGTGCCTGTCCATTCTTCGAATCCTGCAGGAAGAAGCCAACAAAAAGAAAAGCGCCGAGATCCATGCCATTGTGCCGTTGTCGGTCGCCTCTTACCTGCTGAACGAAAAGCGTTCTGCAGTGCTGGCCATTGAAGCACAGAGCAAAACCCGCCTGCTGATCATTGCCAACCCGGCCATGGAAACACCGCACTACGAAATCCAGAGCATCAGCGCACAGGATGGCAGCACCTCGTCGCATCGCGCCAGTTTCGAAATTGAAACCGGTGGTCCGGATGACGATGTCATTCAGGCGAAGAAATCGGCGCCGGCACAACAGGCCGCCGTACAGGCGCCAACGCTGGCCCAGGCACCGGCCCATGTGCCGACCACTCGTCTGGCACCGCCCGCACCAAAGAAAAAAGGTTTCCTGGGATCACTGATCTCCGTCTTCACCGAAGTCTTTACAGGCGCGGCCAATGACGAAGAAGATGAGAAAGAGGAAGAAAACAAGGATCGCAACTCGCGCAATCGCGAGCGTCGCCCGCAGAACAACCAGCAGCGACACCAGAAGCAGGGTCGCGGCAATCAGCGCGGCAACCGCAATGATCGTGGTGACAAGGCGGAGCGCGGCGAAAAATCGGAGAGAAACGACAAAGGCGGCGACGACAGGTCCGATCGCTCCGAGTCCTCGCAGGGCCAGAGTCAAGGGCAAGGCCAGGGTCGTCGACGTGGCGGCCGCAATCGTTCACAGAACGACGAGTCGGACACTCGCAAGGACAACAACGCTGCAAACAGCAACAACGATGCCGCGTCCGGTGACGCGTCAGACGACAACAAGGGCGGCGAAGGTCAGAGCCGTCGCCGTCGTGGCGATCGCCGTCCGCGCAACACCACCAAGCGTCAGCGTGGACCACATCCCGATGCGGCCGAGAATGAAAATGCAGTGACAGACACTGCCGCCAGCGACGATCAGTCCGCTAATCAGGACAACAAGGCTGCGGACGATAAAGGCAGCAAGCCCGGCGCTCGCACAAAGGCGGCTGACACGTCAGACGACAGCAGCAACACTGAGAACTCAGGTGACAATTCGGCGAGCGAAACCAACGAAGACGGCACAGCAAAACCCCGTCGTCGTCGCAGCCGTGGTGGCAGCCGCCGCCGTGGCCGCGGCAACAACGCCGAGTCGCAGGACAAAGATGGCAACACCAGTGATGGCCAGGAGAGCCAGGAGAGCCAAAACAGCCAGGACGGCAATAGTGCTGCCGACGCTGATGGCAACACAGCAGACGAGCAGAAAAAACCCGCTGCTGCAAAAGCCAAAGACAGCAGCGATGATCTGCCCGAGGCGGCAAAAGCTGTGCAGGAAGCACAGGCCGCCGAAGCAGCCCTGAGAGAACCGAAGGCCAAAGCAGCGGGCGAAGACAAAGCCGCGGCCTCAGGTGAGGAAAAGGCCTCTGGCGAAGAGAAAGCCACTGACGAAGCGAAGGCCCCTAGCGAGAAGAAAGCTTCTAGCGCAGAAAAAGCCTCAAGCAAAACAAAGGCCGACGCAGCTGCGAGTGATGAGAAAGCCGTGAGCGAAGAAGCAGCCGTGAGCGATAAGAAAGCCGCGAGCAACGAAGCAGCCTCGAGCGATAAAGCCGTCGACGGTGCCTCCGAGAAAGCATCTGCTCAGGCCGACCTCGACAAATCTGCTGGCACGCCCGAAGATGCGGAGCCCGAGAAAAAGCCGACTCGTAAACGCGCACCTGCTCGCAAGCGCGCCACCACCAACAAGAGCAAAAAATCTGCAGACGCTGAGGCTCAGGCCAACGCAGAGCCGGCAAGTGATAAAGTTGCCGCTGCGGATTCAACGCCCGAGGCCCAGAGAGCTGAGCAGACAACTGAACAGCCTGCCCCGAAAAAGGCGGAATCAGACAAGTCTGGCATCGACACAAAGGCAGCGCCACTGGCTCCGACTCCGGAAGAAGCCAAGCAGGCTCCCGCCACCTCTCAGGGAGCCATCCCCGAAGGCGGCCGTGCACCCAATGACCCGCGCGAAATCAAACGCCGACGCCTGGAAGAGGAAGCCCGCAAAAAGGCTGAATCAGAAGGCAACGAGTAAACGACTGGGCACGGAGGAGAATCTCTCCTCCGTAAACAAACAAAAAGGGGCGGATGAGTTATTTCTCATCCGCCCCTTTTTGTTGTGACTTCTAGAGGATTTTAAGGGGACGTTTTAAGGGGACGGAGGAGATACTTTTTCCGGAAAGTATCTCCTCCGTCCCCTTAAAATCCCCGCCCCCTTAAAATTTATATCACAGCTTTTCTTCCAGCTCCGGTATCGCCTGGAACAGGTCTGCGACCAGACCATAATCAGCCACCTGGAAGATCGGTGCCTCTTCGTCCTTGTTGATGGCAACAATCACCTTGCTGTCCTTCATGCCGGCCAGGTGCTGAATCGCGCCGGAGATGCCCACCGCAATGTACAGATCTGGCGCCACGATTTTACCGGTCTGGCCTACCTGCATGTCGTTGGGGACAAAGCCCGCGTCGACCGCTGCGCGCGACGCACCAATGGCAGCGCCGAGTTTGTCAGCGACTTTTTCCAGCATGGCAAAGTTCTCACCGTTCTGCATGCCACGGCCACCGGAGATAACGATCTTGGCGCCGGTCAATTCGGGACGCTCAGATTCAGTCAGCTCTTCACCGACAAAGGTGGCAATGTCCTGAGATTTGACGATGTCGAGTGCTTCAACGCTACCAGAGCCACCCTCTTTGGCTGCCTCATCGAACGCCGTGCCACGCACCGTGATCACCTTGACGGCGTCACTGGACTGGACTGTTGCCAGTGCGTTGCCCGCATAAATCGGTCGCACAAAGGTGTCCGCACCTTTAACTGCGGTAATGTCTGAAATCTGGGCAACACCCAGCAAGGCTGCCACACGGGGCATGAAGTTTTTGCCGGAGGTGGAAGCCGGTGCCAGAATGTGTGAAGAATCCTTGCCCACTTCCGCAATCAGCTCAGCCAGGTTTTCCGGCAGCTGATTCTCGTAGGCGGCATTGTCGGCCACCAGCACTTTGCTGACGCCATTGACGGCAGCGGCCTGCTGCGCGACTGCATCGCAGCCAGAGCCAGCAACCAGTACCGTAATGTCGCCGCCGATTTCGCTGGCTGCGGTGATGGTGTTCAAGGTCGCCGGTTTCAGGGCGGCATTATCGTGTTCTGCAATTACCAAAATACTCATATCTGCTCGTCCCCTTAAATCACTTTGGCTTCGGTTTTCAATTTGCTGATCAGCTCGTCTATGCTTTCCACCTTGATGCCGGCAGAACGCGCGGGCGGTGCTTCAACAGACACGACTTTCAGACCGGAACTGACATCAACACCCAGCTCATCCGGAGTGACCGTGTCGATCTGCTTTTTCTTGGCCTTCATGATGTTCGGCAATGAAGCATAGCGCGGCTCGTTCAGTCGCAGATCCGTAGTCACTACGGCTGGCAGCTTCAGTGACACGGTCTGCTCACCGCCATCAACTTCACGCGTGACCACCGCTTTACCATCAGCCACTTCCAGCTTGCAGGCAAATGTACCCTGCGGCATGCCAGTCAGTGCGCCCAGCATCTGTCCAACCTGGTTGTTGTCGGAATCAATGGACTGCTTGCCCAGCAGCACCAGATCGATGCCTTCTTTCTCGACCAGCTTCTGCAGCACGCGGGCCACGGCCAGTGGCTGCACATCGGCAGCGGCATCAACGTGTATGCCCCGGTCGGCACCCAGTGCCAGTGCCGTACGGATCTGTTCCTGGCAGCTCTTCTCGCCAATGGACACGGCAATGACTTCGTCAGCCACGCCTTTCTCTTTCAGACGAATGGCCTCTTCAATGGCAATTTCGCAGAATGGATTAACCGCCATTTTGGCATTCGCCAGATCAACGCCACTGCCATCTGACTTGACTCGGATTTTAACGTACGCATCAACAACACGTTTAACTGCTACCAGAATCTTCATGGATTCTCCAATTTACTGTTTTAAATTAGCTCTTTAAAACCCAGGGCCCATTGGGATCCAGATCTATTACCTGAACCTGAGTAAGCGAAACAGAGGCAACAAAGCCCCCAGAAAAGGCCGCCAATGATGCCGGTTTTAATTGCCCTCGTCAATAAAAAGGCTCAGCCGGGAGCCGCTCAGCGGCCACTCAATGCGAAAAAAACGCCATCACTGACGACACCAATATCATCTTCAGAGTTGTTATTTTTCAAAGCCTTAGTGTCAGCCGAAGCATCCCTGCCAGACTCGGCCAATGCCACCATCTGATAAAAAACCGAACGGCTGATCAGTGCTTTGAGGCCATGACGAACCTCGATCACCGGGTGTGGTTGACCGGCTTCGTCGGTGGTCACTTCGATCGCATTATCGGCGCCTGCAATCACCGTTTCACCGGTATTCAGGGTGAAGGTCAACTGCTGCCCCGAACCCTCTCCGCTAACATCCAGTAACTGGGCGACAAAGGGACAGTCATCCACTGTGATGCGCACCTTCTCCACCGGCGTCACCAGATAATGATGGCCGTCATCGTCCAGTCTCAGGATAGAGGAAAACAGCCGCACCATGGCGATGCGACCGATAGGCGAACTTTCGTGGTACCAGCGGCCATCGGCCGCGATACGCATGTCCATCTCACCGCAGTAAGGTGGGTCCCAGTCATGAACAGGTGCCGGACCTTTCTGTTTACCAATCTGCTTGAGCAGATTATCAGGACTTGCCGTCTTCTCTGTCATAATCGCCTCCAGTCTCTTTAGCGCCTTCAGAAGTTGACTGCGTAAATGCCCGGCGCGTTTCTCCAGTAACCTTTGTAATCCATGCCGTAGCCAAACAGGTATTTGTCTTCAGCGGTCAACGCCGTGAAATCCGCTTTCTTCAGGGTCGCTGTTTTACGGTCATGTTGTTTATCCACCAGCACCGCGGTATAGACTGCCGAAGCACCCTTGCCTTCACACCAGCTCTTGATGCCCGCCAGTGTTTCGCCTTCATCAAAAATGTCATCCAGCACCAAGACCACCCGGCCCTTGACCTCAGTAGCAGGTGTCACCCGCCACTGCAGGTCACTGCCCTGCAGCTGCTCGCGGTAACGCGTGGCATGAATATAATCCAGCTGTAGCAGGAAATTCAGTTTTGGCACCAGCTGCCCGGTAAGCACAATGCCGCCGTTCATGACGCACAGGACCAGTGGATTCTGATCCGCCATCACCTCACTGATCTGTGATGCCAGCGCGTCCAGGGCCTGATCTATGTCGCGGCCGGTATACAGGCACTGCGCCTCATCCATGACCTGCTGCAGATGTTGCTTGTTCACGTCTTCTCCACTCATTTTACGGTTTCCGCCTGTATCAGGGCCTCCAGCCGGTCGCGCGTCTGCTGCCAGCGTGGTGTCGCCTGCAGCGCTGCAAAATCCAGATGCTGTTTACCCTGCATACGCAGGAGCCGGGCGTTGGGTTCAGTGTTCAGGCCTTCCAGCGCAGCCAATGCCTGCAGCGCCGCTTCCCGATCATTGCAGACCAGCAACATGTCGCAGCCGGCTGCCAATGCTTTTTTGACCCTATCTTCCATATTGCCGGCCGCTGCAGCCGCCGCCATCACCAGATCATCACTGAAAATGACGCCCTGAAAATCGAGCTGTTTCCGCAGCACAGTCTGTAACCAGAATTCGGAGAAACCGGCACAGGCATCATCGGCCTGCTGGTATATTACGTGCGCCGGCATCACCGCATCCATGACCGGCATGCAGCGCACGAAGGGTTGCATATCCTGCTCACGAATCTGTTGCAACGGGCGCTTATCCAGCGGCAAGTCATGATGGGAGTCTGCGGTAACGCTGCCATGCCCGGGGAAATGTTTACCGGTGGTCGCCATACCGGCCTCGTGCATGCCCTGCATAAAGGCGGTGGCCAGCGCGACCAGGGTATCCTGATCAGCGGAGAAAGCCCGGTCGCCAATGACCTCGCTCAGGCCGGTGTGCAGATCCAGCACCGGTGCAAAACTGAAATCAATATCACACGCCCGGACTTCGGCTGCCATCAGCCAGCCACAATCCTGTGCCAGTGTCTTCGCCGCGGACTGATCCCGCTGCCACAGCTCTCCGAAACGCAGCATCGGCGGCAGGCGGGTAAACCCCTCACGCAGACGTTGTACCCGTCCGCCTTCCTGATCTACCGCCAGCAGAATCTGGGGCCGACAGCGGCGAATATCAGCCACCAGCGCCTGTACCTGGGCCGCATCCTGGATATTGCGGGAAAACAGAATGACACCACCAACCTGCGGGTGTCGCAGCAACGACCGCTCATCCTCGTTCAGCACCGTGCCTTGCACATCCAGCATTAATACGCCGGGTAAATCACTCATCGCCAGCCCCTGCCATGGTTAGGTATTGGTTGATCAGGACGTGCCCCGAAAGAGCAGCCTGAAAGACCGGCATTATCACAGATTCAGGAAAGGTTTGCGTCGCCGAAATAACTGGTTATAATTACAGTAACTGACACAGCCAAGGGAACCGCTATGCATGCACTGACGCCCAGACAAGCAGAGATACTGGCATTTATCCGTCGCTACCAGCAGGATACCGGTTACCCGCCGACCCGCTCGGAAATTGCGCAGGAGATGGGGTTTCGTTCCCCCAACGCCGCCGAGGAGCACCTGAAGGCGCTGGCACGTAAAAAAGCCATCGAGATCATTCCCGGCGCATCACGCGGCATCAAGCTGCCCGATCTGGAAGAAGAAGCCCAGGCCGGTCTGCCCGTGATCGGCCAGGTTGCCGCCGGCAGCCCGATTCTGGCTCAGGAATGCATTGATGAATACGTCAACGTACCCGCCGGTCTGTTCAATCCAAAGGCCGATTACCTGCTGACCGTCAAAGGCACCAGCATGATCGATGTCGGTATTCATGAAGGTGATTTACTGGCGGTACACAAAACCGCGCAGGCCCGCGACGGCGATATCATCGTCGCCCGCCTGGACGAAGACGTGACCGTGAAACGCCTGCAGCACACCGCGGAAAAACACCGCCTGTTGCTGATCGCCGAGAACGAAGAGTTTGCCCCCATCGAGGTCGATCTGCGATCGCAGCAATTTATCATTGAAGGCATCAGCGTCGGCGTTATCCGCCGCCATTAAAAGCTATCATCGTGGCCGCTGCGGCGTTGAAGTGTATTTTTTATTCAGTCACTTACTTAATGTAAGCTCCTTCATAAAAAATACACTTCGCCTTGCATCGCCTGCCTCGATAACGCTATTAAATTTAGAATTCAGGTTCTTCGAGAGTTGGTCAGGATGCGAACGAAGTGAGCGGCTGGCCGTGGCACTGTAAACTGAGCTGGAAACGTAGGCGAGGCAGTCGGGGCAAGGCGAAATCAAATTTTGTGAGGGAGCCTACATTCAGTAAGTGACCGATTAAAATTTTATTTCAACGCCGCCCCGGCAACGCAGGTAGTTTCCAGACAGTTTACTTACTTTCGACGGTCCATTTGCCATTACGGTAGTGTGCCTTCCAGCCTGTGGCTTTTTTATCCACCTCAGTCAGCAGATACTGCTCCTTGGTCTTGCGGCTGAAACGGACCACCGTCGGGTTACCATCTGAATCGGCAACCGGCCCTTTGAGCAGGTAGTGATACTTCTCGTCCAGCGCATCTTTGTGCGGCAGGATCTCTGCCAGCAACGGCGCCCGGGTTTCCCTGTTTTTCGGGAACTTGCTGGCGGCGAGGAACAGACCGGCAGCGCCGTCGCGCAGCACATAGTGGTCTTCAACTTTTTCGCAGGCAAGTTCAGGCATTGGAATCGGATCCATCTTGGGCGGCGCCGCCTCACCGCTGCGCAACAGCTTTCGGGTGTTTTTGCATTCGCTGTTGGTACAGCCAAAATACTTGCCGAAGCGTCCGGTTTTTAGCTGCATGTCGGAGCCACACTTGTCGCATTCGATCACCGGGCCATCATAACCCTTGATCTTGAAACTGCCCTTCTCCACTTCGAAACCGGAACAGTCCGGGTTGTTGCCACACACGTGCAACTTGCGCTCAGTGTCAATCAGGTAGCTGTCCATGGTGGCGTTGCACAACTTGCAGCGCTTGCGTTCACGCAGGCGACGGTTCTCGACTTCCTCGGCCTCTTCGGCGTTGTCCGTGTTGATGGCCTCTTCACCCGGCGTCAGATTGATGGTGCACTTGCAGCGCTCTTTGGGTGGCAGGGCATAACCTGAACAACCCAGGAAAACACCGGTAGACGCTGTGCGAATCTGCATATTACGGCCACAGTCCGGGCACGGAATATCGGTTTCAGTCGGATTGTTCTCGCGCATGCCATCTTCGTCAGCGGAGGCACGAGCCAACTGGTCAGAGAAGTCGGCGTAGAAATCGTCCAGCAGCTTTTTCCAGTCTTTGTCTCCGGCGGCAACCTTGTCCAGCGAGTCTTCCATCTTCGCGGTGAAGTCATAATCCATCAGTTCGGTAAAACTTTCCTGCAGCCGCTCAACCACGATATCGCCCATTTTCTGGGCGTAAAAGCGCCGACTTTCCACTTTGACATAACCACGATCCTGAATCGTGGAAATGATGGCGGCATAGGTTGAAGGACGACCAATACCGCGTTTCTCCAATTCTTTGACCAGACTGGCTTCAGTGTATCGCGCCGTGGGCTTGGTGAAATGCTGTTTTGGTTCCAGCTTCTGCAGCGCCAGCTCTTCGCCCTCACTGACATCCGGAAGCACCACGTCTTCCTCTTTGGTAGGCAGTACCCGCAGATAACCGTCGAACTGCATGATGCGACCTTTGGTGCTCAATTCAAAATCACCGGCGGTCACCGATATTTTGCTGCTCAGGTAGCGTGCCGGCGGCATCTGGCAGGCTACAAAATGCGCCCAGATCAATGCATACAGGCGCTCGGCATCACGCTCCATGCCTGACAGCGAGGTTGGTGAGGTATTCACGTCAGTCGGCCTGATCGCCTCGTGCGCTTCCTGTGCGCCTTCACGCGCACTGTACTGAATGGCTTTTTCCGGCAGATACTTACTGCCGAACTGATCCTCAATATAGTCGCGACACATCTGCAGGGCATCAGCACTCAGGTGCGTGGAATCGGTACGCATGTAAGTGATGTAACCGGCCTCGTAGAGGCGTTGCGCCATCATCATGGTTTTCTTGACGCCAAAACCAAGGCGGGTGCTGGCGGCCTGCTGCAGGGTTGACGTGATCAGTGGTGGACGCGGTTTTGAACTGGTTGGTTTATCTTCGCGAGCGCTGACCACAAAGGTGGCATCTTTTAACGCCGCTTCCGCTTTGGCCGATGCCTCAGCACTGCCTGGCCGGTAGTTCGCACCTGCCTGTTTCATCACCTGCAGGCGAATGGCGTCTTTTGCCTTGTTAGTGGTATCGGCAAACAGCTCCCAGTATTCTTCCGGTATGAAGGCACGGATTTCACGCTCGCGCTCGACAATCAGCAGCACGGCCACTGATTGCACACGACCGGCAGACAGACCGCGGGCCACTTTCGCCCACAGCAGTGGCGACACCATGAAACCCACGACACGGTCGAGGAAGCGACGCGCCTGCTGCGCTTCCACATAACGCATATCCAGATCGCCGGGATGCGAAAACGCCTCATTAATGGCTTTTTTGGTGATCTCGTTGAAAACCACACGCCGGTAACGGCTTTCGTCACCACCAATGGCCTCCTTCAGGTGCCAGGCAATGGCCTCCCCCTCTCTGTCCAAGTCCGTTGCGAGATAAATGGTGTCAGCGCTTTTGGCCAGACGCTGCAGTTCGGATACCACTTTTTCCTTGCCAGGCAGGATTTCGTAACGGGCTGCCCAATCGTGCTCAGGATCAATACCCATGCGGGCAATCAATTGCTGCCGGGCCTTTTTCTGTTTGTGCGCTGCTTTTTTCTCGGGGCTGAGTTTACGCGTTTTGGCAGCTTCCTTGGCACGCTGGGCCGGCGTTGTTGTTGAGCTCGACGCGCTGCCGGAGACCGGAAGATCGCGAATATGACCCACGCTGGACTTCACCACGAACTCGTTACCGAGGTATTTGTTGATGGTTTTGGCCTTTGCGGGCGACTCGACAATAACTAAGGATTTACTCATGAAGCTGCACAATTCCTGATGTTTGTTCGTGATATCTGTTGCTTCTCAGCGCCTTCCCAAGCACGATCGGCAACAAAAAATCAGAGCGGCTTACTCTGACGAAGCCGTCATATATAAAGATTCACTCACTGAGGGTCAAGCGTTAGTTGAGTGTAAGTTAAGTTAGTCGGCCGGGAGTCCGATGTTCTGAACCCCCTCCGACCCGGTGCCAGTGCCGTTGTCAGTCGAGCGGCACTTCATGGGTCCAGCCGTAGGTATCGGCCAGTTCACCGCGCTGAATTCCGACCAGCAGCTCATACAGTTTCTGCATCACAGGGCCAGCCTGTTCACCACCGCCATAGAAGCTGTGCCATTTGCTGTCCAGCCAGATACGACCGACCGGAGACACCACAGCCGCGGTGCCGCAGGCGGCCACTTCTTCAAACTCATCAATTTCCTTGCGCAGATCAATCGGTCGCTGCTCAATGGTCAGACCCAACTCGTTCTCCGCCAGCGTCATGATGGAACGACGCGTGACGCTTGGCAGTACGGCACTGGAGCTGGGCGTGACAAAGCGGCCTCCACGCATTGCCACCACAATATTGGCCGAACCCGCCTCATCAATGTAGCGGCGCTGCGCTGCATCCAGGAACAATGCTTCATTGGCGCCCAGTTGCTGCGCCAGACGCGTGGCCAGCAGACCACCGGCATAATTCGCGCCGATCTTGTAATTGCCGGTGCCGGATGGCGCTGCCCGGTCAAGGTCGGACACGGCCAGTGAAATCACTGCCAGGCCGGCGCTCTGGTAATAAGGCCCCACCGGCGACACGAACACACGGAATTCGAACTCTTTGGCGGGTTTCAGGCCCAGGTTCTCGCCGACACCGATCAGCATTGGACGGATATAGAGCGCCGCGCCGGAGCCGTGTGGCGGAATCCAGGGGTAATTGGCACGCACCGCCGCCTCCACGCCGCGGATAAACAGTTCTTCTGGCACTTCCGGAATCAATAGCCGGGTCGCCGCCTGGCGCATACGCTCAGCGTTCAGCGTCGGGCGGAACAACAGCACCCGGCCGTCAGGCGCCGTCTGCGCTTTCAGACCTTCAAAGCACTGCTGAGCATAATGCAGCGCCGGCGCGCCTTCGTGTACCGAGATCATTTCCGAGGTAATCAGCTCGCCCTCGGTCCATTGACCGTTGACAAAAGAGGCGCGAAATCGGTAATCCGTTGGCCGGTACTGGAAACCCAGCTCCGCCCAGTTCAGATCCTTTTTGGTGTTTGCCTGTGTGCTCTTGTTCTGTTCCAACGTCGTTCACCCTGATTTAAAGTCTTCGGTACTGAATATGTTTTTTGTATCGCGTGGCGTTCAGCCGGTGGCCGGGCGCTGGCGCGCAGCGGCGGTATTATCCTTGATACGCAATGAATCTACCACATCTCTGCTATAATCGCGCGCCATGACAAATCCTCTTATCGATATCGGCGCCAACCTGGGCCATGAATCCTTTGCCAGCGATCTGCCCGACGTCCTGCAACGCGCACGTGATGCGGGGCTTGTGCATCACCTGGTAACCGGCACCACGCTGGCTGCATCGGAACATGCACTGGACATCTGTACCCGTTACCCGGACCTGTCCTGTACTGCCGGCATCCATCCGCATGAAGCAGCAACTGCCAGTGCCGAGGTGCTGTCCGGCATTCGTGCATTGCTGAATCAGCCTTTGGTAAAAGCGGTGGGCGAAACCGGGCTGGATTTTAATCGGGATTTTTCACCAAGACCGGCGCAGGAGAAAAGTTTTAACGAGCATCTGGCGATGGCAGTGGAGACCGGCAAACCGGTGTTCCTGCATCAGCGTGATGCCCATGAGCGCTTCCTGCCAATTCTGAAGGAGCACCGCGACAGCCTCAGTGGCGGCGTTGTGCATTGTTTTACGGATTCGCGCGAGGCCCTGTTTGATTACCTGGATCTGGACATGTACATCGGCATTACCGGCTGGATATGTGATGAGCGCCGGGGCAAACACCTGCACGAACTGGTCGCCAGCATTCCCGCCAACCGCCTGTTGCTGGAAACCGATGCGCCTTATTTATTGCCCCGCAGTCTGCGGCCCAAACCCAAAACGCGCCGCAATGAGCCGGCCTGGCTGACCGAAGTGCTGGCCACTGTGGCGCGGTGCTGCGAGCGACCGGCCGCTGACATTGCTGCCGGCACCACGGCCAACGCTGTGCGGCTGTTTGGTCTCGACGCTGTTAATCTGGAAACGACAAACCTGAAAACTGTTAACCCTGAGCCTGTGACAGATACGCTTTGACGGTAGCCTCATCAAACGGCCAGCCCAGATCCTGCGCCCGGTCAGCAACCTTTATCACCGGAATGCGCAGACCATAGGCGTCCACCAGTGCCGGATCGTCACTGATATCAACCGGTATCCAGCGCAAGGCCGGTTGCTCGGCAGCAACCCGGCGTAGAATCGCTTCTGCCTGCTCACACAGATGGCAACCGGCGGTGGTGTAAAACATCAATTGCTCTGCCATCAGCTCGCTGCCCCGTTACCCAGGCCTTCAACAATCTCACGCACCAGCGGCGGCCCCTGATAAATGAAACCACTGTAGATCTGCACCAGACTGGCACCCGCTGCCAGTTTTTCGCTGGCGTGGTCCAGCGACGCAATACCACCCACGCCAATAATGGGAATCTGCCCGTCCAGCGCCGACGCAAGCCGGGCAACAACCTGGGTCGATGCCTGGCGCAGTGGTGCACCGCTGAGACCGCCCGCCTCGGTGTGCAGTGGATTGTCTTCAACACCGTCACGAGACAGCGTGGTGTTGGTGGCGGTGACGCCGTCAATGCGGAATTCCAGTAACGCCTCAGCAATCAGTCCTGTTTCGTCTGCATTCAGATCCGGCGCGATTTTGATAACCAGTGGCACATGACGCCCATCCGCCTGGGCCAATGCCAGCTGCTCCTGTTTCAGCAGCGCCAGCAGGCGTCGCAACTCTTCGCCGTACTGCAATGTCCGCAAGCCCGGTGTGTTGGGGGAAGACAGATTGACCACTACGTAGCTGGCATGTGGCCAGGCTTTGCGCAGTCCAATCAGGTAGTCATCGGCGGCCTGTTCTACCGGGGTATCAAAGTTCTTGCCAATATTGATACCCAGCACGCCTTTGAAAGCGCTTCGCTGAATTCTGTCCAGGGCATGGTCGATCCCTTTGTTGTTGAAACCCATGCGGTTGATGATGGCCTGCTGTTGCGGCAGGCGAAACAACCGTGGTTGCGGGTTGCCCGGCTGCGGCCGCGGCGTCACCGTGCCGATTTCAATAAAACCAAAACCCAGCGCGGCCAGCCCGTCAATATGATCCGCATTCTTGTCCAGGCCGGCTGCCAGCCCCAGCGCATTGGGAAATTCGATCCCCATCACCGTTACCGCCTGGCTACGTCCGCTACGGGCACCGCCGAGCAGGCCACTGGCACCCAGTCCATGCGCCAGATCAAGGCTGCGCATGGCAACACTGTGGGAGGCTTCGGTGGGAAGATTGAATAAAACGGAACGCATCAGGGAGTACATGTCGGGACTCTTGTCAGGAATTTGCCTGCTATTATAAAGGACTGCATCAACCCCTGCTGCCACAATATGCGACAAACTCAATACCGTGGTAGCTAGACATCAGCCCTGAATTGGTTACAATCGCTGACTTCCGGCCCAAACCTGACACCTGAAACAGGCCTGATATTTAAAGCTGGACAGAGATTTAAAACAGGCCCGACAATTAAAACTGGCCCGACACCGATATAGCAGGCCCAACACCTATAACAGGGAAAACTATGAGTCACCACAACACCATCACTGCTCTCAAGACCTGGCTTACCCAGCAAATTATCGGCCAGGAACGTCTGGTTGACCGCTTGCTGATAGCGCTGCTGGCCGACGGCCATCTGCTGGTCGAGGGTGCGCCGGGCCTGGCCAAAACCAAAGCCATCAAAGACCTGTCCCGGGCCGTTGAAGGTGATTTCCACCGTATTCAGTTCACACCCGACCTGCTGCCCAGTGACATTACCGGCACCGAAATCTATCGTCCCGAAGACGGCTCGTTCCGCTTTCAGCCTGGCCCGATTTTCCACAACCTGGTACTGGCGGACGAAATCAACCGTGCCCCGGCCAAGGTGCAATCAGCGCTGCTGGAAGCAATGGCGGAGCATCAGGTGTCAGTTGGCCGTGAATCATTCAAGCTGCCGCCCCTGTTTCTGGTGATGGCAACACAGAACCCGATTGAGCAGGAAGGTACCTACCCCCTGCCCGAAGCCCAGCTCGACCGCTTTCTGATGCATGTATCCATCGGTTATCCGGCCGTGGAAGCGGAGCGCGAAATTCTGCAGCTGGTGCGTGATGAAGCCCGTAATATCGCCCAGACCACGCCTGCTGTGGTCAGTCAGGAAGATCTGTTTGCAGCGCGACAGGAAATTCTGTCCATGCACATGGCACCAGCCGTCGAGGAATACATTATCCAGCTGATCATGGCGACCAGAAACCCGGCTCTGTACGGTGACGACCTGGCAGCGTGGATCGATTTTGGCGCCAGCCCGCGTGGCACCATCTCTCTGGATCGTTGCGCCCGCGCTCATGCCTGGATTCAGGGCAAGGACTTTGTCAGCCCCGATGATGTCCAGGCCGTCATGTTTGACGTACTGCGTCACCGCGTGCTGCTGAGCTTTGAAGCCGAAGCCAGCGGTGTTACGCCGGACAAGGTGTTGAGCACAATCCTGGAAAGAGTGCCTTCTGCCTGAAGACTGATCATTTGCAGGCCACCAGCGCCGGCAGGCAGTTGAAAACAGCCCGCGTCGATCTCAGTCGGCCCGGGCCATCAGGCACACGACCCCCGTACATAAAACAGTTTTGGCAGTCATGACAGTCATTATAAGAGACACACTATGAGTAAGCAGGCTCGCACACTCCCGCACCAGGCGCTTTACCAGGCCACAGGTGCCGTGATCAGCCTGCAGGATCTGCTGTTGCAACGCTATGCCGCCCGCACCCTTGAATACGCCTCTCACAAGCGTTCGGTGGCGGGCATCTCCGGCCAGCACCTGTCCAAGATCCGTGGCCGTGGTATTGATTTTGAAGAGTTCCGTCCCTATCAGGCCGGCGATGATATTCGTACCATTGACTGGCGTGTCACCGCCCGCACCGGCAAACCTTTCACCAAGGTGTTTCGTGAGGAGCGTGAACGTCCCGTGCTGATTGCCGTGGATCAGTCCAGCTCCATGTTTTTTGGCAGCCATGTTGCCTTCAAGTCAGTCGTGGCAGCGCAGGCCGCCGCCATTTTCTGCTGGCTGGCCATCGACAATGGCGACCGCGTGGGTGGTCTGGTGTACAGCGACGACAATTTTGCCCTGGTTCGCCCCAAGCGCAGCCGTCGTTCCGCCCTGCACCTGCTCAATCAGGTACAGCTCGCCAATGCCGACCTGGCGTCCGGCCCGATACAGAAACCACAGACGGAAGACGAGATTGGTGGTCTGGCCACGGCGCTGGGCCGCATCCGCCGCATCACCAAACCCGGCAGCACGCTGTATGTGATCAGCGATTTCAGTACCATCGATGAAGCAGGCTTTCAGTACCTGTACCAGTTGTCGCGCCACAACAACGTGGTGTGTTGCTTCATTCACGACGAACTGGAAGAGAATCTGCCTGTGCCCGGTTACTACAGTATTACCGACGGACGCGATAAAGGTACCCTGAATACCTTCAGCAAGAAGGCACGTGACAACTACCGCGGCGTATTTCAGCAGCGACTGGAAACACTGCGAGCCGAATTGACCAAACTGCAGATACCGCTGCTGACAATCAGAACCGATGAACCGGTCGTGGAACGTATACATCAATGGACTTCGCAGACGCTTTAACTGACATGGCAGATATTCATCTGCCCGCAGAACCCGGATTCTGGCCGCTGGCGCCGGGCTGGTGGGTGCTGGCTGCACTGCTGCTGGCGCTTCTGATCTATGGTGCGTATCGACTTCACCTGCGCCTGCAGTTGCACCGCCGCTACCGCAGTGCACTGCGTGAACTGGATAAATGCCTGGCGAGCCTGCAGGCCAGTGCCGGCGCAGATGGCCCGGATATGGAGCAACGTCTGATTTATGTTAACCAGGTCAACAGCGTGCTGCGTCGTGTCGCCCTGCTGCACTTTGAACAAGGCCGCGTGGCAGGTTTGAACGGTCAGGCCTGGGTAGCCTTTATCAAACAGCATGATCGCGCCGGACGACTGACGCCGGAACTGGCCAGCGCGCTGGCGGAAGGCCGTTTTGCACCACGCTGTGATGTCGACACGCAGGCCTTGCATCAGATGGCCAGTGCCTGGATAAAGAATCTGTACCTGGCTAAAATCAAACCCGATGCGGCGCCGGACACTGACACTGATTCGACACCTCAATCAACAACCCAGACACGTACAACGGCTGATCATCATGCTTGAGTTTTCCTGGCCCTGGGCGTTGCTGGCCCTTCCCCTGCCACTGTTGATCTATTTCCTGATTCCGCGGGCACCGCGACAGGACGCAGCCCTGCGTGTACCTTTTTATCGACGTCTGGTGCAGTTGCATACCGACTCTTCACGCAGTTTCAACAAGAACATCCTGATTCTGCTGTTCTGCACACTGATCTGGTTACTGGTAGTGGCGGCCGGCAGCCGTCCGCAATGGGTCGGTGAACCGATTGAGATTCCCACCACCGGGCGTGACATGATGCTGACCCTGGACCTGTCCGGCAGTATGGAAGCACGTGACATGTTCCTCAACAATACCCAGTTGTCGCGCTTTCAGGTGATGAAAGCGGTGATCAGCGATTTTGTCGAAAAACGTCAGGGTGACCGCCTCGGCATCGGCCTGTTTGCCGCCCATGCCTACGTCATGACACCCATGACACGCGATCTGGAAACGGTGGGACGTCTGGTGGAAGAGCTGGAAATCGGCATGATTGACGAATCCGCCACCGCCATTGGTGACGCCATTGGTCTCAGCGTCAAACATCTGCGCGAACAGCCGGACAACAATCGCATCCTTATCCTGCTGACCGACGGCATTAACAATGCCGGCGAGCTGACACCCTCACAGGCGGCGCAACTGGCCCGTACCGAAGGTATCAAAATGCATATCGTGGGGGTTGCCTCGGACCAGTTTGCCCAACGTTCGCTGTTTGGCAATCGTGCTGGCGCACTGGTGTCGGAAATTGATGATGACGCCATGGCCGCCGCTGCCAACATGACCGGCGGCGAATATTTCCGCGCCCGCACGCTGGAAGACATGATACGTATCTATGACGATCTGGACGCGATGGAGCCGATCGAGCAGGACGAACAGACCTACCGGCCCATTACCCAGCTGTTTCACTGGCCACTGGGCATTGCTCTGCTGTTGAGCTTTTTGCTGGCCATGAGCGCGATGCCAGCGGCTGCGCGCACAACTGGCACAAACAGCAGCAAAAAAGATGACAAAGCGGGTGCCGCGGCCGAGCCGGGAGCAGCCTCATGACTGAATCATTAACCCTGATGCAGAGCCTGGCCCAGTTTCACTTCCTGCGGCCGTTGTGGTTGCTGGCATTGTTGCCCGCCCTGTTCTTCTTCAGCCGCCTGTGGCGTCTTGATGCCCAGGGCAGCGCCTGGCATAAAGTCATTGACAAAAGTCTGCTGCCTTACCTGCTCAACGCCAGCAAAAGCACATCCCAGCGCATGCCGCTGATACTGCTGATTGCCGCCTGGGTCATCGCCACCCTGGCACTGGCCGGACCCACCTGGACCAAACAGACGCAACCGGTGCAGGAACGGCAGGAAGCCCTGGTGATTGTGCTGGACCTGAGTCTGGGCATGTTTGCCAACGACCAGGATCCCAACCGCATCACAGTGGCACGCCGCAAGATCATGGACCTGCTTGATACCCGCCGTGAAGGCCAGACTGCGCTGGTGGTGTATGCCGGCGAAGCCCACATGGTAACGCCGCTGACCGATGATTCAGTCACCATCCGGGCCATGGTCCCTGCGCTCAGCCCCAATATCATGCCGGTTATCGGCAACAACCCGGCGGAAGCCATCGCCATGGCCAACGCGCTGATGGACGACGCGTCGGCGGTCAATGGCCGTATTCTGCTGGTAACCCAGAATGTACCGCGCGACCAGAACACCGCGATTCAGGAAATTCTCAGCCACAACCGCTACCCGCTGCACATCATCGGTGTGGGTACGCCCCAGGGCGCCGCCATTCCGGTCAGCAACGGCGAGTTCCTGCGCGACAACAGCGGCCAGATGGTGGTCAGCGCCATGGACCGTGGCAACCTGCAGGCGCTCAGTAGCAGTCTTAATGGTCGCTACAGTGACATCAGCATCAATGCATCGGACCTGGAATCAGTTTTGACTGACAGCCTGCTGCGCGGCGATGATGACAGTTATCTGGAATCGGACGAAGAAGTTGAATTATGGCAGGACGCAGGCCCCTGGCTGCTGCTCCTGCTTTTGCCACTGTGTGCGCTGTGTTTCCGACGTGGCTGGGTGCTGCAGATTTCTCTCGGCGCGGGCCTCGTGCTGGCAGCATTGCCACCGCAACCGGCGATGGCCCAGCAGGATCCTCTCGAGCAGCAGGCGGAGCAACAGGCACTGGAAGCACAACCCAACGCCCCGACCCTGCTTAATGAGGAAGACCTGCAGGAAATGGCCATTGGTGGACCACCGGGTCAGGGTGAAGCGCAGCCTGCCCCCGAGCAGGGCTTTGACATCAGCAGCCTGTGGCTGAACCGTGATCAGCGTGGCGTGCGCGCATTGCAACAGGGGAACCCGCAAACGGCCACCCGCCTGTTTGAAACTCCCGAGTGGCAAGGCGCGGCCGCATTCCGTGCCGGTGACTATCAGGCGGCGATCAATGCCTTCAGTCAGGGCGACGACATCGACTCCATCTACAATCTGGGCAACGCGCTGGCCTTTGCCGAGCGCCTGGAAGAAGCCCTCGCCGCTTATGATCGTGTGCTGGCGCAGGACCCACAGCACGAAGATGCGCTCAAGAATAAAGCCATTGTTGAAGACCTGCTGGAGGAACAGCAACAACAGGAGCAGGAGCAACAGGAACAGGAAGAGCAGGAACAACAGGAGCAGCAGGATTCACAAAGTGAATCTGACAGCGACGACAGCGAACAGGATCAACAGCAGGAACAGCAAGAGCAGGAGCAGCAGGAACAGTCGGAACAAGAACAGGAGCAACAGCAGCAGGAAAGCGAGTCGGAAAATGCCGATCAGGGTCAACAGCGCAGCGATGCCCAGGTGGAGCAGGAGGAAGACCAGGAATCACTGGAACAATTCCTGCGACGCATTGAAGACGACCCGGGCGAGCTGCTGCAGCGAAAATTCCAGTTTGAGTCGCGCCGACGTATGATCGAACGCAGAACCAGTGGACAGAACTCACAGTGAACGGGGACTTATGAGACAACACATCAGGCTTTCAGGATTGACGTCGTGGTCTGCACCACTCGCCGTGCTGACGCTCACTTTGTTGGCACTGGTTTTACTGACACTGCCAACCAGCGTGCTGGCACAGCAGGCGCGGGTTGAAACCGAGCTCGACCGCACCGAACTTGCCCGTGGCGAAACGGTCACTCTGCGTATCCGCGTGTATGGCCAGCAGGGCGGCGTCGCCATTGACCTGGACCCGTTGCGCGAACAGTTTGAAATCGTCAGCACGCGCTCTGCCAGTCACCTGCGCTCAGTCAACAACCGCATAGAGTCCTGGACCGACTACATGCTGGTGCTGTTCCCGCTGGAACTGGGCGAGCAGCAGATTCCCCCGGTCGGTGTGGCCGGCCAGTTTACCGATCCCTATACCATCACTGTGAACGAACCCAGCGTCTCCGGACTGGCCAGCGGTCAGGACGTGCACATGGAAACGGTGATCAGCAAAGAGTCGGTCTACGTTCAGGAACAGCTGTTGTTTACCATCCGTCTGTATTACACCATTGCCGGCATCCGCAATCCGAATTTCACCGAAGTGGAGCCGGAGAATACCGTGGTGCAGTTGCTCGGGCAGCCACACCAGTATGAGCAGCTGATTGATGGCCAGCGTTACGGTGTATATGAAAAAAATTATGTGCTGTTTCCCCAGCGCAGCGGTCCTCTTGAGATTCCCAACATCGTTTTCCGTGGTGAATTGACAGACGGCTCCAGCAACTTTGTCTTCCGCAACCCCAACATGAGGCCGGTGACGGCGTTCGCGCCAGGCTACAGCATTGACGTTAAAGGGCGACCAGACGCCTTCCCTACAGACAGCACCTGGCTGCCAGCCAGCGACATCCGGGTCGAGGAACGCTGGAGCGATGATATTACCCGTCTGCAACCAGGCCAGTCGGTCACCCGGACCCTGACGGTCACTGGCAATGGCCTGGATGGCGCTGCACTACCACCATTGGGCCGCCCGGAAATAGACAAAATGAATGTCTATCCGGAACCGCCGGTGATAGAACGCAGCATTATCGACGGCAATGTGGTCGGCAGCCGCACTGAAACCTACGAACTGGTCGCCACGGAAAACGGTTCGGTGGTGATACCGGAAATCAACCTGCCCTGGTGGGATGTTAATAACGACAGTCTGCGCCAGGCCATCGTGCCCTCCTCGTTTATTGTCGTGGAAGCACCTGGCAGCGCCGACATTGCTGACGAGGCTGCCACTGATCCGGCCAGCGACGGCGCACCGGGCAACCTGCTGCAACCCGAGATCACCGACGAGCTGCTCAGCGGCCGTCAGACGCCGGCCTGGATCCTCAGCAGTGTCTTTGCCTTACTGGCGCTAGTTGCACTGATTGCCTGGTGGTTTTGGCAACGCAATCGACAGACAACGTCCAGCAAGCCGACCGTGGTGCGTACCCCGGTTTACGAGCGCGACATCGCCGAAGGACAGGAAAAGCTGGCATTCAAACAGCTTGAGTCCAGCCTGGCTGCGGCAGAACCCCTGCAGATTCGCCAGCACCTGATTGCATGGGGGCGTCAGTACTTCCGCGATGCTGGCCTGCACAACCTTGATGACCTGTCTGCCCGTTTTGCCAACAGCGAGCTGACAGCGTCGTGTCAAGCCTTGCAGGCAGCGATGTATGGCAGCAGCCAGGATCAGACCTTTGGCCGCACTGAACGCGATCAACTGTCCTCTCTGCTCAGCGCCGAACGCCGTGCGCATCTGAAGAATGACCAGCGTCTGCAGCAGGCACAGCATTTTGACCTGCCGCCGCTTTACCGACAATGAAGCAACAGTAACGCCTTGCCAATGAAGAACTCACGCCCGGTTTACAGCACAGACAAAGGCCGTCTGTGCCCTGCCTGTCTTAATGCCACCAGCGCCTGCACCTGCAAGACCGAGGCGGCAGCGCTGCCGGTCGGTGATGGTAATGTCAAAGTACGCCGGGAAACCAAAGGCCGGAAAGGCAAAGGTGTCAGCCTGATAGAGGGACTGGCGCTGACGCCAGCGGAACTGGATGCACTGGCCAAACAGTTAAAAACGCGCTGTGGCAGTGGCGGTGCCGTGAAGAACGGCATCATCGAAATACAGGGCGATCACCGCCCTGTGATTATCGAATTTCTCAAAAACAAAGGCATCAACGCAAAACTGGCCGGTGGCTGAAACGCGTCACCAGGGACTCACGCTTCAGCCTCGTCGGCTGGTTCCGGCACCTTGCGTGTGCGTTTTTTGGCCAGGTCATTACGCGCCTCTTCCAGCGCCTTCAGGTAAGCATCATCCACATCACCGGTGACGTATTTACCGTCAAACACAGCGCAGTCAAACTGCGTGATGTTGGGATTGCCTTCGTGTGAGGCGGAAATCAGATCTTCCAGGTCCTGGAAAATAAGCCAGTCGGCACCTATCAGCGTTTCCACTTCTTTCTCGGTGCGACCATGCGCGATCAGTTCCGTGGCAGCCGGCATATCGATGCCATAGACGTTGGGGTAACGCACCGGTGGCGCAGCCGACGCAAAGTAGACATTGCGCGCTCCAGCATCGCGTGCCATCTGGATAATCTGCCGGCATGTGGTACCACGCACAATGGAGTCATCCACCAGCAGTACATTCTTGCCACGGAATTCCAGTTCGATGGCATTCAGCTTCTGACGTACCGATTTACGGCGCTCGCTCTGCCCCGGCATGATGAAGGTACGGCCAATATATCGATTCTTGACAAAACCTTCACGGTATTTGACGCCAAGACGATTGGCCAGTTCCAGCGCGGAGGTACGACTGGTATCCGGGATGGGAATGACCACATCAATATCATGATCAGGACGCAGCTGCTGCAGTTTATCTGCGAGCTTTTCACCCATGCGCAACCGGGCCTTGTAAACGGAAATGCCATCCATCAACGAATCCGGGCGAGCAAAATAGACGTGTTCAAAAATACAGGGAGTATACGGCGCGGGCTCGGCGCACAGCCGGGTATGCAGGTTGCCATTAATATCAATATAGACACCTTCGCCCGGTGCCACATCGCGGACCAGAGTAAAACCCTGCGAATCCAGTGCAACGCTCTCGGAGGCCAGCATGTATTCGGTTTTACCGTCGCGCTCGCGCTTGCCAAACACAAGGGGGCGGATGCCATTCTTGTCACGAAACCCGACAATGCCATAACCCGTGATCATCACCAGGGCGACGAAGCCGCCACGACATCGACGATGCACGCCTTCCACGGCAGCAAACACATCATCTGCCGTTGGTGCCATTTTGCCGACCTGTTGCAGTTCATGAGCAAACACATTGAGCAGGACTTCGGAGTCGGAGTCGGTATTGATGTGACGCAGATCTTCAGAGAACAACTCCTCACTCAGTTCGGCGGAATTGGTCAGATTGCCGTTGTGGGCCAGGCACAGGCCGTACGGAGAGTTGACGTAAAAAGGCTGGGCCAGTGCCGGACTGGAACTGCCGGCGGTCGGATAACGAACATGACCAATGCCCATCTTGCCTGCCAGACGGCGCATGTGGCGGGTACGAAACACATCCTTGACCAGGCCGTTGTCCTTGCGCAGATTCAGATTGCCGTTGTCGTCCGTTGCGATCCCTGCGGCGTCCTGCCCACGGTGCTGAAGCACCGTCAGGGTATCGTATAAACTCACTGCCACGTCAGACTGACCGACAACTCCGACTAAACCACACATGCAAAATACTCCGTAAACCGCGTCAACAACAGGTTGCGCAAAAAATCAGATTTCTGTCTCCGGCTCGACAAAAAAGCCACTGCCCCAGTCGATGACAATCTGGATATAGGGCAGAGACCGGGATTCTATCCACCAACTTCGATCCGAATAGAACTCGGCAGCAAAATACACCGCCACGGCGACAATCAGTACGCCCCGGGCAATGCCAAACAACGCGCCCAGCAACCGGTCAGTGACCTGTAAACCTGCCATGCTGATCAGACGGGTCATAAAATGATTGATCATGGCGCCGAGCAACAGGGTGACA
The DNA here is from genome assembly GCF_001758195.1 of Pseudohongiella acticola. Classification (NCBI taxonomy): domain Bacteria; kingdom Pseudomonadati; phylum Pseudomonadota; class Gammaproteobacteria; order Pseudomonadales; family Pseudohongiellaceae; genus Pseudohongiella; species Pseudohongiella acticola. The sequence continues at coordinate 147,907 of NZ_MASR01000002.1, forward strand.
AAACACAGCAGTGCGAATGCCAGCACATAACGTGCCGTTTCGTTATCGGTAATACTGTCAAACAATGGCGCCAGATGCGGGCTGTACAGGCGCGCCACAACAATGGCGGCGATCCACGCCAGCAGTGACAGCACCTCGCGTACAAAACCGCGCCACAGACCAAAAATGCTCGACGCTACCACCACCAACAGTATGCTGATATCCAGCAGGTTCATGCTGCACTCTCCTCTTGATCAGACCCTTGATCAGCGTCTGTTTTCGGCGTCACTGCAATCGGATGCGAACTGTGCAGTTTCACAGCGGCTCGATTTCGTATCGCACGATCAGTCCGTTAAGCTCAAAATCCTGCCGCAATTGTTCCAGTAGCGTTGCCGCTGCATTACGGTCCACAACGGGTCCGACAAATACACCGGTCAGTATGCCCTGGCTGGAGTCCATGCGTCGGGTGTAAGCCCGGTGGCCGGCATCCTGCAGGCGGGTGACCAGATTGCTGGCATTGGTGGCATTGCCAAATGACGCCAGGCGCACACTGAAACCTTCCGGTAAGCCCTGGTTATCCAGCGTCGGTGCAGTGGTGGTCGCTGTGCTGGCGGTGGCCGGTGTTGCCTCCGGTTCATCCGGTGTCTGCGCCGGCGCTGGCGAAGATTGTGAGGATTGGGAAGAGCCTGCTACCGTCCCGGATTCCGGATCGGCAGTCGTGTCGGTTTCAGACGCGGGTGTGGAGACGACAGAAGTAGCGTCAGGGTCGGCGCCGGTATCGGGCACATTACTGAGCCGAATCGCGTCAGTGTCGGCAGTAATCACCGGCCGTTGCGGATCGGTGCGCGCGGCTTCAGGCCGGGTCGGACGTTCAGGAATGCTGGTTTGCAGCACGGGCTGATAACTGCCCTCTCCATCAAAAATCACCGGCAGCAGGACCAATGCCACCACGGCCAGCACCAGTGTACCTATCAGTCTTTGCCGGGTGTTCTGATTCAAAGCGTGTCTGCCTCTTTCAGTCACTGTCGAGCCGATATGCTCGACATCGCGTCTGACACTGTAATAAACGAACCGGTCACCACAATGATGTCGCCGTCTTCGGCATCGTTGCAGGCTGCAGCGAGTGCCTCACCCACGGATGTGAAGGGCGTCAATGCTGCCATTGTACGCCCGGCGGCACCCAATTGACGTAGTTTTTCCGTCAGGGTTTCGGCCGGCAAGCAACGGGGCAGATCGAAGTGCGCAATATACCAGAAGTCAGTCTGCTTTTCTAAGGCCTGATAGAATCCGGCATGATCTTTATCTGCCATCATCGCCAGCACCACCCGCACCGACGCAATGCGGCCTTGCTGAAGCAATATCTGCTGTCGTCGATGCTGTATCGCGGCGGCCAGTGACTGCCCCGCTTGCGGGTTATGGGCAACATCCATGACCACAGGCACCGGGACCTCCGGCGGCAAGATCCACTGTTGCCGACCGGGCAGCTGGAGCCGTGCCAGGACGGCAGGAAGTTGTGATTGCAGCCAGGGTTCGGGGGGCAGCAGACCGCTCAGGCAGACCGCCTGCAACGCGCCGGCAATATTGTTGACCGCCAGCGTTGCCGGCGGTAGTCCGCTAACTGTCAACTGCCGGGATTGGCTGACGCCATCTGACGCTGACGGCGCTGACCGACCTCGCCAGCTCCAGCTGTCATCAACCAGCGACGGCGATGCCATAAAATCGTGACCTGCGCGATACACCGGACATGACAGTGCAGCTGCTGCCTGCAGCAAGGCAGCGGGTGGATCTGATTCGGTGCAAACCACCACTTTACCCGCGCGGAAAATGCCGGCTTTTTCCACCGCAATCGCATCGCGGGTATCGCCCAACCATTCCTGATGGTCAAGACCGATGCTGGAGATTACTGCAATATCGGCATCAACAATATTGACCGCATCCAGGCGCCCGCCCAGCCCAACCTCCAACACCATGACATCGAGCCCGGCCTGCTGAAAAATCAGCAGTGCCGCCAGCGTGCCGAATTCGAAATAGGTCAGGGAAACGTCTTCACGGGCCTGCTCAATGCTGACAAAGGCCTGCACAATGCTGGCGTCGCTGACCGGTTCGCCCTGTATACAGATGCGTTCGTTGTAGTGAAGAAGGTGGGGAGAGGTATAACTGCCGACACGTTTGCCAGCGGCGCGCAGAACGGCATCAATAACAGCGACATGACTGCCTTTGCCATTGGTGCCGGTTACCGTAATGACCAGAGGTGAGTCGTCAGTGCGCGTCAGCGTCAGCCCCAGTCGCCGGGCAACGACGTCCAGCCGCTCCAGCCCCATGTCTATTTCATTGGGGTGAAGCTGCTGTATTCGGGCCAGCCAACTTTTTAGATCCAGATCCAGACCCAGATCAGCGGCTGCGGTCATGGTCAGGCAGCCGGTGGCAGTTGCATCAGCTTGCCAACAAGCCCGGCAATGGTATCGCGCATCTCTTTTCGATGACAGATCATGTCAATGGCACCGTGCTCAAGCAGGAACTCGGCACGCTGGAAACCTTCCGGTAACTTGACCCGCACCGTCTGCCGGATAACGTCAGGACCGGTAAAGCCTACCAGCGCTCGTGGTTCAGCGATGTTGATATCGCCCAGCATGGCCAGACTGGCCGAAACGCCGCCGTAGACCGGATCCACGAGTACGGAAATAAAGGGCAGACCATTTTCGCGCAGCCGTTCCAGTGCGGCCGAGGTTTTGGCCATCTGCATCAGGGAAATAAGCGCTTCCTGCATGCGCGCACCGCCACTGGTAGAAAAACACACCAGCGGCAATTTCTGGGCGATACAACTGTTAACCGCCTGCACAAATTTTTCACCGACAACCGCACCCATGGAGCCGCCGATAAACCCGAATTCAAACGCCGCGATAATCATGTCCACGGACATGACCCGACCCTGAACCACGATCAGGGCATCACGCTCACCCGTGCTTTTCTGCGCCGCTGACAAACGGTCTTTGTACTTCTTCAGATCTTTGAATTTGAGGATATCAACCGGTTCGATATCGGTGAACAGCTCCTGCTGCCCTTCGGTATCGAGGAACAGTTCCAGGCGCCGACGCGCCGAAATACGCATATGGTGGTCACACTTGGGGCAGACCTCCTGATTACGTTCCAGGTCCGGACGGTACAGCACCGCTTCACAACGCGGGCATTTTTTCCACAGCCCCTCGGGCACACTGGACTTCTGTTTGCCGTTGCCTTCCGGGGTGGTACTGCTGTTTCGAATCGATGGGAGGATCTTGTTAATCCAGCTCATAGTAGGGTCCTGTCGTGCTAAATCCTGTGCTAACTATAACATTTCCGGCTTTTTTTTACCTGTTATAGTGTTTGATATGCGTTTTCTGGCCGTAACTCAGACGAACTTCTCGTCCAGGGCCTTGCGAATTGACGCGATCAGCGCGGTCTTGTCCGCCAGCATACCGGCATCACCTCCGGCTTTGCCTGCGTCAGACTCACTGAGCTCACCAATCTTCTGCACCAATGCGCTGCCGACAATGACACCATCGCTGATAGAGGCCATGGCGATCGCCGATGCGTTGTCCTTGATGCCGAAACCGACCATGATGGGCAAATCGGTCCGACTGCGCAGTGCCGACACACGTTGCTCGATTTCTCCGGTATCGCTGATAGCTGCGCCGGTGACGCCCTTCAGAGATACATAGTACAGATACCCCGAGCTTTGGTCACAGATTGCTGCGATGCGCTTGTCCGTGGTCGTCGGCGCCACCAGAAAAATGACATCAATCTCACGCGGACGGGTAAGCGCGAGCAGGCTCTCAGCCTCACTGACCGGCAGGTCCACCAATAGCAGCCCATCCACACCGGCGTCGGCTGACTGTGCGACAAAGCTGTCATAACCCAGGGTTTCAATCGGATTCAGGTAGCCCATCAGCACCACTGGCGTCCGGTCATCCTGCTGACGAAACTGCTTCATTATCGAAAACACAGTGTCCAGCCCGGCACCATTTCGTAACGCGCGCTCAGCACCCAGTTGAATCACGGCGCCATCAGATGAGGGGTCACTGAAGGGCATACCGAGTTCGATAATATCGGCGCCATCCTGCACCAGCTGGTGCATCAGGCTGACCGTGGTGCCCGTGTCCGGGTCACCGGCCACAATATAGGGAATCAGCGCTTTGCGCCCCGCCGCCTGGGCTGCGGCTATACAAGATTTAATCCGGCTCATCTCTTATCCTTAAATGGTGATGCCGTCGATATCGGCGACGGTATGGATGTCTTTGTCGCCACGCCCGGACAGGTTGACCACTATGGTCTGTTCAGGCGACATGGTGGCAGCCAGCTTGCAGGCATAGGCAATGGCATGGGCAGATTCCAGCGCCGGAATGATGCCTTCCAGACGCGTCAGCGCGCGGAATGCCTCCAGCGCTTCGGTGTCAGTGACAGAGACGTAGTTGACGCGTTTGATGTCCTTCAACCACGAGTGCTCAGGTCCAACACCGGGATAATCCAGACCCGCAGACACGGAATGGGTTTCCACGATCTGGCCGCGCTCATCGCTCATGACATAGGTGCGGTTGCCGTGCAGAACGCCCGGCTTACCAGCCGACAGGGGCGCGGCGTGACGGCCGGTGTCAACGCCATCACCGCCAGCCTCAACGCCGTACATGGCGACATCGGTATCGCGCAGGAAGGGATGGAACAGACCAATGGCATTGGAGCCGCCACCGACACACGCTACCAGTGCATCTGGCAGTTTGCCGTATTCTTCCAGCGACTGGGCCCGGGCTTCCCGGCCAATGATGGCCTGAAAGTCCCGTACCAGCATGGGATAGGGATGCGGTCCGGCCACGGTACCAATAATGTAGTAAGTCGAATCGACATTTGTCGCCCAGTCACGCAGCGCTTCGTTGAGCGCGTCCTTCAATGTGCGCGAACCCGAGGTCACCGGAATCACATGCGCACCCAGCAGTTTCATACGGTAAACGTTGGCGGCCTGACGCTTGACGTCCTCGGCCCCCATGTAAACGTGGCATTCCAGACCCAGACGGGCGGCAACAGTGGCACTGGCAACGCCATGCTGACCGGCGCCGGTTTCCGCAATCAGTCGCGGCTTGCCCATAAACTTGGCCAACAGCGCCTGGCCGATGGTGTTGTTGATCTTGTGTGCACCGGTGTGATTGAGGTCTTCGCGTTTCAGAATGATTCTGGCACCGCCGTATTTTGCGGTGAGACGCTCGGCCAGGTACAACGGCGACGGTCGACCAACATAGTGCTTCATGTCGCGATCGTACTCTTGCCAGAAGGCGGGATCTTTGGACAGCTTGCGATAGACCTGATCCAGCTCTTCCACCGCTGCCATCAGGGTTTCGCCAACAAATATCCCGCCATAGCGGCCAAAATGGCCGGCCAGGTCGGGGCCGCTGAACTGATCCTGTTCCGTTGTTGCTACTGACTCAGAGTCGGACACGATTTACCTCGTTAAAAAATGCCTGTAAACGATGCCGGTCTTTGATACCCGGCTCTCTTTCCACCCCACTGCTCAGGTCCAGCGCCCAGGGGTGTACTTCCTTGATGGCTCTGGCTGCATTCTCTTGCGTCAGGCCACCTGCCAGCACAATCGGCAGCGGACTGCGATCGACACAATGGCGGGCCACCGTCCAGTCAAAACTCTTGCCGGTGCCGCCGGCCTGATGTGGATCAAAGGTATCCAGCAAAACTGCCGACGCCTGCCGGTATTTTTTGATATCAGGCAATGGGTCAGCGCCAGATCGCACACGAACCGCCTTCATATAGGGCACCGCAAATGAGTGGCAAAACTCCGGGGTTTCATCGCCGTGAAACTGGAGGCAGTCCAGACGCAGGTGATCGAGCACTTCGTCCACCTGATTACGCTCCGGATTAACAAACAGACCGACCACACTGACAAAAGCTGGCACCACGGCGCGAATCTGCTGTGCCTGCGACAGGCTCAAGCCCCGGGAACTGTTGGCATAAAACACCAGACCCAGTGCATCCGCGCCCAGCTCGGCCGCCAGCAGCGCATCCTCGGGGCGGGTAATACCGCAGATTTTTACACGGGTACGTTGTTGCACCGGGTCTCCTTTAGCAGCCAGTTGTCCGCAAAAACCTCAATTAACAGGCCATGCCCGAATCGACATGACACATAAGGCGGGGAATTTTACCAGAGATCGCCGCAGGCTGCTTATACAAAGCACGTCCGGGTTTCGCTTTCTGCTTACAGGAAACAGGGTCCCAGCGGCAGCACTGGCAAACCAAAACGCTCCGGATAGGCGACATTGACCAGATACAGGCCATCAGGTTTTGCCGTTACCGCGTTCTGTCTGCGATCCCGCGTCGCCAGCACCTGTCGAATCCAGTCCGGCGGCCGTCTGCCGGCGCCCACTTCCAGCAATGCACCGACGATGTTGCGCACCATATGCAACAAAAACGCATTGGCTTCGACTTCCACAACAATAAACCGCCGCTGGCGACTGACGCTGAGTTCATTGATGCAGCGCATCGGCGTTCGCGACTGACAGCCGGCGGCACGAAACGCACTGAAATCATTCTCTCCCAGCAAATGCTGAGCGGCCTCATGCATTCGGATGACGTCCAGCTCGTCTTTGACGTGGGTCAGTTGCTGATACAGGGCCGCAGGCCTGACTGCGCCAGTGTAGATGACATAGCGGTAACGACGGCTTAACGCGGAATGACGGGCATGAAAATCATCGCTAACGGTCCGTGCCCATTGCACCCTGACCTGTGGCGGCAGGTGGCTGTTGGTGCCCTGAATCCAGGCTTTTTCCCCTCGCTCCGCCGTCGATTCGAAGTGCACGACCTGGCCGGTTCCATGCACACCGGTGTCAGTGCGACCGGCGCAGTTGACGGTGACCGTCTGGTCGGCGATCTGCGATAGCGCGTGTTCCAGTGCCTGCTGCACGGTGGCAATAACAGGTGCTGACTGTCGCTGCCAGCCATGAAAGGCGGCACCATTGTATTCAACGCCCAGGGCTGTACGAGTCGTGTTTGCGGTCATGGTGGTCTGTCTGGCGTGATATCAGAGCCGTTCCAGCAGCGATTCAGCATCGCGGCGCTGGGCTTCAGTGCCCTCTTTCACGACTTCAGCCAGTATTTCACGGGCACCGGCGCTGTCCCCCATGTCGATGTAGGCACGCGCCAGATCCAGTTTGGTGGCGGCTTCATCACTGTCAGACAGGAAGGCAAAGTCTTCCTCGTCGTCTTCGTCATCATCGAAAGAGTCTTCATTGGAAATAAAGGCCAGATCATCAAAGTCGTCTTCGATTTTATCGGCTGGGTTGTCCTTTTCATCCTGATCAGCCTCATCAACCTGGCCAACCTCACCAACCTGTCCAGCCTCATCAACCTCTGCATCGTCGTCTGCTTCCTGAATGACGGTGCTGGTCGGTTCGGGCTCGAGTTCGGGTTCCAGCTCTGGTTCAGGCTCTGGCTCTGGCTCTGGCTCGGCAGCAGGCGTATCGGTCTGGTCTGCCGCTTCGTCGTAAATCTCGTACTCGGCATCATCGGTGACGACCTGAGTGTCAGCGGGCTCAGGAGTTTCAGGTGTCACTGGCGCGGCATCGGGCCAGCCCTGCTCGTCGTTGTCTTCCGCTGCAGGAGTAACGGCCGTGGCATCTGGCCAACTCAGATCGTCATCATCATCCAGCACGTCTTCTGTTTCAGCGGACACTTCTTCAGCGGCAGCTGTGTCAGCCCCGGCATCGACAGAACCATCGGCGCTGCTTTCCTGAAGATTAATGTCATCATCTGCGTCGTCAACATCGTCCAGATCAAGATCAGCATCACCCCAGTCCGGTCCGTCGTCCGTCTCGTCACCGTTTTCGGCAGGCTCATCCGTATCGGGTTCGGCGTCAGGATCGCTCTCCAGGGTATCGTCCAGGGCAAACTCATCATCAAACGTGGTGTTTGAGTCAAATGCCATGCCTTCCGGCGAAACATCGTCGGCTGAGCTTTCCTCCGAGTCTTCGTTTTCAAGACCGCCATCAGCGCCGTAAGTGACACTGTCAACGGCTTCCAGCGAATCATCGCTGTCTGCTTCAGACTTGCCATCGCCGGACGCGTCATCTGCATCATCTGCTGCAGTGTCTTTGTCTGACTCGCCGTCCTCTTCTTCAGCGGCTGCTGCCGCAGCGGCGACACCCGAGAACAGAAGCTCGTCGTCATTGTCTTCGCCCAACGGCATGTCGTCATTCTCGCGCTGCGCTCTCTGTTCATCCGTTGAGGCAGCACGGTTACGGCGTATCAATACCAGCACCAGAAGCAACACCAGGACGGCAACAGCGGCCAACAACGCCCAGGTATTATTGAGCATCATATTGATGAAACGCTCCACGGGCCCGGCATCCGGGGCCATGGTAATGGTGGTGGTCTGCTCCGAATCGGTATCGGTGTCAGCGGCGGCGGCAGGTTCGGCCTCGGCCAGCTGCGTCTGCAGCTGCGCCAGTTCGAGATCGCGCAAGCGGATAATTTCCTGCGCCGAGCTAATCTGCTGCTGCAGCATGGCCAGTCTTGAATTAAGTTCGGTATTTTCCAGGTCCAGACGATCCAGCTCTTCCTCGCGCTGCGCCATGCTGTCTTCCAGCGCTTCGAGCTGTTCGTCATTGCGTGCGATCTGCTGTGCTGACGATTGTGCGCTGGCAGCCGACGCTGACGCATCAACAGGTTCATCCGAGTCATCGTCGGCAGTGACTACCCGCAACTGACCCTGCGCCGCACCTGATGTCGCTGCGCCCGGTCGCTCGGTTACCGGTTCGGAACCAACGGGCGTGGTGCCTCGCTGCTGGAAGGCAAGGTTCTGGCGAGTGACCTCGGCAATGGCTTCAGTCGCAGCCAGCCGACGAATTTCGCTCAGCTCCGGCACCCGCAACACTTCGCCCCGCTTAACACGGTTGATGTTATTACCCAGAAAGGCATCGGGATTGAGTCGCTGCAACGCAAGCATGGTTTGCTGGACACTGACCGAATCATCCGGTCTGGCCCTCAGTGCCAACTGCCAGAGCGTATCGCCGGCGTTCACGGTGAGCGTGCTGGCATTGGCCAGATCATCCGCGCTGGCCATCGGCGCCGTCTGAGCCGGTTGGCTCTGGCCCTGATCAGTGGCAGGCGCAACATTGGTGGCGCTGCCAGCAGTGTTCGTGTCTGTGCTGTCTTCAGCCGCAGCGACAGTCGCTGTTGCCGGCGCTGCATTGTCAGCCTCGGTTTCGGGGGAATCCGCATCTGAGTCAGTCGCAGTATCAGCATCGTCGACTAACGGTTCAAAGACCGACTGCGTCGGCGCCGCTGTCACTTGCTGATTGCTCTGTGCGCTGAAAGCCGGTGATTCCAGCCGCAAGGTATACTCGGTCAGCACCCGGCCCGCTGGCCAGCGTGTGTCCAGCACCAGGCTGAGAAAGGGTTCATCAATAGAGATCGGGCTGCTGAGTCGCAGAATCGGTGCACCATCAACAAAGGCGACGCTGATAGTGAGGTTGTCCAGCGCAGCGATGCGCTCAACATCAAAACGTTGAAAGTCGGCAGCGGACGCTACCATGGCAGAAATATCAGAGACGGACAGACCCTCGCTGTCCAGCAACTCGATGCTGGCCTGCAGAGGTTCACCGGCTGACGACTCCAGGGTGATGTCACCCAGGCTGAGTGCATGAATCTGCGACGCTGCCAACAGCAGCAAAGCAGAGAAGATCGGCATCAGCCTTTTAACCATACTTATTTCCTTAGGCGCTCTGGGCAGTTTTCCGTCATCCGGCTCTGGCTATTCCGCCCGCTCTGGGCAGTGTTCCTTCGTCCGGTTCAGCTCTGGGCAGCTTTCCCTTGCCAGCTCTGGCTGTTTAGCTTTAGCCGGTTCGGCGCTCAGGCAGTCATTGCGAGAGCCGGGAAATCATGCCCCGACCCTCGCAAGTATTCATGATAAGTAGTCTTTTATCAACACTTCGGCAATCTGGATAGAGTTCAGCGCCGCGCCTTTGCGCACGTTGTCACCCACAATCCACATATCGATGCCGTTGGCATGAGAAATATCCTTGCGGATACGACCGACCAGAACCTCATCCTTGCCGGCTGAATCGCTCACGGCGGTGGGATAACCACCGTCCTTGCGCTCATCGACCACTTTGACACCGGGAGCCTTACTGAGCAACTCGCGCACCTCTTCCGCACTGATGGGCGTCCGGGTTTCCAGATGCACCGCTTCCGAGTGTGAAAAGAACACGGGTACCCGAACACAGGTAGCGTTGACTTCGATGCTTTCGTCCAGGATTTTTTTGGTTTCCCAGGACATTTTCATCTCTTCCTTGGTGTAACCATTATCAAGGAAAACATCAATATGCGGCAGTGCGTTAAACGCAATCTGCTTCGGATAAACACTGCATTCGGCTTCTTTGCCATTGAGCAGCGCTGCCGTCTGTGCCGCCAACTCCTCGATAGCCTCTTTGCCAGTGCCTGACACGGCCTGATAAGTCGACACATTAATGCGGGTGATACCCACCTTGTCGTGAATCGGCTTCAGTGCCACCAGCATCTGAATGGTGGAGCAGTTGGGGTTGGCAATGATATTGCGGTTGGTGTACTGCGCAATCGCCTGCGGATTGACCTCTGGCACGACCAGCGGAATGTCTTCATCCCGGCGGAAATGCGAGGTGTTGTCGATGACCACACAACCTGCTTTACCGGCTTTTTCGGCATACATTTCGGAAATGCTGCCACCGGCTGAAAACAGACCAATCTCAGCCTGGCTGAAGTCAAAGTCGGCCAGGTTCTGCACGGTGACCGGTTTGCCACGGAACATCACGGTGCTGCCGGCAGAGCGTTCACTGGCCAGCGGGAATAGTTCGCCCACCGGAAAGTTTCGCTCTTCCAGAATACTGATCAGCGTCTCGCCTACTGCGCCTGTTGCACCAACAACCGCTACATTATAAGTCTTCATTAAAATCTCCTTTTTAAAGCCCATGGGACCTTATCCAAAGCACGTCATTGCGCCCGGTGGTCGCTCAACATCCAGCTGCCCGCAGGCTTAAGCTGGTTTGTTGAAATACCATGGTGATTTTTCCCGCCACTGGGATTCGAAACCGTTAATGGCTTCGGCGTCTTCCAGGGTCAGGCCGATATCGTCCAGACCGTTCAGCAGGCAATGCTTGCGGAACGCGTCCACCTCAAAACTGATGGTGCTGCCGTCAGGTCGGGTGATGGATTGCGCCGGCAGGTCCACAGTTAATGTGTAACCTTCGGCGGCATTTACCTCTTTAAAGAGATCATCAACAATTTTCTTATCTAAAACAATTGGTAATATTCCATTCTTAAAACAATTGTTAAAGAATATATCAGCAAAACTGGGTGCTATCAGCACCCGAAAGCCGTAGTCGTCCAGCGCCCAGGGCGCGTGCTCACGACTGGATCCGCAACCAAAGTTGTCACGTGCCAGCAGCACCGTGGCACCCTTGTAACGAGCCTGGTTGAGAACAAACTCCGGGTTGACCGGACGCTGGCTGTTGTCGGCATCAGGCTCACCTTTGTCGAGGTAGCGGTGCTCATCAAACAGATTGACACCAAAGCCACTGCGCTTGATCGACTTCAGAAACTGCTTCGGGATTATAAAATCCGTATCAACATTGGCGCGATCCAGCGGTAACGCAACACCAGTATGTACACTAAATTTTTTCATATCTATGGTCTCGAATTCGGTTACTGTTCAGCGCGCTCAGTGGGGTCGTTCAGAGTCGAGCAGGATATCGCGCACATCAACAAAATGCCCATGAATGGCGGCAGCTGCGGCCATGGCCGGGCTCACCAGGTGGGTACGCCCACCAAAACCCTGACGACCCTCGAAGTTGCGGTTGGACGTTGACGCGCAATGTTTACCCGCAGGCAATTGATCGGCGTTCATTGCCAGGCACATGGAACAGCCCGGTTCGCGCCATTCCAGGCCCGCTTCCAGGAAAATCTTGTCCAGACCTTCTGCTTCCGCCTGCTTCTTGACCAGCCCGGACCCCGGCACCACCAATGCCAGCTCAATGCTGCTGGCGACCTTGCGCCCTTTCACTACGGCTGCTGCAGCACGCAGATCTTCAATGCGGGAGTTGGTGCAGGAACCAATGAACACCACATCGAGTTTGATGTCCCGGATGGCCGTACCCGGTTTCAGCCCCATGTATTTGAGGGCCTGCCGGATGTTGTCAGCGCGGCCGCTGTCGCTCTCCAGCTCTGGATCGGGCACATTGCCGGTCACCGGAGCGACCATTTCCGGGGACGTACCCCAGGTCACCTGTGGAATGATATCGGCAGCATCAAGCACCACCACGCGATCGAAGTGCGCATCGCTGTCGCTGACCAGCTGTAACCAGGCTTTGGCTGCGTTGTCGAACATCTCGCCTTTAGGTGCAAACGGACGGCCCTTGATGTAATCCACGGTGGTCTGATCAACCGCTATCAGACCGGCCCGGGCACCTGCCTCGATGGCCATGTTGCAGATGGTCATGCGACCTTCCATGCTCAATGACTGTACCGCCTCGCCACCAAACTCGATGGTGTAACCGGTGCCGCCAGCGGTGCCAATTTCACCAATAATGGCCAGCACGATGTCTTTGGCAGTCACGCCCGGATTCAGCTTGCCATCCACCCGGATCAGCATGTTTTTCATCTTGCGCTGAATCAGGCACTGCGTTGCCATCACGTGCTCAACTTCCGATGTGCCAATGCCGTGCGCCAGTGCACCCAGCGCACCGTGTGTGGAGGTATGGGAATCGCCACACACAATGGTCATACCCGGCAGTGTTGCACCCTGCTCTGGCCCCACCACGTGCACAATACCCTGACGCTCATCGTTCATGTCCAGTTCAAGAATGCCAAATTCACGACAGTTGTCATCCAGGGTTCGCACCTGAATGCGCGATACCGGGTCCATGATGCCTTCCAGACCGCGACTGCGCTCACTCTTGGTAGTCGGAATGTTGTGATCCGGCGTGGCCAGGTTGGCGTCCGCACGCCAGGGCTTGCGCCCGGTCAGGCGCAACCCTTCAAAGGCCTGGGGCGAGGTCACTTCGTGGATCAACTGGCGATCGATATAGATCAACGCCGTGCCATCGTCCCGCTGCTTCACCAGGTGAGAGTCCCAGAGTTTGTCGTACAAGGTTTTTCCAGCCATGAATAGTTCCCGATTTAACCTGTCAAAAATCAATGTCTATATGTATGCATTTCCAGCTATAAATAGTTTATCTATCTTAATGATCTTTTTATATTTTTGGTGTTTCGCAGCGCACATCAAAATTCTGTGCGCGATGCCTGAGCAAATGATCCATCAGCACAATCGCCAGCATCGCTTCGGCAATTGGCACCGCGCGAATGCCGACGCAGGGATCATGCCGCCCGGTGGTCACCACCTCAACCGCATTGCCGTCGACGTCGATGGAGCGGCCCGGCAGGCGCAGACTCGAGGTCGGCTTTAGGGCAATGTGTGCGACGATGTCCTGGCCACTGGAGATACCACCCAGCACGCCACCGGCGTTATTGGACAGAAACCCTTCCGGCGTCATTTCATCCCGGTGCTCGGTGCCCTTCTGGCTCACCGACTCGAAACCGGCGCCGATTTCAACACCTTTGACGGCATTGATGCTCATCAATGCATGCGCAATGTCGGCATCCAGCCGGTCAAACACAGGCTCACCCAGCCCTACCGGTACTTTTGACGCCACCACCGAAATCCGGGCGCCAATCGAATTTCCTTCCTTGTTCAGCGCCGCCATGTAGTTTTCCATCTCCGACACTTTGCTGACATCGGGACAGAAAAAGGCATTCTGCTCCACCTGATCCCAGTCGAACTGCTCAGCCTTGATGGGTCCGAGCTGGCTGAGATAGGCACGTACCTGAACCCCAAACTGCTGCTCCAGATACTTCTTGGCAATGGCACCGGCGGCAACGCGCATCGCGGTTTCGCGCGCCGAGGAACGGCCGCCACCACGGTAATCACGCATGCCATACTTCTGCTGATAGGTATAATCAGCATGAGCAGGTCTGAATATATCTTTGATATTGCTATAATCTTTAGACTTTTGATCAGTATTCTCAATCATCAGCCCAATCGGTGTGCCTGTGGTTTTACCTTCAAACACGCCCGACAGTATTTTTACCGCGTCGGCTTCTTTGCGCTGCGTGGTAAAGCGTGACTGGCCTGGTTTACGCCGGTCAAGATCACGCTGCAGGTCTTCGGCTGACAATGCCAGCCCGGGTGGGCAGCCATCAACGATACAGCCCAGTGCCAGCCCATGACTTTCGCCAAAGCTGGTTACAGTAAACAACTTACCTATGGTATTCCCGGACATGTGTTTGGGGCTCCAGCACAACCTGTGTCAATGGCGTCAGCGCGTCGAAAAGGCGCAAATTATACACGAATTCAGCGTTCGGCACGAATCAGCGCGTCACGACCGATGGCCAGTACACCTTCGCCACCACCATCAAAGTCCAGCCAGGTCACCGGAAACTGCGGATAACGTTCATCCAGCAGACCCCAGGTATAACCCAGCTCAAGCACCAGCACACCAGTCGCACTCAGATACCTGGCCGCCTGCCGCAGTATCTGCAGCGGGATGGCCAGACCATCTTCGTCAGACAGCAGCCCCAACGCCGGTTCGCGCTGATATTCGGGTGGCAATGCCGCGACCTCCTGCGCCGACACGTACGGTGGATTGGAGACAATCAGGTCATAGTCGCCCTGCACGCCGGCAAACAGGTCCGAGGTGACTGTTGTAACCCGGTCCTGCAGACCATGACGTTCAATATTCTGTTGTGCCACCACGAGCGCATCGGGTGAAATATCCGCCAGTTCAACCGTCGCCTCGGGGAACATCAATGCGGTCGCGATACCAATACAGCCACTGCCAGTGCACAGATCAAGGACACGTGCTGGCGCTTCCAGCAGCAATGGCTGGTACTGTTGCAGGATCAGTTCGGCAATCGGTGATCGCGGCACCAGCACGCGCTCATCAACATGAAACGGCAGGCCGGCAAACCAGGCCTCGCCCAGCAGGTAAGCCATGGGGACACGCTCGCTGCTGCGTCGCTGCGCCAGACTGTCGATGCGCTGCCATTCGTCAGGCTCTACCTGGCGCCGGGCAACCGCGAGCTGGCTTTGCTCGTCATCACCGAAGGGCAGACCCAGCACCGTGAATACCAGGTACACTGCCTCATCCCAGGGATTGTCGGTGCCGTGGCCGTAAAAAAGCTCCGAAGCTTCAAAAAGCGTGCAACAATGTTCTACACATGTCTGTACATTCATGCCGGGGTTCCTGCTCAATCGCATCGCTGTCAGCAGCGACGCCAAAAATCACTTTACGCTTGCGCAGCGATATCGTACGGTATGCCTCTTTTTTTGACGACACTCTTTATTTTAGTTTTTTAAACCTCTTTTTCATTACACAGGATTTCTCACTGTCATGACCATTGAATCTGCCTACAGTGAAATCATCAGTGCCATCGGCGAGGATCTTTCCCGCCCCGGACTGCGCGACACACCGTTGCGGGCGGCCAAGGCCATCCAGTTTCTGACCCGTGGCTACCAGCAGGACATTGATGACGTGATCAACAACGCCATGTTCCCGTCAGACTCGGAAGAGATGGTGATCGTCAAGAATATCGAATTATATTCCATGTGCGAGCATCATATGTTGCCTTTTATCGGCAAATGTCATGTTGCCTATCTGCCCAAAGGCAAAGTCATCGGGCTGTCGAAAATTGCCCGCATTGTTGACGTGTTTGCCCGTCGCCTGCAGATACAGGAAAACCTGACCAAGGAAATTGCCGAAGTGATCATCCACAAGACCGGCGCCGCCGGGGCTGCCGTGATCATAGAAGCACAGCATATGTGCATGATGATGCGTGGTGTGGAAAAGCAGAATTCGGTGATGACCACCTCATGCATGCTGGGTGCATTTCGCAGCAGCCAGAACACGCGCAATGAGTTTCTGTCACTGATCCAGCGCTAACACCAGTTCGATGCGCTGACCACAGGGGCCCGGTCGACACACAGGGGCCAGCGGTCCCAGTCCATGGGCCTGCATGCGGTCAGCGTCAATACCCGCAGCCACCACCCGATCAATCACGGCACGGGCGCGACGTTCCGATCTTGTCTGTAGCTGCGTCAGCGACCCGCTGTCCTGCAGGTGCCCCACGACATACACTTTCATCAAGGCATTGCGGCGCAGCACATCAACGATCAGGTTGATACCGTCAGCGTTATCCAGTTCGTCATTGTCATTAAAGCTCAGACCGGTGATGACCACCGCGCGCTCTCGCGCCAGGCGCTGTTCCAGCGCCTGCGGGGTGGTGTCGAGCCCCGCCAGTTGTTCCGCCGCCAATGGCGCGGGCAGCTCCAGAAAATCAAGGTGGGCATACATGCGACGATTTCCCCGCGTCACCACATACAGGGCGGCGTAGCCTGCAACCTCTGACTCATCACTGACACCCTGATAGGTGCTGGCCAGGTAGTACTGATTGGTTTCCGGGCCGTACAGAATTCTGTTTTCAAACACATCATTGGCCCAGAAATTACTGCTGCCACAACCGCGACCCTGGCAGGTATACAACGCCTGCTGGCCCTGATTCAGCAGCTGCTCACGATAAAACGCAAAAACTTCTGCTGCCGGAAAGCCATCGGGAATCTCATAGGTGATGCGTCGCAAATGCCCCTGAAAGCGTTCAGCACGACTGGCTGCCACGGTGCCGGCGGCTCGCTGCATGCGCCCCAGCGCCAGGTTGTAAACGGCCGACGTCTGCTGGCGATAATCAACGATGGTGGCGCCGGGAAAGCGCTGAAAACTGGCGTAATCCGAGGATCCGGCGACGTCAGCAACAAGCCGGGGTGAACCCAGTGCCGTAAACAGCAGAAGAATCAGTAATGCGGGACGTCTTCTGTCAAACATCGTTAGCCTTCTTATCGACGACATCGGTCACTCCCATCCCGGGAGCTGCATCCGGTTCAGGGCTGACCGGTTTCTTGCTGGCTGTGGTCTTCCGGACTGCGCTTTTTGCGGCGGTGGTTTTTGTAGCGGAACTGGTTTTTGCCGCTTTCGAGGCTGTTATGGGAGATCTTTCTGCTGCACGCCGCGCGGCGGATTCCGCCATCACCTGTGCCGCCGAGTCGGCAGCGCTATCCATGCCCGGGTCGGTGCTTGCAGTCGCCGTGGAGGGCGGCGTCACGACGGTATCTGCAGCGGTTACGTCATCAACCTCGTCCTCTGTTACCAACGGAAAAGGCGCAAACGGAAACGGTTTTTCTTCACTGTTATAAGTCAGAAATGCCAGTATCTGTGACACATAAAGCGTCAGAGCGCTGCCCAGCCGGCGCAGGTTGCTGTTGTCATCGCCGGTAATCAGACTGAACAGTATCTGGGCCAGCATCAACACCAGTAATACGACACCAACCACGTACAGCGCCACAGCAAAACCGAGCATAAACAGCACGCGCAACCACGCCGAAGTTCTTTTCAGGTTATTCACTAACTCATCAGACATGTCCCAGGCTCCTGTCATTATATTTTTGAGCTGACTCGACCCGGTCACTCATTGGTCAGGTCAGCGTTTTACTGCGGTGTGCCTCGTACTCTACATCCAGCGCGCCTTCACCCAGCATCAGGGCTGAAATAACCTGGCTGACCGGCTTTTCTTCATACACAATCTGATAAAGACCTGAGGCCAGCGGCATATAAATGCCCAGTTCGTCCGCCTTTTCCTTGACCAGCTTCAGGGTGTTGACACCCTCGGCAACTTGTCCGGTCTCGGCGACAGCCTCGGCCAATGATTTCCCCTGCCCCAACGCAAAGCCTACACGAAAATTGCGACTCAGCGAAGATGAACAGGTGACGATAAGATCGCCAACTCCCGACAGGCCCAGAAAGGTCATCGGATCTGCGCCCAGTTCCCGGCCCAGTCTTGCCATTTCAGTGAGGCTGCGAGTGATCAGCATGCCGTTGGTATTCTGTCCCATCCCCATGGCTGAGGCGAGTCCGGCGATGATCGCGTATATGTTCTTCAGGGAACCGCCCAGTTCCACACCAAACATGTCGTCATTGGTATAGACCCGAAAATATTCCGACTTAAGCACATCTCGCACGCGGTCACGGACCTGATCATCCGCGCTGGCAACCACCGTGCCCGCGAGGCTGCGGGCGGCAATCTCACCGGCCAGGTTGGGTCCGCTGAGCACACCAATGCGTGCAGTCGGTGCTTCCTCGCGCATCACCTGGCTCATCAGCAAAAAGCTGCCCGCCTCTATGCCCTTGGTGGTGCTGACCAGTATGGTGTCCGCCGTCAGGGCTGGCAACATCTGCTTCACCACGCTCCGGAAATAGGCACTGGGTACGGCAACAAACACCAGCCGGCTGCCGCTGACCGCCTGCTCAATATCGGCGGTGGCCGTTACGTTATCATCAAGTCTGTATCCGGGCAGGTAGTGCGGGTTCTCGTGGCTGCGATTGACCTCGTCGACCCGGTCCTGGTTCCGCATCCAGAAGTTCACTTTGTAGCCGTTGCCGGCCACGATATTGGCAATCACTGTGCCAAAACTGCCGCCTCCCAGCACGCTGACGGTTTGCGTCGGCATTTCCTTTCTCCCGCTAAATCCGATCGGTATTCAGAATACCCGGTTAAGGCCATCAAGCGCCGCGATGCGATAGGCTTCGGCCATGGTCGGGTAGTTGAACGTGGTATTGAGGAAGTATTTCATGGTGTTGGCCTTGCCGTGCTGCTCCATGATGGCCTGACCAATGTGGACAATCTCCGAGGCCTGGTCACCGAAACAGTGAATACCCAGAATCTCGAGTGTTTCAAAATGGAAGATCAGCTTCAGCATGCCCACCTGCTCACCGGTAATCTGGCCGCGAGCGGTGTTGTTGAAAAACGCCTTACCAACTTCATACGGCACCTGGTCAGCAGTCAGCTCCTGCTCGGTCTTGCCCAGCGTACTGATCTCAGGGATGGTATAGATGCCCGACGCAACCCGGTCGATGGCAACAAATTCATCGGGATCAACAATGGCGTTGCAGGCAGCGCGGCCCTGATCATAAGCGGCGCTGGCCAGCGAAGGCCAGCCGATGATATCACCGGCCGCGTAGATATTTTTCTGTGCGGTCTGATAACGCTCGTTGACCTGCACCTGGCCCCGGGCATTGATTTTAATACCCAGCTCTTCCAGACCCAGCCCATCAGAGTTACCGGCACGGCCATTGGCCCACAGAATGATATCGCTTTTGATCTTTTTGCCCGAAGCCAGGTGGGTGACAACATATTTGTCGTTATACTCGATGGATTCATATGCTTCGTTATGACGGCTGCGCACGCCAATATCGCGCAGGTGGTAACTCAGCGCATCGGATATTTCCCAGTCAAGAAAGGACAGCAGCGACTCGGCCGGATTGATCAGTTCGACCTTGCAGCCCATGCCACCAAAAATGGAGGCGTATTCACAGCCAATAACACCGGCGCCAATCACCGTCACTTTTTTCGGGGAATGATCCAGCGACAGAATCTTGTCGCTGTCGAAAAGGCGGGGGTGCGTAAAGTCGACGCTTTCAGGCCGATAGGGACGCGACCCGGTGGCGACGATAAAGTAATCGGCCTTTAATGTGGGACCTTTGGTTCCCAGCTTGATGGTATTGGCATCAAGGAACGTTGCCTGGCCCTGAATAACTTCAACATCATTTTTTTCGTAATAATTGCTACGCAGGTACACCTGTTCGTCAATCACACGATCAGCGTGACACATGATTTCCTGAAAACTGGGTTTGTGCAGGGTGGCGAATTCGCGCAACAACGGGTTGGAGCGAAACTGCATCATCTGTTTGACGTAGTGTCGCAATGCCTTTGAAGGGATGGTACCCAGGTGCGTGCAGCTGCCGCCCACCTTGTCCCGGTCAGAGATCAACGCAACACGTTTGCCATGCTTGGCGGCATTGATGGCGGCCGATTCGCCGGCCGGGCCGCTGCCAACCACAATGATATCGTAGGAATTTTTTGCCATGCTCGGTGCTGCTCCTGTTTGATCTACTTCGAGGTTTCCTCGCACTTGGCGGGGTTGCCGCCACACAACTCACAGCTTCCTTCGACACCGGCATTGTTCAGACCACCGCAGGAACCCTTGATTGGTTCGCGGCCGAACAGTACACCAATCGCCATGCCGGCGACGACCATCAGCATAATAACCAGACTGGCAATTAACGTTGTCATCATCAGTTCTCCCGGTTGTTGCCGGCTGACGTGCTGTCGTCGTCCGGCAGGTATCTCGTAAAGTGTGAGGTATGGCTACTATCAAAGCCCTCACCCGCTCGTCGCTTGTTAATAAAGTACGCTGCCAGGTTAAGTTGCTCGGACAGCGCAAATGCGCGCTCGGTTCCCATCACCATGAAGGCGGTTGCCAGCGCATCTGCCGTGGCTGCGGTGTCGGTGATGATGTAGACCGCAGCCAGATCATGTGTGACCGGTCGTCCGGTGAATGGATCGATCTCATGAGAGAATCTTACACCATCCTGTTCAAAAAAATTGCGGTAATCGCCTGACCCGGCAATTGCCAGGGGTTGTCCATCGACAACAATGATGTCATGAACCTGGGGCGCGCCCTGCCCCGGCGTTTCTATCGCCGGCACCCAGCTGCTGCCATCGGGCTTGATACCCCGAACGCGCAATTCGCCGCCGATTTCAATAAAATAGCTGTCCAGGCCAACCGCATCCAGGTAATCAGCAATGACATCAGCACCGAAGCCTTTGGCAATACCACTCAGGTCAACCCGCACATCAGCAAGCTTTCTCAGTTGAGGCGGATCCCGACTGACTTCCAGCTGGTGATAACCGACCTGTGCCTGCAACTGCGTGATCTCTGCATCCGTTGGGATGCGTGGCGAACCCGCCATCTCCTGTACCGGCCCAAAACCCCAACGATCAACCAGTGGCCCTACGGTAACATCAAAGTAGCCGTCGGTCAGGTCACTGATCTCCTGCGCTTGCGCCACGACCTCGGCCAGCTCGGCTGACACCTCTACCCAGGGCCCGACTGCCGAGCGATTAAAGCGCGATAATTCGGACTCCGGCGCATAGGTCGACATCAATTCGCGATCGATGCGGTATAGACGCTGCTCAATACCGCTGGCAAGCTCGTTGTCGGAGATGTCGTCCGGGAAACTGGTGACCAGGATACTGTAACGAGTGCCCATGGTTTCGCCGTCAAGCTGATACACCTGAGCCGGGCTGTCCGGCCGCAACCACACCCAGGCGAAAAACAGCGCCAGGAAGGCCAATGTAAAACTGTAACGGCGAAGGTACTTCAACCGGGTTCTCCACCTTGATTATCAGGCCACAAACCAGCCAGGCACGTTAATTCACTAAATACCGGGCCCGCCAAAAACAGACACCAGAAACAGACAGGGGAGCCGGACTGCCAATACACAGCACCTCTGCTCCCCCCGCTCCATACTCCTGCCCCTGATGCGTCGCCCGGGAAAATCGATAATGGGCGACACACGCAGTAAAATCAGGAGAATTCGTCCAGTGCGATATTTTCGTCTTCTACGCCGAGATCTTTCAGCATCTTGATGCACGATGCGTTCATGATGGGCGGACCGCACATGTAGTACTCACAGTCTTCCGGCGCCTCATGATCAATCAGATAATGGTCGCGCACCACGTTGTGAATAAACCCGGTGTAACCTGTCCAGTTGTCTTCAGGTTGCGGCTCAGACAGCGCAACATGCCAGACAAAGTTGTCGTGCTTGGCTGCCAGCTGGTCAAAGTCCTCAACGTAGAACATTTCTTTTTTGCTACGCGCACCATACCAGAAGGAGATTTTGCGGTTGCTGTTAAGTCGACACAGTTGGTCGAAAATGTGTGAACGCATGGGCGCCATACCGGCACCACCACCAATGAACACCATTTCGTTCTCGGTTTCCTTGGCAAAGAATTCGCCGTAAGGACCAAATACCTTGATCTTGTCGCCAGGCTTCATATTAAAGATATAGGACGACATGATACCCGGTGGATAATTGGTGCGAGGTGGCGGCGTCGCTACCCGGATATTGAATTTGATGATACCGAACTCTTCCGGATAGTTGGCCATAGAGTAGGCCCGGATCGTGGTTTCATTGCACTTTGAGCTCAGATCAAACAGACCAAACTTCTGCCAGTCATCGCGGAATCGTTCGTCAATCTCAAAGTCTTTGTATTGTACTTCGTGCGCTGGAATCTCCAGCTGCACGTAACCACCGGCGCGGAAATCGACCACTTCGCCTTCCGGAATCTTCAGCACCAGCTCTTTAATAAAGGTTGCCACGTTGTGATTGGAAATAACTTCGCATTCCCACTGCTTGACACCAAAGAACTCAGGATCAACTTCAACTTTCATATCCTGTTTGACTGCAACCTGGCATGACAGGCGCCAATTTTCCTTGGCTTCACCCATGGTGAAATGACCCGCTTCGGTTGGCAGCATGGAACCACCGCCATCCATGACCTTGCATTTGCACTGGGCGCAAGTACCGCCGCCACCGCAGGCCGAGGAAAGGTAAATACCGGCGTCCGCCAGCGTGTTAAGCAGCTTGCCACCCGCCGGTACGGTGATGGACTTATCCGGGTCACCGTTGATCTCGATCTTCACGTCACCAGAACTGACCAGCTTGGCACGTGCGGCAAGAATCAACATCACCAGCAGCATTACCACGACGGTAAACATCAATGCGCCAGCTACAATCGTTGTGATATCCATTATTTCTGAAACCTTTTCACTTTAACGTGGGTTACAAAACTGTTTACAGCGTCAGACCACTGAAAGACATGAAGCCAAGTGACATCAAGCCGGTACTGACAAACGTGATGCCCAGACCACGCAGACCTGCGGGCACATCGCTGTATTTCATTTTCTCACGAATGCCGGCCAGCAATACGATTGCCAGCGCCCAGCCGAAACCGGCACCAATGCCATACACAACACTCTCGGGGAAGGTGTAGCTACGCTCCACCATGAACAGCGAGGCGCCGAGAATGGCACAGTTCACAGTGATCAGTGGCAGAAACACACCCAGTGCGTTGTAAAGTGCCGGCACAAACTTGTCCAGAAACATCTCCAGGATCTGCACCATCGCCGCGATCACGCCGATGTAACACAGGAAACCCAGAAAGCTGAGGTCAACATCGGGCATGCCTGCCCACGCCAGCGCGCCATCCTTGAGCAGGTAGTGGAAAATCAGGTTGTTCACTGGCACGGTGATCGCCTGCACCACCACCACAGCAATGCCCAGACCGATGGCCGTCTCTACCTTCTTGGACACCGCCAGAAAAGTACACATGCCCAGGAACAGCATGAGTGCCATGTTTTCCACAAACACCGCACTGACAAAAAGACTCAGATAATGTTCCATCAATGCGCTCCTTTCTCAGCAGTGTGCGGGGCCATGACAAATTCGTCTTTCTCAACCTGTTCGGCATACTTGTTGCGCAAAATCCAGATAAAGAAACCGATAATGAAGAAGGCGCTCGGTGCCAGCAGCATCAGACCGTTAGGCTGATACCAGCCGCCATTGGCAACTGTTGGCAGAATAGTGATACCCAGCAGTGTGCCTGAACCAAACAGCTCGCGCAGCGTACCGACAACAATCAACACCACGCTGTAACCGAGGCCATTGCCAATACCGTCCAGGAAACTGGGGATCGGTGGATTCTTCATGGCAAAGGCTTCGGCCCGGCCCATGACAATACAGTTGGTGATGATCAGACCGACAAACACGCTGAGCTGCTTGCTTATCTCGTAGGCAAAGGCTTTCAGAACCTGGTCTACCAAAATTACCAGCGATGCAATAATCGTCATCTGGATGATGATACGAATACTGCTGGGCATGCGATTGCGCAGTGTGGAAATAAACAGATTGGAGAAGGCCGTTACCGTGGTCAGTGCAATACACATCACCAGCGTTACCTGCAGGCTGGTGGTAACCGCAAGCGCCGAACAAACGCCAAGAATCTGCAGCGCAATCGGGTTGTCTGCAAAGATTGGTTTGATCAGAATGGTTTTATTCATCGACATTGTTTAATCCTCTTCAGCTCTGCACTTCATTACGCAGGAAAGGCGCGAAACCACGCTCCCCGAGCCAGAATTCAATCATGTTCTCGACACCGCGGCTGGTCAGAGTCGCGCCTGAAAGCGCGTCCACTTGATAATCGCCCTGACCACCACCTTTGACAACGCGGAACGCAATGTCGCGCTCATCATTGTAGATCTGCTTGCCCAACCACTGTTCCTGCCAGCGCGGGTTGCTGATCTCGCCGCCCAGACCGGGCGTTTCCTGATGATCGTAAAAACCGATACCCCGCACGGTGTTGCCGTCACTTTCAAGTGCCAGGTAACCGTACATGATGCCCCACAGGCCATAACCACTGACCGGAATAACAACGGTTTCGTACTCATCCTGATCATTCTGGATGACATACACGGTGGCATAATCAGCACGTCGGCGCACAGAGGCGACATCTTCCTGCCCGGTGAGCGCTTCGGACATGGCCGGGTCATTTTTGGCTGACTGCTGGTCGAAGGTCTGCGGATCCAGCCCCAGCGTCTGCATTTCTTCATCGGTCAGGTAGCGCCCTTCATCCAGATCTACCATGCGCGGCGTGAATTCTTCAAACATGCCCGCGACATCGGCATTGGTATGCACTTCCGGGTCAAACAGGCCGGCAGCGATCAGGATGTTCTTGTTGCGATCCAGAATCTCATTGGCTGTCTGCATCGGCTTCAGGATCACCGCGGCACTGGAGATGACAATGGAGCACACCACGCACAGGCCAAAAGCCACTTTTAAGGTATTCCCGACGGAGTTCACATTAGACGACATTGCGGGCAATCCTCCGTTTGATGTTGGCTTTCACGACAAAATAGTCGATCAGCGGAGCTGACAGGTTGGCAAACAATATCGCGAGCATCATACCTTCTGGATACGCAGGGTTGAGCACACGGATCATCACGACCATGAAACCGATCAATATGCCGAACACCCATTTGCCGGTGTTGGTCATTGATGCTGACACCGGGTCAGTCGCCATGAACACCATGCCGAAAGCAAAACCACCCAACACCAGGTGCCAGTACCAGGGCGTGGCAAAGGCGGAGTTGGTGTCGGAGCCGATCAGGTTGAGCAGGGTCGAGAAAATCACCATGCCCAGGAACGTACCCAGCATGATTCGCCAGGACGCGATGCGCGTGATCAGCAGTATTGCGGCACCGATCAGTATCGCCAGCGTGGACACCTCGCCTATGGAACCCTGCATACGACCGATGAACGCATCCAGCCAGGTCAGTTGCTCACCGGTTGCCATCATCAGGGCCGGCAGGCCATCGGTAGCGATCTGGCTGAGCGCGGTGGCGCCGGAAAAACCATCCACTGCGGTCCACACCGAGTCACCGGAAATCTGTGGGGCATAAGCAAAAAACAGGAAAGCACGACCGGTGAGGGCCGGGTTGAGGAAGTTCTTGCCGGTGCCGCCAAACACTTCTTTGCCCACGATGATGCCAAAGGAGATACCCAGTGCTGCCTGCCACAACGGCAATGAGGCCGGTACAATCAGGGAGAACAGAATGGAGGTAACAAAAAAGCCTTCGTTGATTTCGTGGCCACGCTTGATAGCAAACAGCACTTCCCAGAAACCACCAACGATGAACACCACGGCGTAAATCGGAATATAGTGGACAGCGCCGTACCAGAAGTTGTCCCAGATGCTGGCGGGATCATTGCCTGCCAGCACACCCAGGATTGCCCCGCGCCAGCCATCGAGCCCTTCCAGGCCCATGTTGACGATTGCCATGTTGGCCTGATAGCCGACATTGTACATACCGTAGAACATGGCCGGGAACGCACACAGCCAGACCGTGATCATGATACGTTTCAGATCGATACCATCGCGCACGTGCGAGCCGGCCACAGTGACTTTGCTCGGGCTGTAGAAAATGGTGTCCACCGCTTCATACAGTGGATACATATTTTCGTATTTGCCGCCTTTCTCAAAATGCGGCGCTAAATCATCGAGTATTTTACGCAGACCCATGTGTCAGATTTCCATTAAGTCTCTTTTTCGATTCGCGTGAGATTGTCACGCAGAATCGGACCGTATTCATATTTGCCCGGGCACACATAGGTGCACAGACCCAGATCATCTTCGTCCAATTCCAGCGCACCCAGATTCATGGCGGTTTCGATATCGCCCACAATCAGGGAACGCAGTAACTGAGTCGGCAGAATATCGAGCGGCATGACTGTCTCGTAGGTGCCAACTGGCACCATGGCGCGCTCGCTGCCATTGGTTGTGGTTGTCATGTCGAGCTTTTTGCCTTTGAACAGGCTGCTCAGGTAAATCCCCAGGTTGGAATGTCGGTTGGCGCCCGGAGACAGATAACCAAACAGAGGTCGCTCACGACCTTCGCGCAGCACCGTCACCTGCTGGTGATAACGCCCCAGGAAATCTTCCGGCGCATTGGCTTTGCGGCCCGACAGAACGGAGCCGGTCACCAGGCGATTTTCACCCTCATTCAGCTCGCCGTCAGTCAGTTCGCTAAGGCTGGCTCCCAGTCGGGTACGCAGTAAACGGGGCTGATTGACCTGAGGGCCGGCCAGAGCGATCAGCCGCTCTGTCCACAGCTGACCGGTAGCAAACAGCTTGCCGGTGGCGATGACATCCTGAAAGCCAATGGTCCAGACCCACTTGTTGAGGCTGACCGGATCCAGGAAATGAATGTGGGTACCACTGAGCCCCGACGGATGCGGACCGGCAAAGGCCTCGATTACAACATTGTCAGCAAAAGCTTCGTTTTCAAGCCCGTCAAAGCTGCCCTCACGACGGCACAGGAATACTTTGCCCTCGGTCAGCCGCGCCAACACGTTAACGCCACGCACAAAATCCTGGGAATACTCACGTGCGACCACTTCCGGGTCCAACGCCAGCGGGTTGCTGTCCATCAGGTTGATGAAGATTGAGGACGGTTTGCTTTCCGGATCCGGCACCTTGCTGAACGGGCGGGTACGCAGCGCCGTCCACAAGCCGGACTGAAGCATGTTCTCAACGACTTTTTCACGCGCCAGCGTTGCAATGTCGGCATCCGGATAGCTGGCAAAGCTGACAGCCTCGTTATCATTGTCATCCAGTTCAATCACCAGCGACAGGAAAACCCGGCGCTCGCCGCGATTGATGGACTTCACGACACCACTGCCCGGGGCGGTGTAAACAACACCCGGCGTTTTTTTGTCGGTGAAAACCGTTTGCCCCAGCTTGACCTTGTCGCCTTCCTTGACTTCCATGGTGGGCTTCATGCCCACGTAGTCATGCCCCAGGACTGCCACTGTGCGGACCGGTCTGGCGTCATGGATCGCCTGTTCCGGAGCGCCATTGATAGGTAAGTCCAACCCGCGCTTAATTCTGATCATTCATCAGGCCTAGTCATAATTTTCAGGATTAACAGTTGTTTGTCATGCACGTGCATCGCAGCGTTTGCTCGCCGCTGGCATTAAGAGATAACACTACCGACAAAGAATGATTGGCGATGGCCGCCAATAATCGGCACAGGTGTCGGCGGGTGCCGTGAAAACGCGCACAATTATAGTGCCAAGCCCGCTGATTTACCAGAATTTTTTATTATTTCCAACGAAAATCGGCACCCGGCTAACCGGGCACCGACATCCCGCGTTTATGCTTCGCGCGGATAAACCCGATAGCTGACGCCGGCCATTTTGTAGACCATGCGCACTACCTGGTTGCAGTAACCAAACTCATTGTCATACCACAGATACAGTACGCAACGGTTGCCATCAACAATGGTCGCGGTGGAGTCGACGATAGCCGCTTCGCGCGAGCCGACAAAATCGCTGGAGACCGCATCCGGGTCCTGCGTGTAGCTGATCTGATCCTGCAATGGCGAGTGCAGTGCCAGTACGCGCAAAAACTCGTTGATTTCGACCTTGCTGGTCTCCGAACCCAGGTTCAGCATCAGGATAGCCATTGACACATTGGGGATGGGGACGCGCACAGCATTGCCGGTGAGTTTCCCGGCCAGCTCGGGCACTGCCTTTACCACGGCCTTGGCGGCCCCGGTTTCCGTCAGCACCATGTTCAGCGCGGCACTGCGGCCACGGCGATTACCGGTATGGTAATTGTCAATCAGGTTCTGGTCATTGGTGTAGGCATGTACGGTTTCCACGTGGCCACTGACCACACCAAACTTGTCGTTGAGTACTTTCAGCACTGGCGCGATGGCATTGGTTGTACAGGAGGCCGCCGTGATGATGGTGTCATCCGGGCTGATCTGGTCATGGTTGATACCATATACAATGTTTTTCAGGTTGCCTTTGCCCGGCGCCGTCAGCATGACCTTGGCCGCCCCTTTGGACTTCAGGTGCAAAGACAGGCCGGCTTCATCGCGCCACTTGCCGGTATTGTCGATCACCAGTGCATCGTTGATACCATACTGCGTATAGTCGATATCGTCAGGACCATTGGCATAAATGATATGAATGACGTTACCGTTGGCTATCAGACAATTGTTTTCTTCATCGATACGCACCGTGCCCTGGAAAGCGCCATGCACAGAGTCTGTGGTAAACAGGCTGGCACGCTTGATCAGGTCACCTTCCTGGCCAGGTCGGACGACAACGGCACGCAGACGCATCACTTCGCCAGTACTGGTGCGCTCGATCAACAGACGGGCAATCAGACGGCCAATGCGGCCAAACCCGTAGAGCACGATATCCTGAGATTTTTCGCTGGGCGGTGTTTTGACACCCACGAGGCTCTTTAACTCGTCGGCAACATAGGAATCGACATCCGGTGCATTGCCTTTTTCCTGCAATTCCATGTACTTGACGGTAAGCTTGCCCAGGTCAATCTGGCAGTGCCACAGGTCCAGTTTGGCAAAGGCCATCAACACCGGGTGACTCTCGAACTCGGACATTTCGTTGCGACCGACCTGACGCACAAAACGATGGGATTTCATGATGCTGGTAACAGATTTGTTATGCAGGGCGCGGCCGTAAATGAATACGCCAACATTGCGCTCACTGTAAAGTCGGCCCACAACAGGAATCATTTCCTGAGCGAGTGCCTCGCGTTGCTTCCAATCACTGAAATAGTCGTCCGGGCTGGGTCTTGTCACGTGGGGTACCTGTCTGCTCGTCGAGTGAATTAAACTGGGTTCTGAAGACGGCGCATATTATCTTGTTATTGAGGCGTCGGTGCAACTTTATCGGCCGCACAGCAGGCGATTAAAGTCGGTGGCCGCGGATGCCATGCAGACCGGTGCGGACCCCGTCCGGGCAATACAGGCCGGTTGGGATTGACTCTCGATTGTGCCAGAATACGCGCCCATTGCCATCAACAAGCCCGACATCATGCCTGCATTCAACCTATTACGCCCCGAGTTGCCCGCTGCCAGGCATTCTGCGCAATGGCCGGTGCTGCCCGACAGCCAGCTCAGTCTGGCGCTGGTGCAGGCCGCTCAACAGGCGCCCGGCCCGCTTCTGGTCATCACCAACAGCAGTGAGGAAGCCGAGCAGCTGCGCCGTGAGCTACAGTTTTTTAGCGCCGGCGCCAGCGGTGACAAAACAGCCGGCGGCGAGCACAACGCGCTGCCGGTTTACACGTTTCCGGACTGGGAAACGCTGCCCTACGATACCTTTTCACCGCATCAGGACATTGTCTCCGAGCGCCTGAATGCGTTGTATCACCTGCCAGACATGCGCCGCGGCATATTGATTGTACCGGTCAACAGCGCCATGCACCGCCTGCCGCCTCCCGCCTATGTGCAGGGCAACAGTCTACAGCTGAGCACCGGTGAAACGCTGGATACCGATACCCTGCGCCAGCGTCTGGTCAACGCCGGCTATCAATACGTCGACTCGGTGTATGAACACGGTGAATTCACTGTGCGCGGCGCCATCATGGACATCTTCCCGATGGGCAGTAAGCTGCCCTACCGAATTGATCTGTTTGACGACGAGATCGAATCGTTGCGCATTTTTGACCCGGAAACCCAGTTATCGCTGGAGAAAGTGACCGATATCCGCCTGCTGCCCGGCAAGGAATACCCGCTTGACGAAAACGGCCGCCGGGGCTTCCGCGCACGCTTTCGTGAGTTATTTGATGTTGATACCCGGCAATGTACCCTGTATCAGGATATCAGCGAGGGCATTCAGAGTGCCGGTGTCGAGTACTATCTGCCACTGTTCTTTGACGACCTCAGCCATCTGTTCGAATACCTGCCAGCCGATACGCTGATTGTGCGCAGCCGGCAGATGGAGCCGCCGGCACTTCGCTTCTGGCATGATATCGAGTCGCGTTACGAAGATCGTCGCCATGATCGCCAGCGCCCGATTCTGGCGCCCGCAACGTTGTTCCTGTCACCCGAGGATGTCTTTCGACATATCAGGAATTTCAGCAGCATTTCCCTGCAAAGCGGCGACGAAACAGTCGGCACTGGCAGTGACTTTCCCAGTCTGGCCGCCGACAACACACGCGCAGAACCGTTGCAGGCCCTGAAAACTTTCCTGATGCAACATGATGGCTTTCGTGTGCTGTTTTGCGCCGAAAGCGCCGGGCGCCGCGAAGTGCTGACCGAGCTGCTGCGCAGTGCCGGACTCAGCCCGGTGCCGGTTGCCAGTTGGCAGGCGTTTGTAGCCGGCTCACAAAGCATTGGCATTTGCATCGCATCGCTGGACAAAGGCCTGCTATTGCCCTCAGAAAAGCTGATGATGATTACCGAGACCCAGCTGCTGGGCCGGAAAATTGCGCAGCGTCGACGGCGTCGCCGCGCCCAGGACAACACTGACTTTATTATCAAAAGCCTGACCGAGCTGCACCTGGGCGCAGCGGTAGTGCATATTGATCATGGTGTCGGACGTTATTGCGGGCTGCAGACACTGACCATCGAGGATGAAACTGCCGAGTTCCTGACCCTGGAATATGCCAACCAGGCCAAACTGTATGTGCCGGTCGCCTCCCTGCACCTGATCAGTCGCTATGGCGGCGCTGATCCCGAGCTGGCCCCGCTCGACAATCTGGGCAGCGATCAGTGGCAGAAGAACAAGCGCAAGGCTGCCGAGAAAATCCGCGATGCGGCGGTGGAGTTGCTGGATATTTATGCCAAACGCGAATCCCGCGGTGGTTTCCCGTTCCGCTGTGACGACATCGACTACGACAAATTTGCCGCCAGTTTTCCGTTTGAAGAAACCCCGGATCAGCTTGACGCCATCAATGGCGTGATCGCCGATATGCAGTCCGCCCGCAGCATGGACAGACTGGTGTGTGGCGACGTCGGCTTTGGCAAAACCGAAGTGGCGATGCGGGCAGCCTTCATTGCCGTACAGAACCACAAACAGGTGGTGATGCTGGTGCCGACCACCCTGCTTGCGCAACAGCACCATGACAGTTTCCGTGACCGCTTTGCTGACTGGCCAGTCAATATTGATCTGATCTCGCGGTTCCGTTCCGGCAAGGAGCAGGATGCCACGCTGGAAAAGATTCGCACTGGCAAGGTCGACATTGTTATCGGTACTCACAAGCTGTTACAGAATTCAATCAAGTACAAAGACCTGGGTCTGCTGATCATTGATGAGGAACATCGGTTTGGCGTGCAGCAGAAAGAGCGCATCAAGGCATTGCGTGCGGAGGTCGATATCCTGACACTGACAGCAACACCAATTCCGCGCACACTGAACATGGCCATGTCCGGCGTGCGCGACCTGTCCCTTATTGTGACGCCACCGGCCAAACGCCTGTCGGTTAAAACCTTCATTCGCGAACAGCAGGACAGCCTGGTCAAAGAGGCCATCCTGCGCGAACTGTTGCGCGGCGGCCAACTGTTCTATCTGCACAACGAAGTCAAAACCATTGAGCGAACTGCCGAACATCTGCGCGAACTGGTGCCTGAGGCACGGGTTTGTGTAGCTCACGGGCAGCTACCGGAACGTGAACTGGAAGTCATCATGGCCGACTTCTATCACAAGCGTTACAACATTCTGGTGTGTTCAACCATTATCGAGACCGGCATCGATGTTCCCAGCGCCAATACCATCATCATCGACCGGGCTGACAAACTGGGTCTGGCGCAACTGCACCAGCTTCGCGGACGCGTTGGCCGTTCTCACCACCAGGCTTATGCCTACCTGCTGACACCGCCGCAAAAATCGATGTCCGCGGACGCCAACAAACGTCTTGATGCCATCACCGCAGCCAGCACCTTGGGCGCCGGTTTCACGCTGGCCAGCCACGATCTGGAGATTCGCGGTGCCGGCGAAATTCTGGGCGAGGAACAGACCGGTCACATGCAGAAGATCGGTTTTACGTTGTACACGGAAATGCTGGAAGAAGCCGTCAAGGCCATTCGGGAAGGTCGTACGCCCAATATCGATCTGGTGCTGCAAAGCGGCAGCGAAATCAACCTGCGGGTACCGGCACTGATACCGGAAGACTACCTGCCCGATATCCACACCCGCCTGATCATGTACAAACGCATTGCCGGTGCCCGCGACGATGAAGAACTGCGTGATCTGCAGATTGAAATGATTGACCGTTTTGGCCTGCTACCCGATTCCGCCCGCATCCTGTTTTCAGTGACTGAGCTGAAATTGCGTGCTGAGGCCATGGGCATCAACAAGATTGACGCCAGCGCTCAGACCGGACGCATTGTGTTCCGACAGCACACCCGTGTAGACCCATTGTCCATCGTGCAACTGGTGCAGAAACATTCGCGCCTGTACAAGCTCACCGGCCCTACCCAGCTGGGGTTCACACACGGGCAGGAGCAGGCCGTGGCCCGCATCGAATTCATCAACAAGACGCTTGATCAGCTTCGGCTTACGGCTCAGCAGTAGATTTTGGGGCCACCGCTGCCGGATCATCCGGCCCGCGTCGGAGACGATCAAAATAATCCCGCGCCGCGGCGGTAACCTTGCCTGCTAACAGAAAGGTGACCGTCATCGTGGGCACTGCCATCAACGCATAACCCGAATCGATAATGGCAAACACTGCCTCCAGCGGGATGATGGCGCCGACCAGTACCAACAGCGTGTAATAATACTTGTAACTGTCCTGTCGGTGGGCCCCTATCAGGAAACCAAGACACTTGGCGCCATAGTACCAGAAGGTAAACATGGTGCTGGACGCAAAGATCAGGACCACAAAGGCAATCAAGTAGGCGCCGACATTGCCCGGCAACACCTGGGAAAAGGCCATGGCTGTCATGGTGACACCGTCCACCAGACCGTCCTGCCAGACGCCGGTCACCAGAATCACCAGCGCCGTGCAGGTACAGACGATCAGGGTATCAATCACCGGCCCCATCATCGCCACCAGCCCCTCTCGCACCGGCTCTTCGGTCTTGGCGGCACCGTGCGCCATAACCTCGGTGCCGATGCCGGCTTCATTGGAGAATGCACCGCGCATCACACCAATGGTCATTACCCCGACCAGACCACCGCCCACGGCCTGAGGCGAGAACGCCTCACGTACGATCAACCATAAATAGCCCGGCAATTCCGTCACGTGAACGGCCAGTACCAGCAGCGTCATGATCATGTACAGCGCCACCATTGACGGCACCAGGCGCACGGCAACATAGCCTACACGTTTGACGCCACCAAAGATGACTGAGGCAACCAGCGCGGCCGCAAACAGCCCAAACAACAGATTGAACAGGAAGGGTTCGTTGCCGTTGGCCAGGCCAGCCGGCACAAACACCACTTCCCGCATGACCTGGGTCAGCTGATTGATCTGTACAATCGGTAAGGTACCGACCAGTGCCGCTGCCGCAAACAGCGTCGCCAACCAGTGCCAGCGCTTGCTCAGGCCTTCACGGATAATATACATGGGGCCGCCCTGCACATCACCGCGACTGTCCTTGCCACGGTACATAACCGCCAGCGTGCAGGTGAAGAATTTGGTGGCGACGCCGACCACGGCTGTTACCCACATCCAGAACACGGCACCGGGGCCACCCAGACCAATGGCCAGTGCCACGCCGGCAATATTGCCCATGCCCAAGGTCCCGGACAGCGCAGCCGACAAGGCCTGTATATGACTCAGATCGCCTGGGTCGTCCTTGTTGTCATAACGTCCGCTGAGAATGGCAATGGCATGAGGAAAATAGCGGTAAGGTTGCAAACGGCTGATGACCGCAAAATAGACACCACCACCCACCAGCAGAATAATCAGGGGGATGCCCCACAAGAATCCAGCCAGTGCCTGCAGGCCATGTGTTATTGCATCCATCAGCTCTTCACCTTTGTTTTGATAGACATTATTGTTAACTTATTCAGTTGCCTCAGTTAAGAGTACCAGACTCTTACACAGAGTGAAAAACTGCCCGGATCTATTACCCAATGAACATTGACTCATCTCAGGCTCTGCGCAAGAATACAGGGCGAGTGCCTGCAGCGCATTGCATCGTCATACTCTGTTGACGCCCTATAGATGGCACTCTATCGCAAGAAGGAAGCGGCCGAACCCGAGCGCCCCAGCAATGAGCGATTAATGAGAAAGAAACGACTGCTGATCATCAATGACGACCCCACTGTTAGCCAGACTCTCCAGTCCCTGGCCAAAACCAGTGGATTTGAGGTTATCACCACCGATACCAACATTGCGTTTTTTGCGCAGCTCGCCCTGTTCGAGCCCGATGTCATCATCGCTGATATCGAAATGTCCATGCAGGACTGTCTTCGCATGGTTGATCAACTGGTAGAGTTAAACCCGAGAGCCCAGCTGGTCATTTTAAGCAACCTCGATAACAGTTCACTGGACACCATCGCACAGCATGCAACCGGACTGGAATTGATCGTGCTCGGTATTCTGCATAAACCCGCGCCAGCCGAAAAAGTGCTGCAACTGCTAAAACTGTACCTCAATGCTGGCAAACGCGGACTCATCAATCGTAATGCCTGGCAGGGGCAGGTTCACAACAAAAACTGGATGCCAACGCAGTCGGACCTGATTGAGGTGATAGAAAAAGATCTGCTGACATTGCGCTATCAACCCAAGCTGGATTGCGTAACGGGCAGCCTTATCGGTTTCGAAGCCCTGGCAAGATGGGAGATTGAAGGCAAAGGCACTATCACACCCGATGTATTTGTACCTCTGGCTGAAAACAGCCATTTAATGAGCGTGCTCACATGCAATATAGCAAGGCGCGGGCTACGCTGCCTCAGCACAATCCAGGCGTCTCCGTTTCTGTCCAGGCGTAACTCGCACACAGAGTTTTCCGCGGCACCTTTGACCCTGTCGCTGAATCTGAGTGTGAAATGCTTGGAAGATCAGGATATGCCGGAAAAACTACAGGAAATATGCCAGCAAACCGGTGTCGATCCGACCAGCATCGTCATAGAAATAGGTGAGTCCAGTGTCATGCAAGACCCCGAAGACCTTTTGCAGGCACTGAATAAATTTCACAAACTCGGGTTCCAGTTGGCGATCGACGACTTTGGTACCAGTTTTTCCTCAATGCTCTATCTGGTCAGGATGCCTCTTAGTGAAATCAAAATTGACAAGGATTTTGTCCGCATCGCCGATGATTCTGAAGAAGCCCGCTCCATAATCAAATGCAGCGTAGAGCTGGCAGGCAGTCTCGGTATCAGATCAGTGGCAGCAGGCGTAGAAACTGAGGCGACGCTGCAGTATCTGAAGACATGTGGTTGTGATGCTTTTCAGGGTTATTTGGTATCCAGGCCCGTTGATGAAGATAAGGTGCTGGCTTGGAGTAAACAGTATTGCGAGTCTGTTCACTAGTGGTGGGTGCATGTGTCATACCCTCAGGCGGGCCCAGGGAATAGAAACCTTCGGCAGCGCCTTGCTTATCATTGGCCCTTGAAGCTCTGCGCATTCCAGTGCTCGCAACATTTTTAAACCGTCACTGGTTGCAACACCATCAGCAATGCTCAATAAACCGCGGGAATGAATCAATTTTATCGTGGATGCCAATTCTCGACGCTTTTCCGTGTGCAGAAGGGCCGTTTTAATGATCTTTGGTGAAAATTTGATGGCATCTACTGACATCATGAACAGGTCCTGCACGTTTGTGCCTCCTACTCCGAAATTTGACACTATTATTGATACTTCATTCTTTTTCAGTTTTTCAAGATAATTCGTGCTCTTCGCGTCTGCAGCCCGTAACGACTGCTCACTGACTTCAATTCCAAGCCATCCCGGTTTGAACTTTCGTTTGGAAGATTCAGCCAGGGCATAGGCGAGCGCGGGCGCACACAATCTATCGTTGATGGTGACGTCCACCGTGATCCTGAATTGGTAGTTGTGACGCGCCCACTCGTCCGCATCTGCGAACGCCAGCTTTAACATCCAGCCACAAAGCCCCTGAACCGACGCGGGATCTTTCAACATGGATTTAAAATCATCCAGTAACAGATCTCCTTTTTGCGGGTGATGCCAATGCACAATACCCTGCAGTGCAGAAAAGTATCCCGTGCGGGTATTCAGCCTGGGCTCGTAGAAGAGCGAGAACTCATGCTTATCCATGGCAGCACGCAATTCTGCACCGTCTGCATCGCCACCAAAATCATGAATAGCTTCATTCTTACCGCTGGATTTTAAGCTCTGTTTATCGGCCTGGGCAGCGCTCGCCATTTTTGCTGCCTGGTCGACCAAAGCCTGCGGGTTATTCTCTGTGTCATGCCTGCCTTTGCGATGCAGGCCAGCGCTAGCGGTCAACTGGTAGTCTTTGCCATTGATACTAACGGGCTTTGCCAGCAGTTCTTCGACCAGTTTCTGCATACTGGATGCGTCAAGATCCTGCCCAACCTGGATACCCAACAGCTCGTTGTCAGACAGCTGACTAACATGAGCCCCCTCACCCAACCGGGCCTTAAGCTGCTCCGCCAGTGCTCGAATCAGCTGATTGGTAGTTTCTTTGTCCGCGCTCTGACGGATATGGTCCAGGTTGTTCACACGGACATTGAGCAAGTCCAGCTCCTGAGTATCGAGACTGGCAGACTTCAACACTTTCTCAAGGTATTTGATGGTCGCCTTCTCATTGGGCAGACCGGTACCCCTGACATGATGCTGCGCCACGTACAGCTCGGATTGCAACCAACTGATCAGGCGCTGCAACAGCCCCCCAAGTAAACCTCCGCCAAACAGCCCTGTGCTTCTGACCCAGAACTCAGCATCAACGGTTTCGACGCTTACAAATAGTCCACCCGGACTCATCAATGCGGCACACACCATCGCAGTCACACAGCCTACTATTGGGCCACTGGCCAGACCCACCAGAAACACAACCAGCGTTATCCATATTTCGATGTCAGATGGCAGACCGCCGCCAATAAAGGCTATTCGCATCAAAATCGCGATACACACCCACAGCACGATGCAGACCAGTGTCTGTAGCTCGGCAGGCAGCCGGTAATACGCATTGACGATCGTGTTGAGCTTACTCATGAATCTTCGGATATGGGCCATATGCAGTCAGGGCTCCCTACCTTTTTCAGCTTTGCGCTTTTGCGCTTTTGCGCTTTTGAGCTTTTGAGCTTTTGTTGTTTTTGTTTTTACTTACCTGCGTGCTGCAAACTCCCCGGATTGACTATACCGTAACACTAGGCAAAAATAGAAGCTTACCTGCGCACAAGGTTCCAATGAAAATTTCCCTCGTCCCAGCATCATTACAACAGTTTGTGTCTCACCTGGTTTTGGCGACGCCGACCTTTGTCAGCATTTGCTTGATGGCCACTGCTATAACTGCATCAGCACAGGACGGCAATCGCTGGTATCAGATTGAAGTTACCGTGTTTGCGCATGAGAACTCCAACCTGCAGCAGGAGCAATGGCCCACCCAGGACCTGGCGCTCAGTTATCCAGAGCAAACGCGCGAACTGGACAGCCTGCTGAAACACCTGAGCCTGGATGACTGGAGCGTGCTGCAGCCAGTCTCGGCAACCCGGATGCCAAACAATGAGATTGCCGTAGACGGGGACAGTGATGAGCCCCTGTTATCACCCGGACCCAACGCGTTGCGCAGCAGTAATTACCGTTTGCCGGATACCTTGCGCGATGCGTTTGTCGCCCTGCTCGCCGCAGATCACGACTTTACCCAGACCAATCGGGCCCTGACGCAGTCAACGGCTTACCGGGTGCTGTATCACAATGCCTGGCGCCAGCCGGTATTACGGGCGCCAGATGCCACGCCCATCGCCATTGCCGGTGGCCGCCAGTTTGGTCAGCATCATGAGCTTGAAGGCACACTGACCATTCGTTTCAATCAATCGCGGGACCGTGTGCTGCTGGACACCAATTTATGGCTGGCCCGTTTCAGTAGCCAGCTCAACAGTCAGCCACCGGAGCAGTCGAACATGCTGCAGTTGCCACAGTCGCCCTTCGCACCAGACCTGCCTGAACAGACACCTGACCTGATCAGCACTGCATCAGACAATCAACCAGCGCTAACAGAACGCTACTATGCATCACAGGTCTTTGCCATGAACGACAGCCGGCCCATGCGCAGCAATGAATTTCACTACCTCGATCACCCGGCCATCGGCGTTCTGGTGCAGGTATTCCCCTACGAGCCGCCAGCGCCTCCCGCTAGCGCATTTCCGGGAAGCGGCGCGCCGCTGTAAGTAACAGATGATGAATCTGATCCATGCCCTGCGCCAGCACCGCACGGATGGCAGGCATGGTGATGACATCGTCTGACAGACCCGCCGCCCAGTTCACCGACAGACACACGCTGGCATACGCCAGACCCAGTTCACGTGCCAGCGCCGCCTCAGGCATGCCGGTCATACCCACCATATCGCAGCCATCATTCTGCAGACGGCGGACTTCAGCCACGCTTTCCAGCCGCGGCCCCTGCGTGGCGCCATAGACACCCTGCGGCCAGACCGGCAGATTCAGCTCATCTGCACTGGCCATTAACAACTGCCGCAGCGACCTGTTATAAGGCTCGGTAAAATCGATGTGAGTGACACTGGCCGTGAAACGGTCCACAGACTCAATATCAACCGCATCGCCGTCAAAATAGGTGTGTGCCCGACCATGGGTGTAATCAATGATCTGCTCCGGAATGGCGATGACACCAGGCCCCATCTGTCGATGGATACCGCCCACCGCATTAACGGCCAGCACCGAGGTGATCCCCAGCTCGCGCAGAGCAAACATATTGGCGCGATAGTTGATACGATGTGGCGGCACTGTATGTCCGTCCCCATGACGCGGCAGAAAATGCACGGCCGCTGAATCACCCGGCAGATGGCCGCGCGCAACCGGCACCGCCGCATCCTGATACGGCGTCTGCACCTGGGCCACCCGTTCCACCTCAAAACCGGGCAACTGATTCAGGCCGGTGCCACCAATAAACGCTAACATACACTGTCTCCGAATTTGTCAGCAGGCAGTATAACAACGAAATCGTCCTGCCGGAGTTGACAGCATGAGCAAAATTATTCCTAAAATGAGCGTTTCGACATATCGGTCATGGATTTCCCGATGAAACGATTATTGATGCTGCTGTGGCACCAGAAACAGCGACTGCCGGGCGCGCTGCCCCGCGCCATCTACAAACAGATGCGCAGACGCGGCTACGCGCCCGCCTATGAATTCACTTCGGATTTTTTTGGTCTGGAATATCATGGCAATCTGAGTAACAACATTGATTTCGCCATTTATTTCTACGGCGCATTTGAAAAACCACTGCTGTATTTCATGCGGGACGCGATTGAGGCCATTGCCGAACACGACGGTGTGTTTGTGGATGTCGGCGCCAATGTCGGCCAGCATTCGTTATTCATGTCGCAACGCGCCAAATCTGTCATCGCCTTTGAGCCCTATGCGCCAGTCCGCGAGCGCCTGGCGCATCAGATTCGACTGAATGCGATACGCAACATCAAGGTAGAGTCGTTGGGCCTGAGCGATGACAACACCCTGCAGGCGTTCTATGCCCCTACCGGCGATAACGCCGGCATTGGCTCTTTTGACGAAAGCACCACTGAAAAGGGCAATGTCCTGCTCGGCGAGCTGGAGTTGATACGGGGAGACGATTACTTTGCCGACAACCCACCAGACTATCTGCACATGATCAAGATTGACGTGGAGGGTTTTGAAAAACCGGCCCTGCAGGGCTTGCAGAAAACCCTGCAGCGCTACCGGCCACTGATCATCTGTGAACTGAGCTACGGCAATGCCCTGTCATTCAAAACCCGCGACGAAATCATGCAGTGCCTGCCGGAGAACTACGTGCTGCTGCAGTTCAACAAACGCAACTCTGACGGCAGCAAGAACCGCCGCAAAGACGGCAAATCACGCATCAGCGGCGCCTATGACCTGATTCCCTACGCCGGACCACTGGACACCGGCCAGGATGACCTGATCGCCTGCCCGCTGGAGTACCGGCAAACGATTCCCCGGGTCGGTGTGTAAGTCCGCGAGATCCCAGCTCCCTTCGACGCTTGCACAAGGCCCGGGTAGCGGGTGGCAGCATTCAGCCCAATCAGGCCGCGCTTTTCCTTTTGCGGATCACCCGATCAGCGGGAGGACTGTCTGAATCCCGAGCAGCGCAGCTGCGAGGTTGAGTTCCGCCCCGCCGGGTGATCCGTGAAAGGAGGCGGTCGGGCTGGATCTGCTACCCGCTGACCGGGCCGCTCTCGAACATAGCCGAATCGGCAGGAATGACGCGGGCCATCCATGGCCCTTGCCCTACGGGTGACCTGCGGTCATCCAAAACGGCTTTCCTGCCGTTTTGTCGAACCGGCAGGTTCAATTCTGCTGCCGGGCGCGCCAAACAAAAAAGGCCACCCTAAGGTGACCTATTATGTTTGGCGCGCCCGGCAGGAATCGAACCTGCAACCCCCGGCTTAGAAGGCCGGTGCTCTATCCGATTGAGCTACGGGCGCAAAGCAGGCTCTGCTCCGCTGCTGACAACCCGGTCTGCCTCCTTGCCGGAAAACAGACCTTCAACGGGATGCGCTGGGAATATGGGGTGGCTGATGGGGCTCGAACCCACGACAACCGGAGTCACAGTCCGGGGCTCTACCAACTGAGCTACAACCACCATAAATCAACTGTCGATCGTAATGACCAATGTATACGTTTGCGAAATTGGTCGGGGTAGAGAGATTTGAACTCCCGACATCCTGCACCCAAAGCAGGCGCGCTACCAGACTGCGCTATACCCCGAATTCGCCCCGAAAACATACCATCGTCATCGCGAGGACGGCATAATACTCATGGAGGGCAGGTCCGTCAACGATTGATTGGAAATTCTACTCCCTTTCAATACGCCAGCGGCTGCCATCCGCGCCATCCTCCACCACCACTTTCATGGCATTAAGTTTATCGCGAATCTCATCCGCCAGCGCCCAGTTCTTGTCCTGACGCGCCTGTCGCCGCTGCGCGATCAGATCATCAATGGCCGCCGCATCCACGTCAGCAGCGCTATTGCGAAGAAAGTCCTCCGCTGAACCCTGCAACAGGCCCAGAACCCCACTCAGCTTCACCAGCAGTCTCGCCAGCTCACCCGCATGCGCCGGGTCCTCAGCTTTCGCCTTATTCAGGTCCCGTGCCAGTTCAAACAGGATAGCCACGGCCTCAGGCGTATTAAAATCGTCATCCATGGCCTGGCGAAACGC
The DNA here is from genome assembly GCF_001758195.1 of Pseudohongiella acticola. Taxonomy (NCBI): domain Bacteria; kingdom Pseudomonadati; phylum Pseudomonadota; class Gammaproteobacteria; order Pseudomonadales; family Pseudohongiellaceae; genus Pseudohongiella; species Pseudohongiella acticola. The sequence goes on from NZ_MASR01000002.1 coordinate 189,537, forward strand.
TTTTTCATAACGGCTGTTGGTCAAGTCACGGGCTGTCTCCGCGCCCGCATCACGAATTGCCAGATACAGCCGCTCCAACGCCGCTGCTGCCTGTTCCAGCCCCTGATCCGAATAGTTGATGGGGCTACGATACTGGCTTGCCACCAGCAGATAGCGCACCACTTCTGCCGGATACCTGGCCAACACCTCACGCACCGTGAAAAAATTGCCCAGCGACTTCGACATCTTTACATTGTCGACTCGCACCGATCCATTATGCATCCAGTAATTGGCTAAATGTTTGCCAGTGGCTGCTTCCGATTGTGCAATCTCGTTTTCGTGATGTGGGAACATCAGATCGGAGCCACCGCCATGGATATCGAACGACTCCCCCAGGCAGCAAGTCGACATTGCCGAGCACTCAATGTGCCAACCCGGTCGACCATAACCCCAGGGCGAGTCCCAGCCCACTTCCTCGTCTTTGGCCGCCTTCCATAACGCAAAATCACGCGGATCACGCTTCAGCTCACCGACTTCGATGCGGGCGCCAGCTAGCAACTCCTCCGGGTTCTTGTTGGAGAGTTTGCCGTAACCATCAAATTGCCGCACTGCGTAATACACATCGCCGTTGCTGGCGCGATAGGCATACTCCTGCGCAATCAGCTTCTCGATCATGGTAATGATCTCAGTGATATGCGCGGTAGCGCGCGGCTCGTGATCAGGACGCAAAACAGACAGGGCTGCTTCGTCTTCATGCGAAGCGGCAATAAATCGCTCTGTCAGGTCGGCAAAATACTCATCGTTTTCCTTGGCGCGGCGCAGGATTTTGTCATCTATATCAGTGATATTACGCACATAATTGACGTCATAACCCAGATAACGCAAATAACGCACGATGACATCGAAGGCAACAAACATGCGTGCGTGACCAATATGGCAGTAATCGTAGGTCGTGACACCGCAGACATACAGGTTCACCTTGCCCGGCTGCATGGGCACAAAGCGCTCTTTTTTGCGTGACAGCGTGTTGTAGATCTGTAAATCGTTATTCATCATCCTGATATCTTCGCCCATGAGTCTCGCAGGCTGACCGTACGGTTGACCACCAGTTTGCCTGGCTCACTGTCAATGCGGTCAACACAGAAATAACCTTCGCGTTCAAACTGAAAACTGTCTTCGGCTGCTGCCAGCGCCAGCGACGGCTCTGCCAGACAACCGGTCAGCACCTGCAATGAGTCCGGGTTCAGGCTGTCCTTGAAATCATCAAATGCCCTGTCGTCGGGATTGGCATTCAGGAACAATCTGTCATAAATACGGACTTCAGCCGCGACTGCGGTGGCGGCTGGCACCCAGTGAATCACACCCTTGACCTTGCGACCTACCGGGTTCTGCCCCAGGGTCTGGTCATCATAGCTGCAACGCAACTCAATCACCTCGCCTGCATCATCCTTGATGACTTCGTCGCAACGAATCACGTAGGCTCCACGCAGGCGCACTTCCGAACCTGTGGTCAGGCGTTTAAAACCGGGCGGTGGTACTTCTTCAAAGTCGCTACGGTCGATAAACAACTCCGCTGCAAATGGCAGCTCACGGTGCCCGATATCTTTTTTAGGATGTTTCGGCAATTGCAGCAGTTCCTGCTTGCCGGCCGGATAGTTGCTCAACGTGACTTTTAACGGACGCAACACACACATGGCACGCGGGGCGTTGCTATCCAGATCATCACGAATGCTGCTCTCCAGCATCCCCACATCAACAATGCTCTCACTGCGGCTCATGCCAATCATGTCGCAGAAGTGACGAATGCTGTGCGGGGTAAAGCCACGGCGGCGCAGGCCCGACAGGGTCGGCATGCGCGGATCATCCCAGCCCGAGACCAGGCCCAGCTCCACCAGCTCTTTCAGTTTGCGCTTGCTCATCACCGTATAGTTGATATTCAGGCGCGCAAACTCGGTCTGTTGCGGCATCACATAAGCCGACTCCGCAGTTTTGTTGCCCAGCGCGACACAGGCGGCATTCAACGACTCATCCGGCAGGTTCTGCAGGATCCAGTCATACAGTGGCCGGTGATCTTCAAACTCCAGCGTACACAGCGAATGCGTGACATGTTCCAACGCATCGGAAATGCAGTGCGCGTAGTCGTACATCGGGTACACCTTCCATGTTTCCCCGGTCTGGTGATGGTTGATGCTGCGAATGCGGTAAATAACCGGGTCACGCATGTTGATGTTGGGCGATGCCATGTCTATTTTTGCGCGCAGGCTGTGCGCCCCGTTGTCAAACTCGCCCGCCTGCATGCGGGTGAACAGGTCCAGGTTCTCCTCGATAGTGCGACTGCGGAACGGGCTGTCACGGCCGGGTTCGGTGAGGGTGCCACGGTACTCGCGCGCCTGGTCCGGTGTCAGACTGCACACATACGCCTTGCCCAGACGAATCAGCTCAACGGCAAAATCGTAGAGATGCTGAAAATAGGACGAGGTATAACGAATATCACCCTGCCAGTTGAAACCCAGCCAGCGGATGTCCTCACGAATGGCGTCGATATACTCCTGGCTTTCTTTTTCCGGGTTGGTGTCATCAAAACGCAGATTGCAGGCGCCTGTATAACCGGCATCGGAATAGGACTGCGCCAGACCAAAGTTCAGGCAGATCGATTTAGCATGACCAATGTGCAGGAAGCCATTGGGTTCGGGCGGGAACCGGGTCTGAACGCGGCCACCATGTTTGCCTGCCGCCAGGTCCTGATCCACCAGATGCCGGATAAAATTTGATGGACCCTTGCTGTCGGACTTGTCAGCATTCGCGGGGATTTCAGCGTGATCGGTTTTGCTTGCGTCTGTCATAGTGGCAATTCTGCTTTCTCAGGAGGCTCAAAGCCATTAGTATAACGATTCGCAGCCTTTCTCATAAGAGGCGATGGCGGTTTAAACGTGCCCGAGCGCTGGCAAACAGCCCCAATCCGGCCATTTTTTTGCCCGACCGCACCGATACATGACAATTAAACGATATCACCATCCATTTATACCTTAAGAGCACAGTGCATCATGATTGTTTTAAAAACCAACTACGGCGACATCCACATTGAACTGGATTTTGACAATGCTCCCCTGTCCGCTGCCAATTTTCTGGCTTACGCCCGCAGCGGCTTTTATGACGGCACCATCTTTCATCGTGTCATCGATAACTTCATGATTCAGGGCGGCGGTTTCGAGTCCGGCATGGAACAGAAAGACAACGGCGACCCTATCCAGAATGAAGCTGACAATGGCCTCACCAATGATATCGGGACGCTGGCCATGGCACGCACCTCCGATCCGCATTCGGCCACCTCACAGTTTTTCATCAATGTCGGTGACAATGCTTTTCTTAATCACAAGAACAAAAGCTCGCAAGGGTGGGGTTATGCCGTGTTTGGCAAGGTCACCGATGGCATGGATGTCGTGAACCGCATAAAACAATGTAAAACCGGTTATGTCGGTGGGCATCAGGATGTACCATTGGATGAGGTGATTATTACCGCCACGGAAGTCACCTACCCCGACGACAAGTAACCACCAACGATACAAGTCATCAACGGATTCATGGCTGAATATGAGCGATAACAAGAACAAAACCCTGTTTATCTCCGATCTGCACCTGGATACCGATACGCCGACCATTCTGCAAAGTCTGCTCGCGATTCTGCATACCCGGGCGCCAGGGGCGGATGCGCTCTATATTCTGGGGGATCTGTTTGAGGCCTGGGTCGGTGACGATGATCAAAGCGACGTCGCCGATCAGGTCGCCGCCGAGTTGATGACACTGAGCCAGGCCGGCACCCGCATTTACCTGATGCATGGTAATCGTGATTTTCTGATCGGTCAGGATTATGCTGAGCGTTGTGGTGCCGAGCTATTGCAGGAGCCCACGGTCATTGAGTGTTATGGCCGGCGGGTGGCGTTGGTGCATGGCGACAGCCTGTGTACCCGGGACACGGCCTATATGGCGTTTCGCAAGCAGATGCGCGATCCCGTCTGGCAACAGACCTTTCTCGATCGCCCCTTGCTGGAACGGCACATGGTCGCACAGCAGATTCGTCAGAAGAGCCAGGATGCCAACAGTCAGAAAGCCTCTGACATCATGGATGTGACCCATCAGGAGGTCATCAACCTGATGGAATCCCTGCAGGTCAATATTCTGGTGCACGGGCACACGCACCGGCCCGGCATCCATACCATCCGGCTGCATGATCATCCGATCAACGGCAGCGATGAAGCCGTCCGCATTGTGCTGGGAAGCTGGGATCAGAAGGCCTGGGTGCTGGAGTTCAGTGCGGATGGTTATGACCTCAAACCGTTTGCGCATCCGGAGAAGGTCGCCGCCGCCAACGCCTGAGTGTCGAAACGGGTACCTCGATGTTGAACAGGCAAGTTTCCGAGTCAGGACATCAATTCCGGGAAATAGCGCACGCGGTGTGCTTCGCATAAGCGCAGCAACTGCACATCCATGTCTTCCGCCAGTTCGGCCAGCGTCAGGTGCTGCCACTCCTCGCGAACATCCACACCATACTCCGCTAAGCTCTGGATCTGGCGATGCCGCTTCTTCAGCAGGCTGTGCAGCCAGCTGGCCGGCGACATGTCCGGATTACAGGGCACCGCCTGCCGTTTCAGCCCTGCCGCCAGCTCCTGGCTGTTGCGGATGATGAAACGGGCTTCCACGATGGGTTGTACCAGCGCCTCAATGCGCTGCAATACCGCCAGTTTTTCCTGTTCGGAGTAGGCATTCCAGTCGATCACCTCAAAGGCAAAACGTTTGCAGCCCCGGCAGATGGGGTCGCCAACGGAGGTGGTGGAGCAAATTCCGATGCACGGTGTCTTGACCGCCGCTTTTGTCATGGTCTGTCCTGGGTTGTCTTTGGTTATCTTGGGTTGTCTGGGGTTGTCTTAGGATGTTTGTGTCGAACTGTGCACGTCCGCCTGCGTATGAGTGGACGTACAACTGGAAATTTTTGCCATTTTACACTAAAATCATGGCCCATTTTTCACCGCTTACCCAATCTATCATCATACCAAGCTGAAGGGGATTACTGTGTTAGAAGCATATCGCAAGCATGTGGCTGAACGAGCTGAAATGGGCATCGTGCCCAAACCACTGGACGCAGCACAGGTTGCCGAGCTGGTAGAACTGCTCAAGAACCCGCCGGCTGGCGAAGAAGAGTTCATTCTGGACCTGATCACCAACCGTGTACCCGCCGGAGTTGATGAAGCAGCCTACGTGAAAGCGGGCTTTCTGTCAGCCGTTGCCAAAGGTGAAGTAAAATCACCGCTGATCGACAGCAAACACGCCGTTAAACTGCTGGGCACCATGCTTGGCGGCTACAACATTACCACCCTGGTTGACCTGCTGGATGACAAAACACTGGGCGAAGCAGCGGCGGAAGAGCTCAAGCACACCCTGCTGATGTTTGATGCCTTCCACGATGTGGAAGAAAAAGTGAAGGCCGGCAATGCCAACGCCAAAGCTCTGATGGAATCCTGGGCCGAAGCCGAATGGTTCCTGAACCGTCCGGAAGTGCCAAAGAAGCTGACCGCCACCGTTTACAAAGTGCCTGGCGAAACCAATACCGATGATCTGTCACCGGCACCCGATGCCTGGTCACGTCCGGATATTCCGCTGCACGCACTGGCTATGTACAAAATGCCACGTGAAGGTGTCACCAATGCTGCCGAACAGATTGCCGAATTAAAAAAGAAAGGCCACCCGGTCGCGCTGGTCGGTGACGTCATGGGTACCGGTTCATCACGCAAATCCGCCACCAACTCGGTGCTGTGGAACATTGGTGATGACATCCCCTTTATTCCCAACAAGCGCGATGGCGGTATCTGCATCGGCAGCAAAATTGCCCCGATTTTCTTCAACACCATGGAAGATGCCGGCGCCCTGCCCATTGAATGTGATGTGGAAAACATGAATACTGGCGATGTCATCGACATCTACCCCTACGAAGGCAAAGTACTCGCGCACGGCAGCGATGAGCTGGTCTGCGACTTCGACTTAAAAACCGATGTGCTGCTGGACGAAGTTCGCGCAGGCGGCCGGATTCCGCTGATCATTGGCCGCGGTCTGACCGACAAGGCGCGCGCGTCCCTGGGCCTGCCTCACTCTACCGTGTTCCGCATTCCGTTCCAGGTAGCCGAAAGCGACAACGGTTTTACGCTGGCACAGAAAATGGTGGGCAAGGCCTGTGGTGTTAAAGGTGTGCGTCCGGGCAGCTATTGCGAACCCAAGATGACCACCGTTGGCTCACAGGACACCACCGGTCCGATGACCCGTGACGAACTGAAAGACCTGGCCTGTCTGGGCTTTTCTGCCGATCTGGTGATGCAGTCGTTCTGTCACACCGCGGCTTACCCCAAGCCGGTCGACATCGACACGCAGCACACGCTGCCTGACTTTATCCAGACCCGTGGCGGCGTTGCCCTGCGCCCTGGCGACGGCATCATCCACAGCTGGCTGAACCGCATGCTGTTGCCTGATACCGTTGGCACCGGTGGTGACTCTCACACCCGTTTCCCGCTGGGCATTTCTTTCCCGGCCGGTTCCGGCCTGGTGGCGTTTGCGGCTGCCACCGGCGTCATGCCATTGGACATGCCGGAATCAGTACTGGTGCGTTTCAAAGGCGAAATGCAGCCAGGCATCACGCTGCGCGACCTGGTCAACGCGATTCCTTACGCGGCGCTGCAGTCGGGCGACCTGACCGTGGCCAAGAAAGGCAAAAAGAACATTTTCTCTGGCCGCATCCTGGAAATCGAAGGTCTGCCGGACCTGAAAGTGGAACAGGCATTTGAGTTGTCTGACGCCTCCGCCGAACGTTCGGCTGCTGGTTGCACCATCCGTCTGGGGCAGGAGCCGATCAGTGAATACTTCCGCTCCAACGTTGCCCTGCTGCGCTGGATGATCAGCGAAGGTTATGGCGATGCGCGGACGCTGGAGCGTCGTGCCCGCGCCATGGAAGCCTGGCTGGAAGAACCCAAGCTGATGGAGCCGGACGCGGATGCGGAGTACCACAAGATCATCGAGATCGACCTGAATGAAATCAAGGAGCCTTTGCTGGCCTGTCCGAACGATCCGGACGATGTGAAAACGCTGAGCGATGTTCAGGGCACCAAGATTGATGAGGTGTTCATTGGCTCGTGCATGACCAACATCGGTCACTTCCGTGCGGCCAGTGAAGTACTTAAGCAGGTTACCGGCTCTCTGCCGACTCGCCTGTGGATTTCACCGCCCACCAAAATGGACCAGCATCAGTTGACCGAAGAAGGCATCTACAGTGTCTTTGGCGTCGCCGGCGCACGTACCGAGATGCCGGGCTGCTCACTGTGCATGGGTAACCAGGCGCGGGTGGCTCCGAGATCAACGGTGATTTCAACGTCGACACGGAACTTCCCGAACCGTCTGGGTGATGGTGCCAATGTATACCTGGCGTCGTCGGAGCTGGCAGCAGTAGCGTCGGCTCTGGGCAAAATCCCGACCATGGATGAGTACATGTCGTATATGGGCAATGTCAAAACCATGTCTGACAACATCTACCGTTATCTGAACTTCAACGAGATCAAGTCGTACATGGAAGCCGCGGAACGCCAGAAAGCGATCCCGGTGACCAACATCGCTAACGTGGCGTAACTCCTAAGTTATTGCCACATCCTCAAGCGGCACGGGCAGTGGGTCTCAGACTCCTGCCCGTTTTTTTTGGACAACGGCCCGGCCAGCGGGTGGCAGATTCAGCCCGACCGCTTCCTTTCACGTGTCACCCGGCGGGGGGGAACTCGACCTCGCGCGCTTCGCGGGCTCGGGACTCAGACAGTCCCGCCCGCTGATCGGGTGACCCGCAAAAGGAAAAACGCGGCCTGATTGGGCTGAATGCTGCCACCCGCTACCCGGGCCTAGTGCACGCATTCAGTCGCAGATTGGCACAAGGGCCGGGGGCTGGAGGGAGCACTGGGAACCAATCAGGCCATGTATTCTTCTTTTTCCCCACACCCGATCAGCGGTAGGACTGTTTGAGTCCCGAGCAGCAGTGCTGCGAGGTCGAGTTCCGCACCGCAGGGTGTGGGGGTAAAGAAGATGGTCGGTTCCCAGTCCTTCCTCCAGCCCCCGGCCCGGTCTCAAGAAACACCGACTAGTTCATAGCAGAATAAAAAAAGTGCCGGGGCAAGTGCAGCCCCCCGACACCAAAGGTGAGTTCGTTAGCGTTTCTCAACCCAATAATCTGTCACCACCCCATCACTTATCTCCAACGCCAACGTCTCCGCCGATTCACGTTCGATATTGATGTTGAACAACAGGAACAGGCCAATCTCCGACTCCCGTTCCGATGTGTTGCGATAGCGCCATACTTCCCGGCCATTGTCATAAGTGCTGACTCGATCCGGGCTGCCAAAATTGTTTCGTATCCAGTCTGCCCGCGTGCTACCCACATCGACACGATCCAGCTCCCCCTGGTCCCACTGTTGATCACCAATGCTCTCGCGCGAATCAACCACGAACAAACAGCCCGTCATCGTTGCTGCCACCAATACCAATCCGATTAATCTGATCATGCGGTTTATAACTCCTGTTATTGTTAAATGTTCCACCTGCACCTGCACGTGTCATGACAGGGCAAATGCAGCTTTCGTGCCAGACTCAAAAAACAGCGCATGCTATTGATTTATATTATGTTTATTTAAAGCCAATAAACATCACTGTTGCCAACGCCGCCGTAAAGTCTCAGCGACGACCACCTGTTGGCAAAATCCGCCAACCCGGCGACCGTTATTACTGCACGATCAGACTTAACAACAACTGAACCAGGAACGGGATGCATGACCGCAAGCATGCGGCAGAGCGAGGTGACGCAATTATTCGCTAACCCTATACTGAATGCCTGCCATTTCACGTACCGGGACGTCACTATGAAACAATGGAACCTCAAACTGAACAAAACCATTTCCACCACCCTGCTTGGCGCCCTGCTCACCACCGTGTCAGTGCCCGTTCTGGCACAGAACGAAATTATTCGGGGTGAGCTGCCGCCAATGCCGACAGTACAATGGATATCCGAGCCTTCAGATTATAAAGTAGAAGAATTTGCCAACGATCTGCAGGTGGTCTGGAGCATCAAATTTGCCCCCGATGGCAGAATGTTTGTTACCGAACGTCCTGGCCGCGTTCGCATCATTTCCGCCGATGGCGTCATGGATCCACAACCCTGGCTGTCAATTGAAGAGCGCATCTTTTTCCAGGGCGAAAGCGGCCTGACCGGCCTGGCATTCCATCCCGACTACCCTGCCGATCCGCGCGTCTATGTCATGTATACCTACATGACTGATGAGGGGCCCTACAATCGCATCAGTTATTACACAGATGATCAGGGTCGTGCCGGTGAAGAAACCGTGCTTTATGATGAGCTGGCAGCGCAGGCACAGGGCGGCAGCCACAGTGGCGGCACGCTTCAGTTCGGTAGCGATGGCATGTTGTATGTAGCCACTGGCGATGCCTTTGAACGGCAACGTTCCAACGATCTGAACGACCTGTCCGGCGCCGTGCTGCGCATCACCCCTGAAGGAGAGGTACCCGCTGACAACCCCTGGGAAGACAATCCGATCTGGGCTCATGGCATGCGCAACCCGCACGGGCTGAGCTGGCAACCCGCCACCGGCAACCTGTTCACCGGCGACCACGGTCCTACCGGCGAAGATGGCCTGATGGCACATGACCGCATTGTGGTGCTTGAAGGTGGCCGCCACCATGGCTGGCCGGTGATGGTGGGTGCTATTGACTCACCGGATTATGTCGATCCGATTCTGACTTTCGTACCGTCTTCTCCGCCCGGCGATGTCATGTTTTATGACAATGACCTGATGCCTGAATTGCAGAACGATCTGTTTGTATCCGTACTGGGGTTTCAGCCTCAGGATCGTCAGAATCTGATGCGAATCCGTTTCCAGGATCCGTCAAACCCGAGCAAACCCACAGCGATTGAGCGCTGGTTTAACGACGGTGAAGGAAATAGCGTTTACGGTCGGTTGCGCGCGCTGGCAACGGGTCCTGATGGCGCCATCTATGTTGGTACCAGCAATCACGATGGCCGACAGATGACGGCACACCATCGCGAGCAGCCCGACCGTATATTGCGAATCACGCCTGCCAATTAATTTTATTGGGGCGGAGGTTTATGTATGGGGACGGAGGAGATACTTTTGCCTACGGCACAAAGTATCTCCTCCGTCCCCATAAATCACATAAATCAGTTGGCCTTCAGGCTCTTGCTGACCACTTCATAAACATCCCTGGACAGTTCCGGATCCGCCTGGATGCGTTCCAGTTCGGCTTTCATCAGATGCTGACGCTGTTGATTGTACTTCTGCCAGCGTGTCAGGGGTGTCAGCAGCCGCGCTGCAATCTGCGGATTCAAGCGGTTCAGGGTAATAACCTGATCCGCGAGGAAGGTGTAACCCTCGCCGCTGAGGGCATGGAAGTTCACTGCATTCATGTTGCAGAACGCACTGATCAACGCCCGCGCCTTGTTGGGATTGCGGATATCAAACGCCTTGTGATTCATTAGCAGTTTCACCTGCGCCAGTGTGCCCGGACGAGACGCGATGGCCTGCACACTGAACCACTGATTGACCACTAGCGACTCATGCTGCCAGCGTTCATAGAAATCATTAAGTGCCTGCGTCCGCAGTGGTTGTGCTGCCTCCGCCGGGCTATTGACCAGCAGACGCAGGGCCGCATCGGCGTCGGTCATGTTGCCGGCTTCATTGAACTGTCGGTAGCAGATCTCCAGCCAGCGCGGTTCCTGTGTGCGGACCAGATAGGCCAGGCAGCAATTCTTCAGCGTACGACGGGCAATGCTGGCGGCGTCGGCGCTGTAAGGGGCATCTGACTGACACAGTTTATACAGATCAGCAAAGTTTTCCGCATGTTCCACCGCCAGCGCATCGGCCAGGGTTTCCCGTGCCCAGTGAATACCATCAACATCAATTTCATTGGACAACTCACTGAGATAGGCTTCTGAAGGCAGGCTCAATAGCTGCGCCAACATCGCCTGATCAAGTTCACCTGAGCCACGGGCATCAGCGACGGCGCTGCGCAGGATATCGCCCACCGCATCAAGCAGCCGCTTATCAATACCAGGCGACTGCCCGCGCTGGTGTTGTTGCAGAATTTCCTGGATAACAGCAACCGCCAGATCCTGTGCCGCACTCCAGCGATTAAAACCATCACTGTCACGCGTCATGATAAACAGCAGATCATCACGCGAATAATCAAACTGCAGTTTCACTGGCGCCGAGAAACCACGCAGCAGTGAAGGCACCGGCCTGGATTTAACTCCCTTGAACACAAAGCTCTGCACATCACTGGTCACGTCCAGAACTCTTTCGGTGGGGGCATCCGATGCCGCCGGCTCGCCCGACAGTACCAAGGGCAGTTCATCGCCATCAGCATTCAACAGACTCATGCGCAGCGGAATATGGAAAGCGTCCTTGTGAGACTGTTCCGGCGTTGGCGGGCACGACTGTCTAACCAGCAGTTCGTAGGTTTGCGCCGATGCATCATAGTTGTCACTGATTTTTAATTGTGGCGTGCCAGCCTGCGTATACCAGCGCCGGAACTGCCCCAGGTCAACACCACTGGCCGCTTCCATGGCCAGCACAAAATCCTCGGTGGTAACCGCCTGGCCGTCGTGACGGTCAAAATACAGGTCCGATCCCGCGCGGAATTTCTCCGGCCCTAACAGCTCACGGATCATACGCACCACTTCGGCACCCTTCTCATAGATGGTCAGGGTGTAAAAATTCGATATCTCCATATAGGAGTCAGGTCGCACTGGATGAGCCATGGGCCCGGCATCTTCGGCAAACTGGGCGGTGCGCAGGAAACTGACGTTTTCAACGCGCTTGACGCTACGCGATCCCATGTCGGCAGAGAATTCGGCGTCACGAAACACCGTGAAGCCCTCTTTCAGGCTTAGCTGGAACCAGTCACGACAGGTGACCCGGTTACCCGACCAGTTATGGAAATACTCATGCGCCACCACCGCTTCCACGCGCTGGAATGCCAGATCGGTGGTCGTGGCCGGATTGGCCAGTACACAGGAGGTGTTAAAAATATTGAGGCCCTTGTTTTCCATGGCCCCCATATTAAAATCATCAACTGCCACGATCATGAAGATATCCAGGTCATACTCGCGACCATACACCTCTTCATCCCAGCGCATCGCATGCTTGAGCGAGTCCATGGCGTGATCGCATTTATCCAGGTCTTTTTCTTCGACAAAAATACGCAGCGTGATATCGCGCTGGCTGCAGGTGGTGAAGGTATCTTCGATATGTTTCAGGTCGCCGGCTACCAGGGCAAACAGGTAGCAGGGTTTACGAAACGGGTCTTCCCATGTGACCCAGTGCCGGCCGCCATCCAGATCACCGTGCGCGATATCATTGCCATTGGACAACAGCACCGGATACTTGTCCTTGTCGGCAACAATAGTGGTGGTGAACACTGACATGACATCAGGCCGATCAAGGTAATAGGTAATCTTGCGGAACCCTTCCGCCTCACATTGCGTGCAGAACATCGTACGGGACTTGTACAGGCCCTCCAGACTGGTATTTTCCTGGGGCTTGATTACAGTCACGCACTCAAGCACAAACCCCGCATCCGGCGACTGGCTGGCAAACGCCGATACCGAGTTGATGGTTAATGACTCATCGGCCACGACATAATCATTTGATGACAGTTCGTTGCCGTCAATGCGCAACGACTCCAGCACCATGTCCTGACCGTCCAGCTGCAATGTGTCCTCAACATTCCCTGCCAGATCCGGATTGCGCCGCAAAACGAGCCGGGACGTCACCCGGGTCCGGGTTTCATCAAGATCAAAATGCAACTCGGTCTTTTCGATCAGGAATGCAGGTGCCTGGTAGTCTTTCAGAAAAATGGTTCGGGCCTGTGCGTCTCGCATGCGCTTGTTTACCTCTGTGTGTCGATGCCTTATGTGCTGCTCAATTCAATATGGTAACCGCCGTAACGGCGGAGATTGATGACGCCGCCGTCAAACATCAGGTACTGCCCCTTGATGCCCAGCAGTGTTCCCTCCACCAGCGGGTCCTTGTCAAAATTATACGACGCGATTTTGTCCGGGTAACCTTGCACCGGATAACGGATTTCAATCGGGTCAACGCCGTGCAATACGCTGATCGCGTGAAAACCGAAGCGCTGCACAAGGTCTTGCAGATCGTCATGACACAGATCCAGCAGCCTCGCTTTTTCGGCATTCAGATCAACCACCTGATCGCCCTCGCGTAGCATATCGCGCCAGTTGGTTTTGTCGGCCACATGCTGTTTGAACATGACTTCAATCGCCCCGCTTTGCAATCGGGTTCTGACTCTGACAATGGGCAGAGCCTGCACGGCACCCTGATCCACCCAGCGCGTGGGCACCTGTGTTGCGCGGGTGATACCGACCTTGATGCCGGAAGAATTGGCCAGGTAAATGATGTGATCCTGCATGCAGTATTCTTCACCCCAGGCTGGTTCGCGACAGGTACCCTGATCGTAGTGGCATTTCTCCGGGTGGATAATGCAACTGTCGCATTGCGCCAGCGACTGGAAACAGGGATAGCAGTAACCGGAGTTAAAACTTTTGTTGGTGTTACGACCACAATGTACACACTGAATCTTGCCGGTATAGCGCAACCTGACAGTTTTGCCTAACAGCGCATTCATGGGTATCAGTGATTCGGCCAGCGGCAATTGATAGTCCACCGGCGTCTCAAGTCGACTATGCATCTTGCGCATCAGGCCCTGGGCCAGAACTTGCATCCGTTGTTTTCTCCTGTGGTCGCCTGCCACCCGTATCAGCAGGCAGCCGGCATGCGTCAGTCCCGACTCAGTGTTTGGTTACGTTGAGGGGCATGACTTTATTGGGATCTGGGTTGGAACCTGAGTTGGAATCAGCGTCATCACACTCGGTTTTTTTCAATCCGGTGCGATCGATATAACCGACCCGCTGCTGCTCCGGTAAAAACTCCTGCTCATAGGCGATGATCGCCTGCAGGCAATATTCCAGTTGTTCCGGGCTCAGTTTACGGCCATCGGGCCAACGTCCAAGCTCCACCGCCGTCTTCAGATTCATATGCACCTCAGGATTCATCATGGCCAGAATATCCTGCAGCGATTCAAATTTTTTGTCAGACATAACAACCTCTTTTATATGCCACCTGTATCATTGTTCAATCAAGGCCATCGTTTTATCAATGTCATCTGTGTCGACGCCAGGCACCCAGGGCAAGCCCGGCCAGCATGCCACTGACCAGCCCGCCCAGATGCGCAGCGGTGGCGATCATGCCCGATGCCAGTACACCCATCAACACCAGCGCAACCAGAAACACGGTGATCATGGCGGTGGGCAGGCGCAACACAGACTGTGGCTGCAGGGTCTGCCACATCCAGATAAAACCCAGCAGACCGTAAACCACGCCCGACATGCCGCCGAACATGCCATTGCCGGCCCACAGATATTGCGCCATGTTGCCGCCAAAAGCCGTCAGCAGAACCAGTGCCAGCATACGCCACCAGCCCAGCACCGGCTCTATCATGCGCCCAAAATACCATAGCCATAACAGGTTAAACACCAGATGCACGGCGCCAAAATGCAGTAGCGCCGGCGTCAGTGTCTGCAGAAATACCCGTGGTGAGTCAAACAGACCCAGCTGCCGTAGATCCGGAAAGAACAGCCCGCGCACTGCCATCGGATCGGCACCAAGATCACTGATAAGCGCCACCAGCAGACACACAACAATCAGCAACACGCTGACCGGTGCCAGCCACGCCGCGCTTAGCAGATTCTGCAACAGGGTTTTACCGGAAAACATGGGCACTGCAGCAGTACCTTCGGTGCCCACGGGAATATCCAGCTGGTCGCTCTGCCATTTCGCAAACAGACCGGCAATCAATTGGGCCTCAGTCTCCGAGCGCGCCCATACCACCAGATTGCCGGATTCCTCGGTGATATGGTGTGGCATCGCACGCGACTGCAGATAACGAACAAAGGGACGCAGGTCCAACGCGGCATCAACGGCAACAGCTCTATGCATCGTCTCTGACCAGTCGGTTGCCCCAACCCAGTTTGCTACGACAGACTTCGTAGTAACTGTAGTCATGCGGATGAATCAGTCGCAGCGGCTGTGCCTTTTTGCGGATAATGATTTCATCACCCGGCTCGGTGTGAAAGCGCACCGCGCCGTCACAGCTGATGACGGGGGTTATTGCGCGCTGCTTGACCACGACAATACGAATCTCATTGTCGGCATCCACCACCAGCGGGCGGCTGCTCAAGGTATGGGGATACATGGGGACCAGCACCAATGCGTTCAGGCTGGGGTGCATGATGGGCCCACCGGCTGACAGCGAATAAGCCGTAGAACCGGTAGGCGTGGCCACGATCAGGCCATCGGACTGCTGGGAATTGACAAACTGACCGGCAATAAACAACTCAAACTCGATCATTTGTGCCGCCGTGCCCGGGTGCAGAACAACGTCGTTCAAGGCGGTGCCACCTGGCAATAGCGCACCGTCACGTGACACTTCGAACTCCAGCATAAAGCGCGACTCTTCGTGATAGTGCCCATCCAGCACTGCGCCCAGAGTCTCTTCAATTTCATCAGGACGAATGTCGGTGAGAAAGCCCAGTCGTCCTCGGTTGATTCCCAGTACCGGCACATTGTGATTGACCAGTACCCTGGCGGCATTGAGCATACTGCCATCACCGCCGACCACCACGACCAGGTCACTTTCGGCGCCCAATTCGTGTCGCTTGCAGATACGGGTGCTGGTATCGGGCAACAATTCGGCGGTGCTGTGCTCCAGAATGATGTCCAGATCACGCGAATGCAGAAATTGAATCAGTCGCTCCAGCGTGTCGACCACACCCGTGTGACCGGGGCGTCCCACCAGACCGATCTGCCTGAATGTTGTCATAACCTTGCGTCCCACCAGCTGCCAGAGTCCTGTTTTTCGGGGTCACGGCATCGATTGCCATGGTTCACGCGAGCGCGAAACCGACCGTTGGCGAGTATAACACGGGGGGCTGTGGCAAAGGGCTGTTGATTGGAGGGCTGATTGCCGGGCTGATCGGGAGACGTTTTCGCTGGTTTACGGCGCGGCCCTCACGTCAACGACCAGAGGCTCCGGCGTATAAATCAGTTCGCCGGAGTCGAGCAGACGATAGGCCACAAACAATACGATCGGCTTGCCGGCCAGTTCAGACAAGGGCTGAAAGTCATTCAGGATACGAAGGTATTCAACCGAACTCAGGTTGTCGGCCGCATTAAATGGCACCAGATTGTTGACGTCGCCACGCCAGTCAAACACTTCACCGCGATCATTGAGCTGAACAAAGCCAAGACCGGCACTGCTCAGATCTGCCAGCACATGGAAGTGACCGCGGCGTCCAATGTGGGAAGGGTCTATATAGAATTCCGCGCTGATATCCATGGTCTGCGACAGGCCAACCGAGGCGGTGGTGCTGAGGCCCTTGTCAGTGCTCGCGACCACGCCGATATAGGTAGAGCTGTTGCCGCCATCAATTGAACCCGCCAGTCGCCCCGGACGCTGGGCCACCCGGGTCGGTTTAAAGCCGGCTACCTGGAACCGAACCAGATTCAGTGTGCGCACGGCATCGGCGCCAAAGTGTTGGTCCCGATGGTCAACCCCGCAGGGTAAGCCGGCGCAATCAAGTGTCGGACTGGAAAACAGCGGAATGCGTTCACTGGCAGTGAAGGCCTTGGGGTTGGCCATCACCGTGGCGAAACCGTGATCAACGCCGTGGCCGGTGGCAAAACTGAAGGTGCCACCGCCGCCATCTTCGCGATGCGAGTGGGTCAGCCCCATGTTGTGTCCAAATTCGTGTGCCAGCACACTGCTGACAGGGCAATCTATGGCCGCCAGGGAATAGGCAAAGTCGCTGTTATCAAACGCGGTCAGGTCACCGTTGGTACGGTATCCGCCCAGGTTGGCGAGACCACACAGAGCACTTTGCGCGGCCAGAGGCCGGAACACTACCGTCAGGTCAGCGCCATAGTGCTCACGTAAGGCGGCTACGTTGGCAAAGGCACTGTGTTCTCCGTAGGTCAGTTGTTGCAGCATGGTATGCATGTCAGCCTGAGCAGCCGGGTACTCAACACGACCGTGATAAACCGGCCGCAACGTGATCGCGATACCACTGTCATGATAAATCTGGTTCGCCACACTGATCAGCTGATTGATCCGGGTAGCGGTATGAATACCATAAACCGCTTGTGCATCAGGTGTGTACAACGCCATGACATCAACAATGACATTGCCCAGCCGATCAACATGGCTTTTTTGCGCCAGACGCTGATTAAAAGCACTGATTTCGCCCGGCTCACCGCTACCCACGACATCGTTGACTATGTTGATATGGGCGTCGTGACGGTGCTCACCTGTCAACACCGTACTGACAACACGACCCGGCTCGGCACGTGGTCCAACCCTGACCACAAAACTGAAGGAGCGGCGACTGCCTGGTGTCAGCGTGCCACTGAGTTCGCAACTGAGGACTGGCTGCGGTGGATTGGATTGTGTGGTGCGTCGACGACAGGCTGGTGCGCTGACCAACTCGGCATCTTCCAGAATAAAGTAGATATCGGCACCGAGTCGGGAAAAGCTGCTGCTGCCCTGATTATCAAATTCGACCACGATTTCAATTTCAGCGCTGTTACCCAGCGTGACCGCATCCTGACTGAAGCGCTGGCTGATCTGCAGCCCGGCCTCTGAACGGGCCACTTTTGCGCCTGACGATACCGGCTCCTTCAAGGTCAGGGGTTCGGCCTGGCGTAACCAGCGCGAATCGAGACGGGGAATGACAAAATCGGACTCTACACCCTCGCCTGACGCCATCGCGCCGTTTTGCTGATAGAACCAGCCATTCAGGGTTTGCCCACCTTCGGCAGAAATCAACCAACGCTGATCTTCAATACCCAGGTCAGCAAACAGCACCTCCTCGCCCAGCGTCAACACAAAGCTCAGTTCGCCGCTGGCGCCTGCGCCAACACCCCGCAGCACCCGATCACCGTTAATATAGGCGTCGATGTGGGTTACCCGGCCATGAATGACATCCAGTGTCCTGCCCGACGCCAGGGTAATACTGGTACCGGGCAACATGAACTGAAACTCACTGCCCTCCTGCAAGGCAAGCAGGTCTGTACGCGGAAAGCTGACCGGCTCCGCCGACGTGGCGTTAACCGGAGGTGTCGGCCAGTCAGCAGCATCAGCCTGCGCCAGGCCTGCCCATGCCGTAAACAGCAACAGGCTCAGCAGCATTGTCGGCATCCATGCATACCACAACGACGGGGCCGTGGTTGGCGCCCGGCTGACCGATGCGATGAATGCCCGATAGCTTGTCAAAACTGGCATAGGACTACACTTTCCATAATTGTCGGTTCATAGCATAACCCGGCGTGGGAATTTTTACCACACCGGTCGCAGGCCGCCTGTATGCAAGGCCAAAATACGGCTGCCAGGAGCATAATGGCCAGCCCCGATTCGCTGGTACAGCGCCTGCAACAGCTTGCCGGTATAGACCGGCTCCAGCGGAATATTGTGCCGCAGCTGGAAACTGGCAATAAAATCGAGCAGTCCCTGCCCGGCCCTGGCGTAGCCGCCGCCATGGTATTCCGTCTCCAGTGCCCAGCACTCATCAGCGTGCGTGACGTCCTCGCCGCTTAGCCACTTCCGGATATCATGGCGCAGAAAATCGGCACCTTTAAGTACTGCAAATCCGCGCGTAAAGGGCTGCGCTGCAAGCTCACGACGATAGCACAGCTCCCCCAGGCCACGGAGCAGTCCGGCCAGTGTGGTACCAGTGCCACAAGCCAGGGCAATTTCACAATGGGCAAGATCTGGTACCCGTTGTGCCAGTTCGAAGGCCATCTGCTCACAGCCCTGCACGCCCGCCGCATTGGCGCCGCCTTCCGGTATCAGGTAATAGGGGCCGTACTGTTGTTGTAACTGAAGGAGAAAGTCCGCCTCGCTGCGGCGACGGTAATCGGCACGGCTGACCGGAATCAGTTGCATGCCCCGGCTGCGGGCAAATGCCAGGGTAGAATTCAATGGCGTCACCAGCTCGCCGCGAATAACACCCAGCGTGGCAAACCCGGCGTCTGCGCCCGCAGCGGCCAGCGCATAGATGTGATTGGAATAGGCGCCGCCAAAACTGAGCAGGCGGGTCGCACCCTGCGCGCGGGCGAGTGCAAGATTGTGCTGTAATTTATACCACTTGTTGCCACCCACGACCGGGTGCGCCAGGTCAAACCGGATGACACGCAGACTGACATCGTGCGATCGCAGAAACTCGTCGTCGACAGTCTGAACGCAGATCTGGTTGCTGGTATGCATGAGGATGGCTGTGGCGCTGGTTCTGGTTCCGAGTCTGCATCTGGCTCTAATGCTGGACCAGGGAAATTATGAGGCCGGAAATAAAAAAGCCCTTGCTGAACAAGGGCTTTTTGTCACATATAATGGCGGACCGGACGAGACTCGAACTCGCGACCTCCGGCGTGACAGGCCGGCATTCTAACCAACTGAACTACCGGTCCGCGGTAGCGCAACACTTTAACATCAAATGACGTCAACAACGAGCCATTTGTTGGTGGGTTGTGAGGGATTTGAACCCCCGACATTCGCCTTGTAAGGGCGACGCTCTACCAACTGAGCTAACAACCCGCTGTGTTGAGTGACGCGCATTTTACCGACTTGAGCAGGCATGTCAAACAAAAAGTTTAAGTTTTAATGACAAGCTTAAGGTGACGGGCATCTGGTGCCTCTGTACAAGTTGCAAGGCTGGGGTTAGACTTGCCGCCCTATGGAAATCTACAAAGAATTTAACTTCGAAGCAGCGCATCGCCTGCCTAATGTTCCGGCCGGTCACAAGTGCGCGCGCCTGCATGGTCACTCCTTCCAGGTGACACTTGTGGTCAGCGGCCCGGTGGGTGAACATTCCGGCTGGGTGATGGATTTTGGTGATATCAAGTCAGCGTTTAAACCCGTATGGGAGCAGTTAGATCACCATTACCTGAACGAGATCGACGGACTCGACAACCCGACCAGTGAGAACATCGCACGCTGGATCTGGCAACAACTGAAACCCGGACTGCCAGAATTGTGCCGCATCGAAATTCGCGAAACCTGCACCAGTGGCTGCATCTACACCGGCGACTGAATCACCTCTGCGTAAAACGGTCTGCGTGATCAGATTGGTTAAATAGCAGCCTTCAGCGCCATAAAGTCTTTCGGTCGTCTAACGCAGTCAGCCGCAATCAGCTTGCCTTCACGCAAATACTGAATCACAAAGCCCTGTGCATCAGCTGGATCCAGACTGCCTTCCAGCACCGCTTCATCATGACCATCCGACAATCCCACTGACTGCAGCTTTATATCAAACTGATCAGACCAGAACCAGGGCGTGACCTGGTATCTGTCAGCGCCACCGCAGATATTGATGGCGGCGATGCGGGCCTGATCATTGGCATTTTGCACCGACTCCAGCCGCACCCGGCGTTGATACCGCGCATCCGGATACGAGGCGCAGTCACCGGCCGCAAAAATATGACTGTCACTGGTGCGACAGTATTCGTCCACGTAAACGCCGTTCTCAATTCTCAGCCCGGCCTCCTGCGCCAGCGTGGTCTCCGGTATGACACCGATACCCACGATGACGATGTCGGCCGGGTAGTTGGCGCCGTCAGCACAATTTACCGAATCAACCACGTCCTGACCATTGATACCAATCACTTCGGCATTACAGACGATGTCGACGCCGTGCGAACGGTGCAGGTCAGTAAAATAGGTCGATACCTGCTCGCCGGTGACACGTTGCAGCACCCGCTCTGCGCGCTCCAGCACCGTCACCTTCAGGCCCAGTTGCGCCATGACAGCGGCAGCTTCCAGGCCGATGTAGCCGGCGCCAATAACCACCGCGCGCTGTTTACCCTGCAGCTGCTTCCGAATGACTTCAACATCCGCGTAACTGCGCAGGTAGCAGACACCCGCCAGACCGTCACCCAGCGGCAGCTTGATGGGGCGGGCACCGGTGCATAAAGCCAGTTTGTCGTAGTTCAGGGTTTCGCCGTTGGCAAGCACAACGTGTTTCTGGTCCGGCACAATACTGGCCACGTCAGTGGCCAGGCGCAGAGCTATTTCGTTGTTGGCATACATGGCTTCCGGGCGCAGCAGAATATTGTCCAGGGTTTTGCTGCCGGCCATCACGGTTTTTGACAACGGAGGACGGTGATAAGGCAACTGCGCTTCAGCGCCTAACAAAATAATCTCACCCGTCCAGCCCTGTTTGCGCAAGTTCACTGCCAACTGGGAACCGGCATGGCTGGCGCCAATGATCAGGCACCGCTCTTCGCTATTGCTGTCTTTGAGTTTCAGCGTGTCACTCATGAATTACTCCACTCGCCAGTCAATGGGCGTTTTGTTGTGTTCGAGTAACCAGGCATTGGCTCGGGAGAAATGCTGGTTGCCAAAAAAACCACGGTGAGCCGACAACGGTGACGGGTGGGGTGACTGCAACACCAGGTGCCGGTCGCGATCAATCATCGCGCCTTTGCGTTGCGCATAACTGCCCCACAACAGAAACACCAGATTTTGTCCGTGCTCGTTCAGCACATGAATCACCCGGTCGGTAAACACTTCCCAGCCCTTGCCCTGGTGAGACGCCGCCTGCCCGGCCGCCACTGTCAGCACCGAGTTCAGCAATAACACGCCCTGCCGTGCCCAGGCATCCAGACAGCCATGTCGGGACACCGGCAAATCCAGGTCCGCGTGTATTTCTTTGTAGATATTCTTTAATGACGGCGGTAAGGCAACACCGGGGCGGACCGAAAAACACAGACCGTGCGCCTGATCCGGACCATGATAAGGATCCTGGCCCAGAATGACGACTTTTACCTGATCAAACGGCGTACTGTTAAGTGCGTTAAAAATGTCCGCACCGGCGGGATAGATCTGTTTGCCCTGCTGCTTCTCCGCGACCAGAAACTGTCGCAGCGAATGCATATAGTTCAGGGCAAACTGATCGGCCAGTAATGCTCTCCAGGAGGCTTCCAGCTGAACGTCGCGCTGCTCACCGGACATGTCGCTGTGGCCTGTTGTGCTCATTACCGGCTGCCTGTCATTGCGGTTCTTTTACCGGACGCATATGCGGAAACAACAGCACATCCTTGATCGACGGCGCATCGGCAAACAGCATGACCAGGCGGTCAATGCCAATGCCTTCGCCAGCCGTTGGTGGCATACCGTATTCCAGTGCCGTGATGTAGTCGGCGTCGTAATGCATGGCTTCATCGTCGCCGGCATCCTTCTGCTCGACCTGCTCCCGGAATCGCGCAGCCTGATCTTCGGCGTCATTAAGCTCGGAGAAACCGTTGGCCAGTTCGCGGCCGCCGATCATCAGTTCAAAGCGATCGGTGACGTCGGGATTATCATCATTGCGTCGCGCCAACGGCGACACTTCGGTGGGATACTCGGTAATGAACGTAGGCTGTAACAGATGATGTTCAACTTTTTCGTCAAAAATCTCCATCACGATTCGACCCACTCCCCAGCCTGCCTCGGATTTAATACCAAACGATTCGGCCAGTGCGGCAGCCGCGTCACGTGTCTCCAGTTGCTCCGGCGTCACCTCGGGGCAATACTTCAGGATCGACGCTTTCACCGGCAGGCGGGTAAATGGCTGCGCAAAATCGAGCTCCAGGCCCTGATAAGTCAGTTTTGTGGTGCCCAGCACGTCCATGGCAATGCTACGGAACATGTCTTCGGTAAAGTCCATCAGATCATGATAGTCGGCGTAGGCCTGATAAAACTCGACCATGGTGAACTCAGGGTTGTGACGGGTCGACAGGCCTTCGTTGCGGAAGTTGCGGTTGATTTCAAACACCCGCTCAAAGCCGCCGACGACCAGACGCTTGAGATAAAGCTCTGGCGCAATACGCAGATACATGGTCTGGTCGAGCGCATTGTGATGCGTGACAAAGGGTTTGGCTGTGGCGCCACCGGGGATGACCTGCATCATCGGCGTTTCCACTTCCATAAAATCATGTTTCTGGAAATAGTTGCGCATGCTGTTGACCAGTTTTGAGCGCAATTTGAATGTGCGACGCGACTCTTCATTGGCAATCAGATCAACATAACGCTGCCGGTATCGTACTTCGGTATCCGACAGACCTTTCCACTTGTCAGGCAAGGGACGCAGCGCCTTGGTCAGCAGCTGCAGCGAGGCAACATTGACAGTCAGTTCGCCTTTGCCGGTACGGAACACTTCACCGTGCACGCCGACGATATCACCCAGATCCAGCCCTTTGATCTCCTCCATCTGTTCAGGCGACAGGGCTTTGTGATTAACATACAGCTGCATGGCATCGCTGGTGTCCTGGATCACCGAGAATGGACCGCGCTGGCGCACCAGACGCCCCGCCACCACCACCTTGCGCGCAAGCTGTTCCAGCTCTTCGCGTGTGGTGTCAGCATATTCAGCGTGAATCTCGCTGGCTAGGGTGTCGCGCCGGAAGTCATTCGGGAACGCGTTGCGTTTGGCCTGAATGGCGTGCAGTTTGTCACGACGCTGGGCGATCAGTTTGTTTTCTTCCTGAGCCTGAAGGGTCGGGTCGGCGCTGGCTGCCGTTGCAGCCTGGTCGTTGCTGTTACTGGAGTTAGAGCTCATCTGATCACAATCCCATTTTTAAACTGGCTTCAATGAAGCGATCCAGGTCACCGTTGAGTACGGCGCCGGTATTGGTGTTTTCCACATTGGTACGCAGGTCCTTGATGCGCGACTGGTCCAGCACATAGGAGCGGATCTGACTGCCCCAGCCAATGTCGGCCTTGTCAGCTTCCACCGCCTGTGCCTCCTCTCTGCGTTTGAGCTCTTCCAGCTCGTACAGCTTCGCCTTCAACTGTTTGATGGCCTGGTCCTTGTTCTTGTGCTGTGAACGCTGATTCTGGCACTGCACCACGATACCGGTCGGCTCATGAGTCAGGCGAATGGCGGAATCGGTCGTGTTAACGTGCTGTCCGCCGGCGCCACTAGACCGGAATGTATCCACGCGGACCTGCGACATATCAAGATCGATTTCAATATCATCATCAATTTCCGGCGACACAAACACTGAACTGAATGAGGTATGGCGTCTGTTGCCGGAATCGTAAGGTGACTTTCTGACCAGGCGGTGTACGCCGGTTTCAGTACGCAACCAGCCAAACGCATATTCACCGCCAAAATGCAGGGTTGCCCCCTTGATGCCGGCAACCTCGCCCGAGGACACATCCATGACTTCAACGTCGAAGCCTTTGTCTTCGCCCCAGCGCATGTACATACGCATCAGCATTTCAGCCCAGTCCTGTGCTTCGGTGCCACCGGAACCGGCCTGAATTTCCAGATAGGCGCCGTTGGCGTCCATCTTGCCCGAGAACATGCGGCGGAATTCCAGTGCGTTAAGCTGGGTCTCCAGCTCATTCAGCTCAGACACGACTTCTTCGTGAAGTTCAGCGTCATTCTCTTCTTTTACCAACTGCAACAACTCAAGGTTATCGGCCAGACCGGTGTAAAGCCGGTCGATGGTGCCGACCACCAGTTCCAGGCTGGCCCGCTCACGTCCCAGCGCCTGCGCCAGTTCAGGATTATCCCAGACTGTAGATTCGCCCAGCTCCAGCTCGACCTCGGTCAGCCGTTCCTTTTTGGTATCGTAGTCAAAGATACCCCCTGAGCGTATCGGTACGCTCGGTAAAGTCTTTGATCTTTTGGAGTAAAGGGCTAATTTCCATGAAATATCCTGTCAAAACGCGATAGAAAATGCGAAAAAATGCGATAAAGTGCGCGGGCAAAATCACAAGAGCGGCATTTTACACCACTCAGCCCCGCTTTTCACACGGCGATTACCGGCCCGGCCGCCTCACGCCTGTACTGGCAACGCCGGATCATGCAAATACGGTACAATCAGCGCCATGACAAAACCTGCAGCCAGCAAACCATCCGCCAACAGACCGCCCTCCAACATTGAGAATGCCCATATCAGCTGGCAGGAAGACGGTGCGCCCTACTCCCCGGACTACGATGATGTCTATTTTTCCCGTCAGGGCGGCATGGCGGAGACCGACCATGTCTTTCTCACGGCCAATAACCTGCAGGCGCGATGGCGGACCGCAGACCAGCATCCTGATGCCGGTGTATTCACCATAGCCGAACTGGGTTTTGGTACCGGCCTGAATTTCCTGAGCTGCTGGCGTTTGTGGCAACAGACCGCCTGTAAGCGCCTGCGACTGCATTTCATCAGTTGTGAAAAACACCCACTTAGCGTCGACGCCCTGCACCAGGCGTTGTCGCAGTGGCCTGAACTGAGTGACCTCAGTGTGCAATTGCTGTCACATTATCCCGACCACAGCGGTGGCTACCATCGCCTGCTATTGCGCGCGGGGAATAACCAATCAAACCGTGTCGTGCTGGATCTGTATTACGGTGACGCACTGACGCTGCTGCAGCAACAGTCGAGTGCGCAGGCACGCGTTGACGCCTGGTTTCTGGATGGTTTCAGCCCGGCTCACAACCCGGATTTATGGAGCGATGCCATGCTGGCCGGCATCGCTGCATTGAGCCGACCGGGCACAACACTGAGCAGTTACAGTGTCACCGGGCGTGTGGTCAGAGCCTTGCGTGTGCTCGATTTTGACGTTGAAAAACGCCCGGGCTTTGGCGCCAAACGGCAGATGCTGTTCGCTCGCAAGGCGCAAGCGCCTGATTCACCACCCGAACCCAGCCTGACAAACAACGTGCAACATGCCGTGGTCATTGGTGCCGGTCTTGCCGGTGCCACCGTTGCCCGGGCGTTGGCCGATCGTGGTATTCGCGTCACCGTACTGGAACAACTTCCCGCTATCGCCAGGGGTGCCTCAGGTAACGCTCAGGCCATTGTACAGATGCGCTTGAACCGGCAGGCTGACACCCACTGGCAATTTCACCTGCACAGCTATCTGTTCGCACTGCGCTACTATCGGGATCTGGCCGCGATCAGTGACAATGCCATTGCCTGGCACAGTTGCGGCGTCCTGACACTGGACAGTGCCTACACCAATACCCGACATCAGGCAGGCAATGCTGCGCGCCGGCGCGAGCCGGATGCCTATGCGCATTACCCGACCCGATTGTTGCGTCGTGTCAGTGCCGGGGAAAGCAGGGAGATTTGTGGCATCGATCTGACTGAAGACGGCTACCTGCAACCGCAAGGCGGCTGGCTGAACCCGGCAGCCACCTGCCGCGTCTGTCTCGAACATCCTCTTATCACCGTTCGCCGCAATGTCCGTGTGGCCGCCATCAGCAATAACGCTGGCCGCTGGCAGTGCCTGGACGACCATCAGCAACCAATGAGCGACAGCGATGTTCTGGTCGTGGCCAACAGCTACCTGGCTCGCGAGTTCCAGCAGTCTGCCACCTATCCGGTAACCGCGCTGCGCGGGCAAATTACCGAGGTAGCGGCAAGCGACGCCAGCGCAGCGCTGAAAATGGTTGTCTGTACTGAAAGATACCTGGCACCAGCGAACAGCGACGGGCTGCATTGCATCGGTGCCAGCTACGTTAAAAACAGTACTGCCACTGACTTGAGTGAGAACGAACAGGCGGAAAATCTGGAGAAGTCAGCACTGATTCGGCAGCCGGTAAACCTTGGCGCACCTGCCGGGCTTAGCGGCCGCGCCAGTGTTCGCGGCGGCTCTGGCGACTATATGCCCATTGCCGGCGTGGTACCTGATCCGGATTTGGATGGGACAGACCCTGCGCCGCTGCCCGGACTGTTTATCAGTACCGGTCATGGCTCACATGGCACGGCAAGCTGCCCGATCCTGGCCGAGCATATTGCCTGTCTGGCACTGGCAGAAGCCAGCCCACTGCCTGTAGCACTGGCCGAGTGTATTGCGCCGATGCGTTTCATTCGGCGACAACGGCGTCGTCAGCTAAAGTCGAACTGATTCAGGACTGGAAAAAACGTTTGACGACGCGCGCCAGGTACCAGGCATCATCGCTGCCGGCCAGTTCACGAATCGAATGCATGCCGTAGGTCGGCACTCCAATATCGATGGTCTCGACACCAAGGCCGGCGGCCGTGATCGGGCCAATGGTGCTGCCACAACCCATATCGCTGCGCACAACAAAGGATTGCACCGGTACTTCGCTCTGCACGCACAGACTTTTGAACAGTGCCGTGGTACGGCTGTTGGTAGCATAGCGCTGATTGGCATTGACCTTGATAACAGGCCCCTGATTCAACAAAGGTCCGTGGTTATTGTCATGCTTGTCAGCGAAGTTGGGATGCAGGCCATGGGCATTGTCGATGGACAAAAACAGGGAGCGACGTATCATGCGCTCGACAGCTTCGGGGGCATCGCCTGCGCTCAATTGTGCACTGATACGTGCCAGCACGGAACGCAGGAACGGCCCTTGTGCGCCACAGGAGGAATTGCTGCCAACCTCTTCATGGTCATTACAGACCAGAAGCGCAAAATTCTCTGCCTGCGTACTGTCATCCGCCAATAGAGCCTGCTGTCCCACATAACAGCTCAGCAGATTATCAAGCCGCGCCGACGCAATGAAGTCTTCATGCAAACCCACCATGGCCGGGGCTTGGGTGTCATAAAAATAAAGCTCATGAGCCAGCACACTGTCCACATCATCAATGCTCTGTTGTGCGCTCAAGGCATCAATAATCCAGCGATTGAAGTCAAAGTCTGCGGCCGATGCCTGTAACGCCAGTACCGGCGGCAGATCTTTCTGGGCGTTGATGGTGCGATTGCTGTTGGCTTCACGGTCCAGATGGATGGCCAGACTCGGGACTGTAGCCAGTGGTCGCTGCCAGTCCAGCAATGCAGACCCCAGCGACCCATCAGACCGGCGATATTCCACCCGGCCGGCCAGCGACAGGTCGCGATCAAACCAGGGCGCCAGTAATGCTCCGCCATACACCTCGACGGCAAACTGTAATGCGTTACCGGTTTGCGGGCTGGTCGGCATCACTGCATTGGGTTTGAGCTTGAGACAGGGGCTGTCAGTATGCGCACCGCTCATCCGGAAACCGGATTCAGCAGGATCTCCCGATCCCAGGGTAAAGGCGATAACAGACGATCCATTACGCTGCACAAGATAGCGCCCACCAGGCTTAAGGTGCCATGTATCTTCTTCTTGCAATAACTCAAATCCGGCCGTATGCAAGGTCGACTGCATGGTTGTCACAGCGTGAAACGGTGTTGGTGACTGCTGCAGAAACTGCAGCAGTCCCTGATTAAACGAATGTTTATCCACGATAGTCCTGTACTCGGGAGATTTAGCTGATGTTTGGGGTCAACGCTCGGCTCTTAAGGGTTTACCCTCTTAAAGGATTGGCTCTTAAGGGTTGGCTCTCAAGGGTTGACTTCAAGCAGCTCCACTTCAAATATCAAGGTTGAATGCGGAGGGATCGGGCCTGAACCACCGGGGCCATACGCCAGCTCCGAAGGAATGAACAGGCGCCATTTGTCACCGGGCTGCATCAGTTGCAGACCTTCAGTCCAACCCGGGATAACCTGATTCAGGACAAATTCGGCCGGCTCACCGCGTTCAATGGAGCTGTCAAAAACATCTCCATTAACAAAACTGCCTTCGTAATGTGCCAGCACTGAATCGGTAGGCTGTGGCGAGGGGCCACTCTCCGGGCCGGACTCAAGAACCAGATACTGCAAGCCGGACGCTGTTGTGGTAACACCCTCTTCCTGCGCATTGGTGGCCAGGAACGCTTCGCTTTCCGCCCGCGCTGCTTCCTGCTCCGCCTCAGCGCGATCCATCAACTGCTGCTGAAAACTTGTCAGTGCCTGCATCATCTGGTCTTCGCTCAATTGCGGCTCACCAGCGACAATGTCCCTGAATCCGACAATAAAGGCATCCAGATCGATGTCGTCGGTCAGGCCCTGCATGACCAGCCCCTGTCCGATATTGACACCAATACTGTAGCTGATCTGGGTGCTTTCATCGGTCAGATCAAGCTCCTGAGCCTGCGCAGATCCAGCCAGTGCAGCCAGCGACACCGCCAGGCTCAGGCCCGTGGCACGAATAGTTTTCATAGTATTATCCTGTCTTGGTGGTAAATTCAGTTAACGGGCAGCATACTAAACCGACTGCGAGCCGATTTCCAGTGTACAGATTGCCGGCCAGCCCGTATGCTTTCAGTCCTCAACTACCCATTCAGTCACGGATTACCACGGCCATGGACGTACAAAACGCCTTAATCTCACCTGTCACAGCGACTGCCGCAGAGGCAGCGGGCCAATCCATCCAGACGCCCACCCGAACGGCCACACAACCACACGCAAAATTTCGGGTGCTGGCGCTAATCATGCTGGTATTGTGCGCGCTATTGCTGGCCAACTGCTCGCGTAAGTTCTCGGTCAGCGTTAACCAGAATGTGCTGTACGATCCGCGTCCTGGCCACGCTGTTACTGTCACCGACGCCGGTCTGCAAAGCTGTGTAAATGTCGCCATGCGTGACGGTAGCCTCGACAACGCCGACGATGTGCAGATACTTGCCTGTCCGGCGCTGGAGATTGAATCACTGGGCGGCATAACCCAGTTGCAGAACCTGCGTTATCTGGATCTGGCCGGCAATCAGTTGGAACATCTGGACGAGCTGCGCCGTTTGAACCGATTAAGTTCGGTCAATGCGCCCAACAACGCCCTGACCGATATTTCCGGCCTGCTGTCCATTGCTTCTCTTACCAGCGCCGTACTGACCGGCAACACCGGCATACCCTGCGATCAGCTGGATACACTGGCGCAAAAACTGGGTCAGAACCTGCTCCGCCCCGCCAGCTGTGTTGAATAGCAGGCGCATCAGTCCGGGCAGGGGCAACAATCTGCTGCTTGTCGGAGTCAGGTGGCCGGAATCAAACAGTGGCTGGCGCAGCGCTGGCAGGCACACCACTGTGGAAACGAAATTCATCATCCTCTGATTCGATCAGGTCTTTTTCCACTCTCAGAAAATACTGCACACGAGGCTGGATATCCTCGTCAGTGTATTGCGCTGCCAATGCCAGGTAATCCTTGTAGTGACGTGCCTCAGAGCGCAACAGACTGACATAGAACTTAGCCAGTTTGTCGTCAAGCAACGGTGCCAGGGTGGCAAAGCGTTCGCAGGATCGGGCTTCAACAATGGCGCCGACGATGAGACTGTCGGTCAGCGCTTCTTCGCGCTTGTCAGTGCGCATGTGTTCGCGCAGACCGGCCGCGTACCGCGAAGGACCAATGCGCTGATAACTGATGCCGCGCTCGGCCATCAAACCAACGACCTGTTCAAAGTGCAACAGTTCCTCGCGCGCCAGCTGTGACATTTTGGTCAGCAGATCGGTGTGCGCGACATGACGGTACATCAACCCCATGGCATTGGATGCTGCCTTTTTTTCACAGTTGGCATGATCGATCAATAACAATGGTTGATTCTGCAGTGCCCAGTCGAGCCAGGCAACGGGCGTGGGGCAAAGCAGGAAAGCCTGCAGTTCCCTGCTCAGCTCAGTGGTGTCTTGTCGCTCATTCAGCGCGTTCATCGCCATCATCCTCGTTATCATTTTCCAGGGCGCGCTCCAGTCGCGCCGCATCCTGCTGCTTGGTTGCCCGGGCACCCAGTGCTTTCAGGTGCTCGGTGCGACTGATCAGATTGCCCTTGCCGCTTTGCAGTTTATTCATGGCCGCGTCATAACTACGCTGGCTGGCGTCCAGCTTTCGGCCCAGGTCGTCCATGTCGGCAACAAAACCGACAAATTTGTCGTATAGCGCACCGGCGCGGCGGGCAATGTCCTGAGCATTCCGGCTCTGCTGCTCGTAGCGCCAGATATTCTGTATGGTACGCAAGGTGGCCAGCAGGGTTGACGGCCCCACCAGGACAATATTGCGCTCAAACGCCATATTGAACAGCGCCGGCTCATGCTGCAGCGCCTGCGAGAAAGCCGGTTCAATTGGTACAAACAACAGCACAAAATCCAGCGAATTCACCTGTGGCAGGTTCTGGTACTGTTTCTCACTGAGCTGACGTACATGGTTTTTCATGGACGCGACGTGCTGTCGCAAATATTCTGCCTGCTCGTCAGCATCGTCCGACGAGCAATAACGTTCATAGGCCGTCAATGACACCTTGGCATCGATAATTACCTGTCGGTTGTCCGGCAGATACACCACGACATCCGGCTGGCTGCGTCGGACATTGCCGGCGGCCGTGTGGTCACCCGGCACTGCATCAAGGCTGCGCTGGGTTTCGTATTGCTGACCTTCGATAAGTCCGGAGGCTTCCAGTATCGAGCTGAGAATGAATTCGCCCCAAGTGCCCTGGGTTTTGTTTTCACCTTTCAAGGCGCGAGTGAGATTGAGCGCGTCTTCGCTGATGCGTGCGTTGAGTACTTGCAGATTCCTGATTTCTTTTTCCAGCGAAAACCGTTCTCTGGCTTCCCGGTTATAGCTCTCTTCCACCTTTTTTTCGAAGCGGGTGATTTTATCCTGTAATGGAGACAGGATATCACCCAGGCGCTGGCGGCTGGTTTCGGAGAAGCGGCGGGTTTTTTCGTCCAGGACGTCACTGGCGAGCACACGAAATTGATCGCGTAACTCTTCACGCGCCTGCGTCAGCACTGTCAGTTTTTCCTGGGTCTGGGCTTTTTCCTGTTGCAGCAGGGTTTGCAGTTCCACGATACGGTCGCGGTAGCGCATGCGCAGGGCGAGACCCGTGATCAGCGCCCCCAGCAGCAGTGCTACCGCAGCCATGCCGAGGGCTAGAACCAGCGACACTGATTCTGTCATGGACACCGTCAGATAAGATTATCGTTAATGGTGCGTATCAACAGATCCTGCTGGTACGGCGCAGGCTGTCCGGATGCAGGCTCGGCCTGTACCGTGATGATCTCCCCTGCTTCTTCCACGATGATATCGAAGTTGATCACTTCTTCGTCACCGCCGCGACCAAACAGGCGACCAAAGAAACCAGGCTCGTCTTCATCTTCTGCACCCGAAAACGCGACATTAAAACGCAGCGCATCACGGTCGGAGTCCAGCACCTCAATATTGGCGTTGTTGATGGCCTGGTTCAACTGACTCCACGCACGATCAATGTCCAGGTCCAGCTCCAGCCGCGTGTCTCCGGCGCTTGCCGAGATCACGCGTGCCTTGCCCTGAGCTTCGATACTGCCCGCCAGCATGGAGACTGACGACGCCCGGTACAGGTCGGTACGGTCGGCCAGGTATAAAGAGATGGACGCCAGAATGGTGTTTTCCCGCTCCTGACTATCCGATTCTTCGGGAAACTGCGCGGGCTCATCGGGAGCGCTTTCACCGTTGTCACTGACATGGCGAACATAGATTTCCGAATTGCCTGCATGCAGGCCCGGTTCTACCCACACCTGATACTTATGCCGCAGGTCGGTATCTGGCTGCGGTAACCAGACTGTTTCCAGCACACCTGTTTCAGCGCTCTCCATGCTCAGGGCAATTTCTTCTGTCGACCAGTAATCGCGTAATCGCGGCCATACCTGACCACTGGTAGCACCGATCACGATCCATGCACGTTCGCCGAAGCGCTGCACCACAACCCCTTCACGCACGCGCGCATCAATGGGTTTGGGCGCCGGCGGCACGATGTAAACGTCGCGGTCGCCAGGCGTTATTTCGGGAATGTAATAAAGTTCGTCAATTGTGTAGCTGTCCAGTTCCGGCGGAATCTCCATGGTCGGGGTTATTTCCGCCTGCAGGTACTCACCCTGCCGGTCACGCAACCAGCCATCCTCACCCCCTACGCCAAGCCAGGAGCAGGCACTGACACTGGTCGCCGCAGCCAGCAGGGCCAGGGTACGTAACAATCGGGCTTTATTTAGGGGGGTGCTCACTGACAACATGTATTTTTAACCTGTGACGAATTAATCAAGTCCGGCGTGCCGGATCGCTTCACGGACCGGAATTCGATACGCGCTATTCAAAGGCACCAGGGGCAGACGGATACCGCTCTGGATGTAACCCAGCTCCATCAGGGCCCATTTGACAGGTACCGGGTTTGATTCCAGAAACAGGGCGTTATGCAAACCGGCCAGTCTGGCATTCAATAAACTGGCTTTTTCGCTTTCACCTGCCAGTGCCAGGCGACACATTTCATGCATCTGCGCCGGCGCCACATTGGCAGTGACGGATATATTGCCATTGGCACCCATCAGAATCAGGTCCATGGCAGTAGCATCATCACCGCTGTAAATTGCGATACGTTCGGCACAAAGGCTGATGACATGTTTACCACGATCAAGATCGCCGGTCGCTTCCTTGATACCAACAATATTGGTCAGATCAGCGAGCCGGTCTACCGTCTCAGGCAGCAGGTCACAACCGGTGCGCGAGGGTACATTGTAAAGAATCTGCGGAATATCGACGCTTTCGGCAATGGTTTTAAAGTGCTGGTACAGGCCTTCCTGACTGGGTTTGTTGTAATACGGCGTCACCAGCAGGCACGCATCCGCGCCGTGGTCTTTGGCCGACTGCGTGTAATAGATCGCTTCCCGGGTCGAATTGGAGCCGGTGCCGGCAATGACCGGTATCCGGCCATTGATGGTTTTGACACAACGGGCAACAACCGCGGTGTGCTCGTCCATGTCCAGCGTCGGCGATTCGCCGGTTGTCCCTACCACCACGACCGCATCGGTGCCACTTTCAATATGCCACTCCAGCAACCGGTCGAAAGCCGGGTAATCAATATCGCCATTGGGCAACATGGGTGTAACGATGGCAACAATACTGCCCTGAATCATGCAAACCTCGACTTAAATCCATAGTATTCGACTTGAAACGACAAAAAGCAGCTGCACACACCGTCTCAGGCTGCTGACTCTACCACAGCGCGCGGTCCGGGAAAAACCAGACTGCCACACCGGACACCTGATCAGGGCCCGCCCACGTCCTGATGCGTTGGCCAGGCATTGATGATTGCCTTGATCAGTGTCGCCAGCGGGATGGCAAAAAACACACCTGCCAGCCCCCACAAGCCGCCGAACACCAGGACCGCTGCGATGATGGCAACCGGGTGCAAATTCACGGTTTCAGAAAAGATGATGGGCACCAGAACATTGGCGTCCAGCAGCTGGATGACTGTATACAGCGCCATGATGGTGACAAATTCACTGCCCATGCCCCACTGCGCATAGGAAACAGCGGCTACCGGAACGGCAACAACGGCAACCCCGATAAAGGGAATGATCACCGACAGACCCACCAGAATAGACAACAGCAGGGAGTAATTAATTCCCATCAACATGAATGCGATGTAACTGACAAACCCCAGTATCACGATCTCCAGCGCCTTACCACGTACATAGTTGGCCACCTGCAGATCCATTTCCTGCCAGATTTTGCGCATCAGGGGTCGGTGCCGGGGAAGCAGCCCGGCGACCCAGTTAACCAGTACCACTTTGTCTTTCATCATGAAAAACACCAGCACTGGCACCAGAATGATAAACACCAGCCAGTAGAAGATATTGGGAATACTGGCGATGGAGTAAGACACCACATACTGCCCGAACAGGGCCAGTTCGCCGCGCAGACCCCGGATAAACTCCTGGATCTGCAGCTCTGTCACCAGATTGGGATAACTCTCCGGCAACAATAGCAGTAAGGACTGGCCTTCACTGATCAGACGCGGCAGCTCATTGACCAGCAGCGCGGCCTGACGCCAGGCCTGCGGCAGCAGCAACAGCAGCACAGCAGTAAACGTGCTGATAAACAGCGCATACACAATGACTACAGCCAGCAGATAACTCAGGCCCAGTCGCTGTAGCGTACCAACGAGTCCCTGCAGCAGGTAGGCCAGGATCAGCGCAGCGATCAATGGCGCGATAATAGAGCCGATGGTCAGCAGCACAACAAGCGCCGTCAGCAGTATCAGGGTAAAAATGACGGACTCTTCGTCATGAAAATAGCGATCAAGAAAGCCTCTGAAAAAATTGCGCATGGTTAACTCAGCCCTTCCGGATCCAATAACTGTAAGTATCAGCGTTTTTTTCAAAATCCAGAATCTGGTGGCGACTCTGCTGTACAAAAGCATAAAAGTCGCGTTCAGAACCCGGGTCTGTTGCCACAACCTTCAATACCTGCGCGGGCGCCAGCGCGTTTAGCGCCAACTTGGCTTTTAACAATGGCATCGGGCAATGCAGCCCGGTGACATCCAATTCCTGATCAGCATGTATTTCCATAGCCGATTATTTTATCAAGCAATGGGAAGCCCTGCATAGCACTGTCTTGCTGGCGCGACCGCCTGCCACGAGGAAGGCTGGCCGGGGAATTATTTGTGTTATTATCGGTCTATTGACTCAAGCTTGTCGTCTAACTGAGCAACCGGTTTTATTATGGGTAAATTTCGTCGAATCACCTCTGTAGCAACCAGTATCATGCTGCTTTGCACCTCAGTGCCGGGCCTGGGTCAATCCCAGCTGCCATCACTGGGAGACCGCATTTCCGGTATCTATTCTCTGGACGAAGAATACAAGATGGGGCGAGAGTTCCTGCGCTCGGTGCGCCGCAGCGCCCCCATGATCACCGACCCGTTGCTCAACGACTATCTGGTCAATTTCACCCACGATCTGGCAGTGCACAGTGACCTGCAGGATTACCGGCTGGCCTTTGTCATCATTGACAGCCCGGCGCTCAATGCATTTGCCGCACCCGGCGGCATCATCGGCGTCAACGGTGGTCTGTTTCTGAACTCGCACACGGAAGGCGAATTTGCCTCCGTTATCGCTCACGAGCTGGCACACGTCAGTCAGCGGCATTTTGCCCGCAGCGTGGAAGATGCGCAGCGTCGGCGCATTCCGGAGCTGGCGACACTGCTGGCCAGTGTCGTCCTGATGGGCGCTGGCAGCAGCGCCGGCCCCGCCGCCGTGATGGCAGCACAGGGGCGCGCCATAGAAAACCAGCTGCGCTTCTCCCGGCAGAACGAAGCAGAAGCCGACCGTCTGGGACTGCGCACGCTTTATGGCGCCGGTTACAATCCGGATGACATGGCCAGCCTGTTCGAGCGCCTGGTGGCAATGTCTCGCTACTCATCGCGCCCCCCCGAGTTCCTGCTCAGTCACCCGGTGACTGAATCGCGGGTTGCGGACGCCCGCAGTCGCGCCAATCAGTATCCCGACCGGGCATCTCCCCCGGACCTTGAGTATCAGTTGATGCGTGCCCGCGTTCAGGTACATTACGAGCCCAATAAGAACAATGCCATCACCGATTTTAATCAGCGTTTGCAGGAGAACCTGGACGGCGGTAACACTGACGGGCTGCGTTACGGGCTGGCCATGGCCTACTTTGAGAATAAACAGCATGACCGGGCGCTGGAGTTGATCGAACAGCTACTGGCGAGCGAGCCCAACCGCATTACCTATGTTGCCAGCAAGTCCGAAATTCTGGTTGATGCGGGCCGACCGCAAGAGGCTTTGCCGTTTATTGAGCACCACTTGCGCATTAATCCAGCCAATCACCCACTGACCATGGCCAAAGCCAGCGCTCTGATCGAACAGCGTGATTACGCGGCCGCAGTCAAGGTTCTGGAAGCTCACTCTCAGCGTCGACCAGATGATCACAATCTATGGTACATGATTGCTGAGACCCAGGGTCAGGCCGGCGACATCAGTAAAGTGCATCAGGCCCGGGCTGAATATTTTATTCTGGTCGGCGATTTCCGCAGTGCACGTGAACAGTTGCGCTACGCCCTGCGAATCGAGAACGACCGTGAAGAGAATATTCCGCTGATATCAAGCCTGCGTCAGCGCATCACCGATGTTGAAGCGCTGCAGCGAGAACAGCAAAGCTGATCACGCTCGCCTGATACTGTGCCGGCTCAGGCTTTACCTTTGACCGCGAGCTGACGCTCGCGTGAGAAATCCAGCATGCGCTGCAATGGCACCATGGCTTGTGCGGCGAGGTCACGCTCTACCTGTATCCGGTTGCTGCCATCACGCAGCGATTCATACAGGGCCTGAAGGGAATTCATACCCATCCATGGACAACTGGCACAACTGCGGCAGCTGGCATCATTGCCTGCAGTTGGCGCCACGATCAGTGTCTTGTCTGGCGCCTGTTGCTGCATTTTGTAAAAAATACCCTGGTCGGTCGCGACAATAAAGGTCTTGTCCGGTAGTTCCACGGCCGCGTTTATCAGTTGACTGGTGGAACCAATGACATCAGCCATGGCCAGCACTGACGCTGGTGACTCTGGATGCGCGAGTACCTTTGCGTCCGGATACAGCGTCTTCATATCCATCAGGCCTTTGGCCTTGAACTCTTCGTGCACAATGCAGGCGGCATCCCACAGAATCATGTCGGCGCCGGTTTTGTGCTGAATGTAGTGCCCCAGGTGACGGTCAGGAGCCCACAGGATTTTTTTACCCTGATCCTGCAGGTGCTCAATGACGTCCAGTGCGATGCTGGAGGTGACCACCCAGTCTGCCCGGGCTTTGACAGCAGCCGATGTGTTGGCATAAACCACAACCACACGATCAGGGTGCTGGTCACAGAACGCCGAAAATTCATCGATGGGGCAGGCAATATCCAGCGAGCATGTCGCCTCGGTGGTTGGCATCAGCACGGTTTTGTCCGGGCTCAGAATGGAGGC
This sequence comes from Pseudohongiella acticola, assembly GCF_001758195.1. Classification (NCBI taxonomy): domain Bacteria; kingdom Pseudomonadati; phylum Pseudomonadota; class Gammaproteobacteria; order Pseudomonadales; family Pseudohongiellaceae; genus Pseudohongiella; species Pseudohongiella acticola. Next base: position 227,249 of record NZ_MASR01000002.1, read on the forward strand.
GGTTTCACCCATGAAGCGCACACCCGCCACCATCAGCACGTCGGCATCGCAGTCACGGCCGAATCGCGCCATTTCCAGTGAATCCGCGACAATACCGTTGGTTTCCTCGGCCAGTGCCTGAATCGCCGGATCGGTATAGTAATGCGCAACCAGCGTTGCCTTGCGCTCTTTGAGCAGGCCCTTGATGGCGTGACGATAGACTTGATCCTGAGCCTGGTCACGCTCCGGCTTTTGCGGAACTGCGGCAATGTATTCACGCACGCGCAAGGTGTCGGCGGCCAGTCGGTTGTCCTGTGCAGATGATTGCGTCATATCGGTGTCATATCGGAGTCATGAAGAATACGGATGATACCATAGCTAACCAGTAGACCTTGTAGCGAGGGGATTTCTTCAGAATCGATATCAATCACAATAATGGTGGGGCGTGATGGATTCGAACCATCGACCAATTGGTTAAAAGCCAACTGCTCTACCGCTGAGCTAACGCCCCCCGAGGGGAAATCTCTCCGGGACCATCGCCCTGCAAAAGAGAGTGCGCATCATACTACGCAACAGAAAAAACTCAAGTATTTTTGTCAAAAAACCGCAATTCTACTGCCCGACAGCTCTGTTGCCGAACATCTCCGGCTACCGCGAGACATAACTGGTAGGGTCCGCAATACCCGCATCATCAAAGCCTTTGCGACGCAAACGACAACTGTCACAGCGACCGCAGGCGCGCCCTTTTGAGTCAGCCTGATAACAGGAGACAGTCAATCCATAATTGACACCGAGTTCGTGCCCCATGGCGATAATCTGGGCTTTGCCAAGGTCTATCAGTGGGGTTTTGATACGGATGGGTCGCCCCTCAACACCAATTCGGGTGGCCAGATTGGCCATCTGTTCGAACGCCAGAATAAACTCGGGGCGGCAGTCAGGGTATCCGGAATAGTCCAGCGCATTGACGCCAATAAAAATCGAATCAGCTTCCAGCACCTCTGCCCACGCCAGCGCATAAGACAGAAAGACGGTATTGCGGGCAGGTACGTAAGTCACCGGAATCTGATCCGGCACGACACCCGACTCAGGCATTGCCACCGAGGCATCGGTCAGCGCCGACCCACCCAATTGACCAATACCCAGCGGGATCACCTGGTGCTGACGCACAGAAAAAGCAGACGCCAGTCGCATGGCCGCATCCAGCTCACTGCTCGCCCGCTGACCATAATTGAAACTCAACGCGTAACAGTCGTAGCCCTCAGCGCGAGCGATGGCCAGACAGGTGGCAGAATCCAGCCCTCCCGACACCAGAATGACTGCTTTTTTTGTATTATTGCCACCGTTATCCGGATTCGACTCTTTCACCACGCTACCTTACTTGAGCTCTGAAAATTTCCCGGGGTTCTACCGCTAAAGCATACCGCGATAATTGCCTGGCGTCAGTGGCCTGGCGCATCACCCCAGATTATTTTGTGCAACTGTACCTGCATCCGCACCGGCAAGCGGTCGGCCAATACCCACGCCGCCAGATCACGATAGGCTAGCTGTTCAAATGACGGAGATAACAGGATCTCCTGCACCCGACTGCCTAGATCATACTGATCTATTTTGGCTTTGCTCCATTCATAATCGCGGCGATCACAAATGACAAATTTGACCTCGTCAACACGCTTCAGTCGTCCGATATTACTTTCCAGATTTCGATCACATTCGCCGGAACCAGGCGTTTTGAGATCCATGACCACCGTCACACGCGGATCCACTTCCGCAATATCCATCGCGCCACTGGTTTCCAGGGAGACTCTAAGGCCCCGATCACAAAGCTCGCGCAAAAGCGCCAGGCAGCCGGGCTGAGCCAGCGGCTCGCCACCGGTAACGGTGATATAACGTGCGCCGGTTGCCTCGACCTGAGCAAGAATGTCAGTCAGCGGCATCACGGTGCCATCGTGAAAGGCATACTCGGTGTCACAATAACCGCAGCGCAGCGGGCAACCCGTCAGGCGCACAAACGTTGTTGGCAGACCCACCGTGCTGCTTTCGCCTTGCAGGGAAAAAAAGATTTCGTTTATACGTAAACTGAGAGGTTTGTTCATGAACTCGACTTGGTGAGATAAGCGACGAACCCGACCAGCAGGTTATTGAAAAACTATCTGCGTTGCAATTGCTGCCTCGAATACGTTTTTCAACAGACTGCTAGTTCAGGGATCTCATGTAGATATCGGCCAGGTTGGCTGCGGATGTATTGGGAAAGCGTGCTCGCACATCCTGCAATAATTGCCGTGCTCGGGCATTGTCACCCAGACGGTGATAGACCGTGCCCAGTGAATACATGGCATCTTCAATTTTTCGACCATCGGGATACTGTTCCAGAATGGTTTCAAAGGCGACCCGTGCCTCGTTAAACATGGACAGATTGACGTATGCCTGTCCCTGCCAGTAATAGGCATTGGTGACAAAACGACCGTCCGGGTATTGCGCCAGGTACTGATCAAATTGCTGAACAGAGCGCTGATAGGCTTCCTGTTGCAGCAATGAATCCAGCGCCAGTTCGTAAAGTTGTTGCTCGGTGAGCATGCCTGTTGCAGCCGGCGTTGACGCATTGTTGCTGACTGACTGGTTGCTCGCCAGAGACTGACTGCCAGTCTGCGCTGTTGTCGCCGACATCGGGGCCGAAGAAGCCGGTGAGTTGGCAGACGCGTTGACAGTAGAGGCTGGATTGGACGAAGTAGCAGTCGACGTGGTGGCGGTTGACGATGCGCCGGTGTTTGCCGTCGCTGTTGCCGGCGTTGCGCTGGTGCCGGCATTGCTGCCCACACCCGCCGCAGATCCGGCACCACGCGCCGCTTCCAGATCCTCATACAACGCACTGATGCGTGCATCCAGATCCGTGTAACGATCAAGCGAATCCTGTTGCAGGCGCCTTATTTCATAACCATGCTCTTCAACCATGCCACGAAGGGTCTGCATTTCAGTACGGAGATCCCGGAACTGATCCAGCAGCAACATCAGGGCATCATTATTCGAAGAACCGGCCTGCGCGAAAACGCTCGTGTTAAACACGAGCGCCGTCACACTGCCTGCAACTACTGCCAGGAAACGCTTCATCCTTTATCAGCCCGCCGGTCGGATTTCAACGCGACGATTTTGCTGATACGCAGAGTCTGTCTGACCGCGAACAGCTGGCTGCTCTTCACCGTAGCTGACGGTTTCCAGCTGGCTGCGTGATGCACCGTTAACAATCAGGAAATCGCGGATGCTGTTAGCACGACGCTCGCCCAACGCCAGGTTGTATTCGCGTGTGCCGCGCTCGTCAGCATGGCCTTCCAGACGAACACGACGGTTCGGGTTGGATGCCAGGTTACGGGCGTGAACAATCAGTGTTTCGCGGTCTGAGGGCTGGAATTCGGCCACATCAAAGTCGAAATAGAACACAGTCGTGTTCAGAGCTGCCTGATCCTGACGCTCGCGCTCCATGCGCTCACGCTCCAGACGCTGCTGCTCGGCGCGGGCTGCGGCTGCTGCTGCATCAGCGGCGGCGGTATCATTGGTTTCCATTGGCATTTCTTCTGTGTCGCTGGTTGAGCTACACGCTGCCAGACCGGCAATTGTCAGTGCCAGTGCCGCTGTTTTAAACATACTATTAAATTGCATACCCACAATTAGCGTCCTCCAAAAGACAAGCTATTTACATGAAATTCTTTGATGCCCAATACTACAATAATTTCTTTACCAACAATACCTTAATTCAGGTACGGAGACCACGAAGGCTCCCGTACATCGCCCTGCGGAGATGGTAAACGGAACTTTGCACGTCCGTCAACGGAAACAGCGTCAAGCACGCCGCGGCCGTTGTAGGTTGTGCCGTACATAATCATACGGCCGTTTGGAGCCACGCTGGGTGATTCATCCAGTGCTGTGTCCGTGAGCGTAATGACCCGGCCGGTCTCCATGTTGAGAACGGCAATACTGTAAGTATTGTCCTGGCGGGTTTCGCGACGAACATGGACCATATTCACCCCATCGGGCATAAACTGGGCCTTGGCACAATAAAAACAATCAAAGGTCAACCGCTCAGGGAAGCCTCCGCTCAAGTCAGCCTGATAGATCTGGGGCTGACCGGTTCGATCTGATGTAAACAATACATACTGGCTGTCCAGTGTCCACGCTGGTTCGGTTTCCGCGCGCGGATGGTCGGTTATCTGCGTCAGCTGATCGGTGGCCAGATCCAGCACATACACATCCGGACTGCCGTCCTTTGACAACACCATGGCCAGTTTGCGGCCATCAGGCGACCATACCGGCGAACTGTTAATGCCGGAAAAGTTCGACACCTGACGACGCTGACCGGTGGCCAGATCCTGTATATAGATGCGCGGCAAATCCGTCTCGAAAGACACATAGGCAATCTGACTACCATCCGGTGACCACGCCGGAGACATGATCGGCTCACTCGACTCCAGCAGAATCTGGGCGCGACGACCATCATAATCCGCGTAATGCAGGCGATAGGTCATGTCGCCAATATTGCCTTCAGCCGAGACGTACATGATCTTGGTGGCAAATGCCCCGCGCCGGCCGGTAATTTCCCGGTACACCACATCGCTGATCTCATGCGCGATATCCCGTAACTGGCTGACACTGCCAGTGAGGACTTCACCCAGTACCTTGCGCTCGCGGTTGATATCAAAAAATTCCCACTGCACCTGCACCATCTGACCACCGGGTACCCGGCTGATCTTGCCCACAACCAGATACTGCTGCGCCAGAATTCGCCAGTCCCGGTAATGCACTTCGCGCTCTTCGCTTGGCATGCTGAGCATATTGGCGCGTGACAGCGCTCTGAACTCGCCCACCTGCTCCAGGTTGCTGGCAATAATCTGTGCCACATCTTCTTCCAGAGCGACCCCGCCTTCCCAGGCAAACGGAACGATCGCGACCGGAATCGGGTTATCAACACCGCGCGTGATTTCAATATTCAGTTCAGCAGCGCGAATACTCGCCGAAAAGGCAAATACCAGCACCAGTACCAGCAGGCTGCGTAGCTTCAATTTAATAAATCCTCCGGTCTGAATGTTAACAACAGTGAACGAAAATTGCGTTCAAACATTCGCGGCGGCATGCCCTGCAGTTCAGTAAACCGGCCCACAGCCCGCACCGCATTTTCTGCCGCGCGGTCAAAGGCGGCATCACCGCTCGACCTGACAATTTCCACATCCACCACATCGCCCGTGGGAACCAAACGAATCCTCACCACGGCTGTCATATCGTTTCTTGCACTTGGCGGACGTGACCAGTTGCGTTGCACCAGGTCGTGTATCACCGCCGTATACGCCATCGTTATTTCTGCTTCCGTTTCAGCTGCTTCACCCGCTGCGGCGGCAGCGGCCTGCGCCTGTTCTTCCTGCTGACGCTGACGTTCTGCCTCTTGCTGTCGCTGCTGCTCCAGCCGCTCCTGTTCAAGTCTTTCCTGTTCCCGTCTTTCCTGCTCCAGTCGCCGCGCCTCTTCTTCGCGACGCTGCTGCTCCTGGCGTTCACGTTCCTGGCGCAGTTGCGTTTGCCGAGCCTGTTCCTGTTGCAGTTGCTCTTGTCTGGCCTGCTCCTGCTGTTCCCGTTCCCGCTGCTCGCGCTGTTGCTGTTCGCGCTGCTGTTGTGCCCGCTCTTGCTGCTCACGCTCACGTTGCTGCTGCAGTGACTGTTGCTGCTGACGCTCGTTGCGCGCCTGCGGATTTTCCGACACCAGCAATGCCTTGACTGATGGCGGACGAATGACATCCAGCACTTCAGACTCTGCCTGCTGAAACAATAACAGCGTTCCCAGCACGACACCGTGAAGCAGTACGGCAAGAAACACTGATATCGGATAACCGTTAAACGCAGTCACAACAATTATTCCAGTGGCTTGGTAACCAGGTTCGGACTTTCAACACCAGCCACCCGCAACGCTTCCATCAGGCTGATAAACGGACCGTAACTGGCACTGGCATCGCCTTCAACAAAAATCTGGATAGTCGGGTTGGCCTCAACAATGGACGCCACCTGCTGGCCAATGGTCGCCAGCGTCACCGGTGTCTGCTCATCCTGTTCGGTCACACCCAGGCTGATAAAAAACTCATTGTCCGAGGTCAATTCGATGACCAGAGTCTCGGCGTTTTCATCCATATCCATGGGTTCGGAATCAACCTGTGGCAGATCAACCCGCAGCCCCTGGGTCAGCAGGGGCGCAGTCACCATAAAAACGATCAACAACACCAGCATCACGTCAATGTAGGGAACCACATTGATATCTGACATCGGTCTGCGTCGTTTTCTGACTATTTCCATCGTATTCGCTACCGTTACAAAACCCGGGACAGGGTCAGATTACTTTGGTGGACTCTGCACGCTGGCAACCTGGCGGTGCAGAATGCCGGCGAACTCTTCAGTAAACGTAATATAGTTCTGCGCAATCATGTCGACGCGACTGGAGTACCGGTTGTAGGACACAACCGCAGGAATCGCAGCAAACAGTCCCATTGCGGTCGCAATCAGCGCCTCCGCAATACCGGGCGCAACAACCTGCAACGTGGCCTGATTCTGTTCAGCAAGGCCGATAAACGAATTCATGATGCCGATGACGGTACCAAACAGGCCGATGTATGGCGTGACCGAACCCACCGTTGCCAGAAACGGCAGATTTTTTTCCAGCTTCTCTTCTTCACGCGAGTAAGCCACCCGCATGGCGCGCTGCGCACCCGCCATGACACCTTCGGCGCTGACGCCGCCCTGCTGCCGCAGACGCATGAATTCCTTGAAACCGGCACGAAAAATATTTTCCATGCCACCGGTGGGCTGGTTTTCCTTTTGCTGGTTGCTGCCTTCGCGATACAGCTGACTCAGGTCCATTCCCGACCAGAAGCGTTTCTCAAAGCTGTACATGCCTTGATCGGCACTGCTCAATACCAGCCAGCGCTGGATGATCATGACCCAGGAGATAACAGAGGCTACCAATAGAATCAGCATGACCAGTTGAACAGGGATCGTTGCTTCCAGTATCAGCGACCAGACACTTATCGAGCTTTCCACCAGGCACTCCCTTATCTGATTAAGTCCGAGCTTGCAAAGACAGAGTTAAAAACAGGCGGCATTATAAGTCAAATTAACCACTTAAAATACAGGGGCGAATGTCTAAAGGCTGATAAAATATGGCCAAATCATGATGAATTGTCAGTATTGTGACCGGAACGTCACTTTGAAGGCCTTTCCAGCGCCTGCCGGGAAAACGCAGAAGGAATATTGAGCACACATACACACGCCAGAAGCCGCACCAGCCTGATGTCAGGACTGCACCGGCGCCGGCAGACCCAGCTGCAGATAGGCATGCGGCGTGACCATTCGACCACGGGCGGTACGCATCATGTAACCCTGCTGAATCAGGTAGGGTTCAAGCACATCCTCAATGGTATCGCGCTCTTCGCTGATGGCCGCCGCCAGACTGTCGACCCCGACCGGGCCACCACCAAATTTCTCGATCATGGTCAGCAGCAGGCGCCGGTCCATGTGATCAAAGCCATTATTGTCGATACTGAGCATATCAAGCGCCTGACCAGCGATCTCGCTGCTGATCTCGCCGGCGTGTTTTACCTCACTGAAATCGCGCACCCGGCGCAACAGGCGATTGGCGATACGTGGCGTGCCACGGGAACGACGGGCAATCTCAAAGGCACCGGACTCATCAATTTGACAGCCCAGAATGCGGGCAGACCGGGCAACAATTTCGGTCAGCTGCGGATGCGTATAGAATTCCAGACGCTGGATGATGCCAAAACGGTCGCGCAACGGTGAGGTCAGCAGGCCGGCACGCGTGGTGGCGCCGACCAGCGTAAATGCGGGCAATTCAAGCTTGATTGAGCGAGCAGCCGGCCCTTCACCGATCATGATATCGAGCTGGTAATCTTCCATTGCCGGGTACAAAATTTCTTCGATTGCCGGACTCAGGCGGTGTATTTCATCAATAAAGAGGACATCTCCCTCTTCCAGATTGGTCAACAGCGCAGCCAGATCACCCGCCTTTTCCAGTACCGGGCCGGAGGTGGTCTTGATGGCCACATCCAGCTCATTGGCAATGATATTGGCCAGCGTGGTCTTGCCCAGACCGGGCGGCCCGAAAATCAGCGTATGGTCCAGCGGCTCGTTGCGATTGCGGGCAGCGCTGATAAAGATATCCATCTGTGTTTTAACGTCGTCCTGACCAATATAATCCGCCAGTACCAACGGTCGGATGGCCCGATCAACGGACTGCTCTTGTGGTGCCAACGCGGGTGATATCAGGCGGTCATTGTCAGTTGTCATCGTTGTCACACCATCCCTTTCAGCGCCAGCCGGATAATTTCTTCACTGCGCTCGATCTCCGGATTGTCCTTCAGCGTGCGAACAATCATGCGAGCCGCCTCTGCCGGTTTATAACCCAGTGCAATCAGCGCGGTTTCCGCATCCTCACTGACCGCGCTGGCGCCGCCCAACGGTGGCGGTGAACCCGGCGGCTGATTGCCATCGACGGGTGCCTGCCAGTCCTTGAGTCGATCACGCATTTCCAGCATCAGACGCTCGGCGGTCTTTTTACCAATGCCGGGGATTCGGGTCAGCGCCGACTCGTCGTCCTGCCGCACCAGACGGACAAATTCATCCGCAGTCACGCCCGACAGGATGGCCAGCGCCACTTTCGGACCCACACCACTGACCTTGATCAATGCCCGAAACAGGGATCGCTCCTGCTGCCCGTAAAAACCAAACAACAGGTGCGCATCCTCACGCACAACCAGGTGAGTATGAAGCAGCACTCCCTGCCCCGTCGCAGGTAACTGGTAAAATGTGCTCATTGGCGCCTGCAGTTCGTATCCGACACCGTTGACATCCAGCAGCAGATCCGGCGCTCTTTTCTCTACCAGAATACCCTTTAACTGACCTATCACGTTGCTGCCTCTATATACATGGCGAATCCATCCTGAGCATTACTGGAGCGCTGTCCGCCATGAATCCATGATCACGGCGGATACAGGCGGTCAGCGATGAAACCGGCCGCGACTGAAATTGCGCGCCGACGCTACTTTAATCAGACTCTGTCTGGTATTAGCATGACACACTGCAATGGCCAGTGCATCTGCCGCATCGGCCTGCAACCGGCCCTGCAACCCCAACAGCACCTTGACCATGTGCTGCACCTGCGTCTTGTCCGCAGCCCCCGAGCCGGTGACAGACTGCTTGACGGTCCTCGGCGTGTACTCAGCTACCGGCAGGTCCAGGTGCAGACAGGCCACCATCGCACTTCCCCGCGCCTGACCCAGCTTCAGCGCTGACGACACACTCTTACCCAGGAATACCTCTTCAATAGCACATTCCTCCGGCGAGTATTGCTCGACCACCTCACTGATACCACGGAAGATTTCTTTCAGACGCTGGGGGTGTTCGCCCAGGTCGGGCCTGATGCAACCACTGGCGACGTACTTCAGGCGATTTCCAACCGACTCAATAATGCCGAAGCCGGTTGCTCGCGAGCCAGGGTCTATGCCCAGGATTAATGTCATGTTCTGCCTCGGTTACACAGGAGCCCGACACTCATGCCGGGTCCGTGCAGATCATGGTGTGCGCCTTTGTAGCGGATGCGCCAGCATCACCGATTCAGGCAGAAGGCGCAGCCGGTTGTTCACGCAGTCGGATATTGAGCTCTCGCAACTGCTTCGCCGATACTGGTCCCGGCGCATCAGTCAATGGGCACGCTGCCGACTGGGTTTTCGGGAAGGCGATCACTTCGCGAATAGACGTGGCCCCGGTCATCAACATGATCAGGCGGTCCAGGCCAAACGCAAGCCCCCCGTGCGGCGGGCAGCCTGACGCCAGCGCTGTCAGCAGGAACCCGAACTTTTCCTGCGCCTCTTCTTCACCGATACCCAGCAGGTCAAACACCGCACTCTGCATCTGCGGCTGGTTAATACGGATGGAGCCACCACCCAGCTCGGTGCCGTTCAAGACCATATCGTAAGCACGAGACAATGCCTGATCCGGGTTCGCGCGCAACTCCTCAGGCGTACAGGAAGGTGCTGTAAACGGATGGTGCAGGGAGTTCAGATTGCCTTCCTTGTCGCGCTCGAACATGGGGAAGTCAACCACCCACAATGGCGCCCAGCCTTCACGTACTTTGCCCAGATCGGCAGCCACTTTCAGGCGCAGTGCGCCAATGGCTTCGTTAACGATATTGGCCTTGTCGGCGCCAAAGAAAATGATGTCACCGGTTTGTGCCTGCAGGCGTTCCAGAACCTGTTTGACGACTGCTTCCGGCATAAACTTGATGATGGGCGACTGCAGTCCTTCCAGGCCGGCATTGATGTCATTGACCTTGATCCAGGCCAGACCCTTGGCCCCGTAGATGCCCACAAATTTGGTGTAGTCGTCTATGTGTTTGCGGCTCAGCGATGCGCCGTCGGGCACACGCAGAGCAACCACACGACTGGCCGCATCGTTGGCGGGCCCGGCAAACACTTTAAAATCCACGGCCGCCATCAGGTCGGCGATATCAGTGAATTCCAGATCGATACGCAGATCCGGCTTGTCCGACCCGAATCGGCGCATGGCTTCGCCCCAGGTCATGCGCGGAAAATCGCCCAGCTCGGCATCCAGATGGCGTTTAAAGGTCTGGCGAATCATCTCTTCCGTGGTCGCCATGATCTGTTCCTCGTTCATGAACGAGGTTTCGATGTCTATCTGGGTGAACTCGGGCTGTCGGTCAGCACGCAGATCCTCATCGCGGAAACACTTGGCAATCTGATAATAACGATCCATGCCTGCCACCATCAAAATCTGCTTGAACAGCTGAGGCGATTGCGGCAGGGCAAAGAATTCGCCCGGGTGCGTGCGACTGGGTACCAGATAGTCGCGCGCGCCTTCGGGCGTGGCCCGGGTCAGAATCGGGGTTTCAATGTCCAGAAAGCCATTGTCGTCGAGATAGTTGCGAATGGTGTTGGTGACCTTGGAGCGAAAGCGCAGGCGGTCAATCATTTCCGGCCGGCGCAGGTCGATATACCGGTGACGCAAACGCACATCTTCGCTGACTGACGCATGTTCATCCAGCTGGAAAGGCGGCGTTTTGGCAGCACTGAGAACTTCCAGCTCATGTGCCAGTACTTCAATGCCACCACTGGTCAGATCTTTGTTGACCGTGCCGTCCGGGCGCGCACGCACCAGACCGGTGACCCGGACCACGAACTCGTTACGCAGGGTTTCAGCCAAAGCAAAGGTGTCGGCACGGTCAGGGTCAAACACGACCTGGCTCAATCCATCACGATCCCTTAGATCTACAAAAATGACACCGCCATGATCACGCCGACGATGGACCCAGCCACAAAGACTGACGGTTTCGCCAATCCGGGCTTCATTTAATTCTCCGCAATAGTGGCTGCGCATACTGTCTTCCTGCAAGGTTGTTCTGGATGTGAATTCTGGTTCGATTTTTCAGGCGGCGGTTCCCGATGCCGGAGCGTTACCCGAGCCTGTTTTTTTACTGCCTGCCGATGAGCTATCAGCCGCGCTGCTGTCCTGGGTGCCGTGTCGCTTGTTGCCGGTTTTGAAATCAGTTTCATACCAGCCACCCCCCTTCAGACGAAAGCTGGGGGCAGATAGCTGCTTTATCAAACCTGCCTGCTGACAGGATGGGCAATCGGTCAGCGGCGCATCACTGAATTTCTGGATGGCTTCCAGACAGTGGCCGCACTCCTTGCATTGATAATCATAAATCGGCATAAAAATTTAGTCTCTCTATCCGGGTGTGCGGCCTGAGCCTGTGTACGGGATTGAAATTGCGCACGTTGCCAGGCCCACGACCGATCAATTACAAAGAAAGCAGTTTCGCTCAAAAGCCGCCGATTATACCTTATATTTCCGACGTTCATCACCTGTCTTGCGGCATTAGATGCATCAATATTGCCTGCTTGCACAACACAGCCGCAAACAATTCACAAAACGGCGGACAACAGAGCCTTTCAGCACTTGCGGCAGCCCCTGCAATCCTTTATAAATAACGGCTTGAGCGGTCATTTCCGCCTACAGCGTTACGCTACGTTATCAATTCACCTCACTACACACGAGAATCAGCATGGCAGCTACCAAACCAGCAGCAAAACCAGCAAGCAAAAAAACCACGGCCATTGCCCAAAAATACACCAAAACAGCCATCCTGGCAGAAATCGCCCAGAACACCGACCTGAGCAAAAAGCAGGTTGATGCCGTCCTCAGCGAGTTGAGCGATCTGATCGAGCGCCATATCAAAAAACGCGGCGTTGGTGAGTTCACCCTGCCCGGTCTGTTAAAGATCAAAGCCGTCAAGCGTCCGCCACAACCTGCGCGTAAAGGTGTGCCCAATCCGTTCAAGCCCGGCGAGACCATGGATATTCCGAAAAAGCCAGCCAGCACTCGCGTCAAAGTACTGCCATTGAAAAAACTGAAAGAATTCGCTCAGTAATTTCCTGCCAGACCCAAAAAGACGCAGTAACCGGATATCACCGCCGGCAGTTCTCTGAGACTTGCCGGCGGCTCTGTCCACCTGACTCCCACCCAGAATCCACAGCAGGACCCGCATGCGCACCAGTCAATATTTTATCGCCACGCTCAGAGAAACACCGGCTGACGCCGAAGTTATCAGTCATCAACTGATGTTACGTGCGGGCATGATTCGCAAGCTTGCCAGCGGCATGTACACCTGGCTGCCGGCAGGCCTGCGTGTGCTACAGAACGTAACCGCCATCGTGCGCGAAGAGATGAACAAGGCAGGCGCCCTGGAGGTATCCATGCCGGTGGTGCAATCGGCAGAGCTGTGGCAGGAATCCGGACGCTGGGACCAGATGGGCCCCGAACTGCTCAGATTTGTGGATCGACATAACCGGGACTTCTGTCTGGGCCCTACCCATGAAGAGGTCATTACCGACCTGATTCGCAATGAATTCAATAGTTATAAACAGTTGCCCGCCAATTTTTATCAGATACAGATGAAATTCCGTGACGAGCGTCGGCCACGTTTTGGCATCATGCGCGCGCGTGAATTCCTGATGAAGGATGCATACTCGTTTCACATTGATGAAGCGTCCCTGCAGCAGACCTACGACGTCATGTTCCAGGCTTATTGCAGTATTTTTTCCCGTCTGGGGCTGGATTATCGTCCGGTGCTGGCGGACACCGGCAACATTGGTGGCAGCACGTCACACGAATTCCACGTGCTGGCAGACTCCGGCGAAGACGACATTGTGTTCAGTTCCACCGGCGACTATGCCGCCAACATCGAACTGGCTGACGGTATTATTCCGGATCAGGCCACGATGCCGGCAGCAGCCAGCAACAAGTCTGCCAGCAAAGTGGACACCGGCGATGCCCACAGCATTGACGCGGTCGCTGAAAAACTGCAGATTCCGGCATCGAAACTGATCAAGACCCTGATCGTCAGATCTGACGATGACAGCAACAAACATGGCCTGATTGCCTTGCTGATCCGCGGCGATCAGGAAGTGAACGAAGTCAAACTGGCCAAACTCGATGGCGTTGCCGTGCCTGTGGAGTTCGCCAGCGACGAGCAGGTCGAGTCCGTCGTCGGCTGCAAACCCGGCTGTCTGGGTCCATTGAGATTGCCGTTTCCTGTCATTGCGGATCGCAGCGTTGAGCACATGAGCGATTTTGTCTGTGGGGCCAATTCGGAAGGGTTTCATTTGACCGATGCCAACTGGGGCGAAGACTGCCATTTTGACACCGTCGCCGATCTGCGCAAGGTGAAAGAAGGCGACATCAGTCCCGATGGTAACGGCACACTATCCATCAAGCGCGGTATTGAAGTCGGCCATATATTCCAGCTGGGCACCAAATACAGCAAGGCCATGAATGCATCAGTTCTGGATGAGAACGGAAAATCCGTGTTGATGACCATGGGCTGTTACGGTATCGGTGTCAGCCGAATCGTGGCGGCCGCCATTGAGCAGAATCACGACGACAACGGCATTATCTGGCCGGATGCAATCGCCCCTTTCCAGATTGCCATTGTGCCGCTGAATGCACACAAATCGCCGCTCGTCGTTGATGTCAGTGACCAGTTGTTACAAACCCTGGAAGCGGCTGGTTACGAGGTACTGCTGGATGACCGGGACAAAAAGACCAGCCCCGGCGTTAAATTTGCCGATATGGAACTGATGGGCATCCCCCACCGCCTGGTCGTCTCTGAACGTGGCCTGGAAAACAACCAGCTGGAATACAAATCGCGACGAGCCGCTGATCCGGAAATGGTGCCACTTGACGCGATTCTGGACTTTCTGGGCGACCGCCTGCCTCGCTGACCAGACCACCGGGCACGGCGCCAGACGCATCGCCGCTGCGCGAGGTAGCTCGACAGGAGTGATATGCAGACGAGGTCATTGCAGGAGCTGAAAGACAGGACTGACGATTTTCTCTGGGCCAGTCGCCCGGTCGACAATCGTTGGCAGCGTGCCGGTATACGCGCACTGCAGATAGCCTACGCTGTCGCCCGGGACCTGGCACAGGGCAACCTCAGCCTGCGTGCCATGAGCCTGGTTTACTATACCGTTATCGCCTTTGTGCCGCTGCTGGCGCTGGCGTTTGCAGTACTCAAAGGTCTGGGCGTGCACAACGAGCTGGAGCCCGCCCTGCTTGGCCTGCTGCAGCCCTTCATGGGCGAATACAGCATCGAAATCGCACAGAACGTAGTCGGTTTTGTCGACAACGTCCGTGTCGATGTCCTCAGTGTGGTCAGCCTGGGGGTGTTGTTGTACACCGTGCTTACCATGATGCAGCGCATCGAGATGTCGTTTAACTTCATCTGGTCGGTCAGTCAGGCGCGCAGCATTGGCAGCCGGGTCAGTGAGTACCTGTTTGCCATCATTGTTGCGCCCCTGCTGATCCTGATTTCAGTGGGTATTGCTTCTTACGTTAATACGGTGCTGTTTGTCGGCCTGCTGGAAAGTCTGCCAACCGGCGCCATCATTCTGCAGTTTATTGCCCTGGTCACTCCCTTCCTGTTCATGTCGCTGGCCTTCGCACTGGCGTTTATTTTTATTCCCAATACTCGCGTGCGTTTCCGCTCAGCGTTTATCGGTGGCATTGTTACCACCGTGGCATGGAAGCTGATGGGCTGGATATTCCAGAATTTCATTACCGAATATTCCGCGAATGCCGTTATTTATGCCGCATTTTTTGCCGTCATCCTGTTGATGCTGGTCATTTATCTGGGCTGGCTGATGTTGCTGATCGGTTCGTCCGTCGCGTTTTATCACCAGCACCCATCCAAAACTTATGCCGGCCGCGAGCCTCCCAAACTCAGCCTGCGACTGAAGGAGGAAGTCGATCTCACCATTGCCTATCTGATAGTCAAACGATTCCAGCAAGGCGTTGAACCCTGGACGGTGGATGAGCTGCAGGCGTACACCCGACTGAGCCCCGCCATGGTAGAATCCGCCCTGCAGATTTTACTGGCCATTGGTTTCATCCGTGCCACCGATGAGAACCCGCCCTGCTACCTGCCGGTATCCACCGTCGACAACTGTAAACTGCATGAAATAAGACACAAAGTGCGTACATACGCCAAAGACAAGCCTGACAACCGCTCTCTGTGCGCCGAACAAATGCAGATTCGCACGCTCCTGGACGACGCCGACGAGAGCTGGAGTGAAACCAGTGGCAATAGCACACTGACAGACCTGATAAAGAGTGAAGCCAATGAGTAATGTGGTTATCTATCATAACCCGCGCTGTTCCAAGTCGCGCCAGACACTTGCCCTGCTGCAGGAACGCGGTATCGAGCCTGAGCAGGTGTTATATCTGGAAACACCACCAGCCCCCACAGAACTGAGACGCCTGCTGAAGCTGCTGGATATGCCAGCCAGGGCGCTGTTGCGCAAAGGCGAGGCAGAATTCAGGGAACTGAACCTGGCCGACAACGCCCTAAACGAAAGCCAATTGATTGAGGCCATGAGCGAACATCCCAGACTGATTGAACGGCCCATCGTGGTTCGTGGCGATCGGGCCGTGATCGGTCGTCCGCCGGAGAACGTACTGGAGCTGATTTCGTGAGCCGGCCCATGCCATACGTGCTGGTTCTGTATTACAGCCGGCACGGCGCCACCGCCGACATGGCTACTCTGATCGCCCGCGGTGCAGAACAGGCTGGTGACATCGAAGCCCGTCTACGCACAGTGCCCTCCGTGTCGCCAGATCATAGCGCCAGCATTCCGGCAGTACCTGACAGCGGCGCCGTTTATTGCAGCGAAGATGACCTGCGTCAGTGTTCCGCACTTGCCATGGGCAGCCCGACCCGGTTCGGCAACATGGCGGCAGCGATGAAATATTTTCTGGACAACACCGGCGCGCTTTGGGCCAGTGGTGCCCTGGTGAATAAGCCGGCCGCGCTGTTTACATCGAGCTCAAGCCTGCACGGTGGCCAGGAATCAACTTTGCTGAGCATGAGCCTGCCATTATTGCACCACGGCATGTTGATCTGCGGCCTGCCTTACAGCGAAGCCGCATTGATGCGCACACAAACCGGTGGCACGCCCTACGGCGCCAGTCATATGGCCGGCAAAGACAGTGACCTGCCCCTTAGCGATGATGAAAAGGAGCTGTGCCTGGCCCTCGGCAAGCGCCTGGGACATCTGGCGCTAAAACTGGGCTCGTGAGCGCCCGACGTACCCGCACCCGCCACAACTACAAGAGCCTTGCACTATGACCAAAATATGGGACCCCGACAGCAACCCCTCAGCATCAGCGCCCGAACCGGCACCGTTACCGGCAATCGTCGGCCAGTCACGCAAAGCCGTACTGGCATTTTACTTCGGTATGCTGGGGTTGTTCACCGCCGATGCCATTCTGACCCTGGTCAGAGGCGCGCCCATTGGCGTGGCGGTATTTCTGTGGCTGTTCCGCCTGCTGCCGTTACTGATTTTCCTGCCCGGGCTACGCAGCAATAACCTGCGCACGTATGCCTGGCTCAGTTTTGTTGTACTGATGTATTTTACCCATGCAGTGGTCACTGCCTTTGTCCCCGGGGAACTGTTTTACGGTCTTGTCTACAGCTTCCTGTGCGTCGGATTGTTCTGCGCACTGCTGGTGTATATCCGGATGGCAAAAAAACATCTGGGCATGAACCTGTAGATCCGGACACGTGCGAAAGAGGTCAAAGCTGGGGCTTACGAGAGGGGTTTCGTGAGGCTGCGCGCTACCAGTTCATCAACGCTCTAAGCAGTGGCACCGTCACCTTGCGACGGGTTTCCAGCGAACGCTGATCCAGTTCATGTAACGTTGCAATCAGCGCGCTCATGCTGCGCTCGCAGCGACTGACAAGGTAATTGGCAACATCATCGCTCAATTCAAAGCCAAGACGCGAGGCACGCATCTGCAAGGCGGCTTTCTTGTGCTCATCGTCCAGTTGATGCAACTGGAATACGGCCGCCGACTGCAGGCGCGAATGCAAATCCGGCAACGCAAACTCTGTGTACTGCGGACTGCGTTGGGCAGCCACCAGCAGGGGCGTCTGACTGGCTGCCATGCGGTTATAAAGATGGAACAGCGCTTCTTCCCATTCCGCCTCGCCGGCGATGTCATCAATGTTATCCAGACACAGCATGGCCACCTGCTCAAGCCCGGTCAGTACATCCGGCGTCAGTTCGCGCGACATCGACAAATCGAGATAAAACACCGTTTGGCCATGACCATCAAGTTCATGGCAGGCAGCCTGGAGTAAATGCGAACAACCTGCACCCGGGCTGCCCCAGAGCCAGACAAACTCCTTTAGCAGCGTGCCCCCGGTGTTGCCAGTATTGCGCTGTGCCCACTGCTCAATCCAGTGTCGCAGGTGTGCAACCACCGCCTCACTACTGTCGCTGTCTGTGCTACTGTCCGGACAATAAAAATTGTCGAACCTGGCTTCGTTATCCAGGCGCAGGCGCAATGCCAGTTGTCGGGGAGATGCCGCCAGCGTCACTGCCGGGTCCAGCGATAATGTAACAAATCGGAAGTCGCCGTCGCCACGTCACCCGTGCCAGAAGTTACAGGGACCAGATCACGTCCCAGGCTGATGAACTCGGCCAGATGTTGTCGCGTGCCAGCCAGTTGCAGGCGCAGCTCAATGGAGTCGCCACGCAATGCCGACACGTTGGCGGCGCTAACCATCGTCAACGATTCCAGGTAGCGCATCAATGCCATGTGACTGGCAAGACTGGCAACTCCATCAATGCGCAGGGTCACCTGGTCTTCCTGCTCGAAATCACTGGGCACCAGACCGAAATGTTCGGCCAGGCGGCCCGTTACCTGGTCCAGCGGAAAATCCATGTAAGTATCCGGCGAGACGTCAACATGATCAAAAACATGGGTCTGATCACGAAAGATGAATTGCCACAGCCCCACCACTTCATTGGCCGGTGTGATCAACAGACGACCGGCGAGGACACTGTCAGCACCATAACGCTCACCCACCTGGCGCAAGGCTGCAGTATCAAGCTGCCAGCCCTGATTGACCGATACCATGCGCCTGTCGGTCAGGTCGAGCAAGGGTATCAAAACCGGCACACCGCGCTCGGTCGCGAATTTACGGGCCTGGTCCAGCAGCACATGGTCAGAACTCGACCCGAGCATGTTGCGGCGCCCATCGTCACCCTGAACAGTTATCCATAACAACACACTGGCCCGATTGCTATCCCAGACCGGTATCTCGGCCTGATTCAATAAATCGCCAATCAGACCCTGATCAAAACGTACGTCTATGCGCCCCTCCAGCCCGACCGTCCGATAGCTGACTTCGGCTACATAGGACGCGGCCCGTTGCCTGGCCTCACGAATACGGGGATGTTCCAGCCATCGACGCTCACCTGTGACCTTGACAATCACCTGTTCAAACGCCTCACGATAGGCTCGTTCGCGTGCCGCTTCGCTCTGATTCTCGACAACAATTTCCTGGCTGTACAGGCCTTCAATGGGCAGCGCCTGCCCGGTAGAACTGAGCGCCAGTAATAACATCAGCAGCAGCCACTGCACCGCGGGGAGGCGAGCAATGTACCTGTGTCCGGGCCAGGCCCGTGACGATGTGATCAGGAATTGTGTTGTCATGCGCGTCATCATAACCGATCACCCCACTGTTTTACATAATTGCCTGACGAAGCAGTCAGCAACTGCTAAAATGGCAACAACCATTTTACAACCCAGGGATGCCACACCTCCATGACAACCAAAGCGACTTCTGCTACCCGCGATCAAACTGACAAACCCAGCCTCAGCTACAAGGATGCCGGTGTAGACATTGATGCCGGTGATGCCCTGGTGGAAAAAATCAAATCAGTGACCCAGTCGACCCGGCGCCCCGAAGTACTGTCGGGGTTGGGCGGATTCGGTGCACTTTGCGAAATCCCTGAAGGTTATCGCAAACCGGTTCTGGTTTCGGCGACTGACGGCGTTGGCACCAAGCTGAAACTGGCTATCGACATGGGTAAACACGACACCATCGGTATTGATCTGGTCGCCATGTGTGTTAACGACTTGATTGTGTGTGGCGCCGAGCCTCTGTTTTTCCTCGATTATTATGCCACCGGCGGCCTCAACGTCGATATCGCAACCGAGGTGGTCAGCGGCATTGGCGAAGGTTGCCGACAGGCTGGCTGCTCTCTCATAGGTGGTGAAACCGCCGAAATGCCTGGCATGTATCAGAAAGGTGATTATGACCTGGCTGGTTTTTCAGTCGGTGTTGTCGAGAAAGACAGCATTATCGACAACAGTCAGGTGCAGGCTGGCGACTGCCTGATTGGCCTGGCCTCTTCCGGCCCGCATTCCAATGGCTACTCACTGATCCGCAAAGTGCTTGAAGTATCCGACGCCAAACTGGATGACCCCTTCGGCGACAGCACGCTGGGTGATGTATTGCTGGCGCCAACCGAAATCTACGTTAAAGCGCTGCAGACACTGCAAAACGACATACCTGTCCATGCCATGGCGCACATTACCGGCGGCGGCATTCTGGAGAATCTGCCACGGGTGCTACCGGATTTCACCGAGGCTCAGATTGACACCAATGCCTGGCAGCGCCCGGCCATCTTCGACTGGCTGCAAATGAACGGCAATATCGCCAATCGTGAAATGTTACGTACTTTCAATTGCGGCATTGGCATGATTGTCTGTGTTGCCGCCGACCAGGCCGAACAGGCGCTTGAGATTCTGCAACAGCAGACGCGCGGCGCGGTGATGCTTGGGCAAATCAGCAAGTCTGAGCAGCAAAAGCCGTCAGTGACACTGACCGGCGACTATGTGTGATGGCTGAGACGTTTAAACCCGGGCAGTCAAGCCCAGGGCGGTCGGCAGCAGCGCGGCCCTGTCAGGTCGTGGTGCTGATTTCCGGCAATGGAAGCAACCTGCAGGCAATCATCGATCATAGTCAGGCCGGTGGCTACCAGCTGGCCGCCGTCATCAGTAATCGCGCTGACGCCTATGGTCTGGAACGGGCCACGCGGTCGGATATCCCGACCCGGGTGCTCGACCACAAGACCTTCAGTTCGCGCGAGGCATTTGACGGCCAGCTGATGCAGGAAATAGATGCTTTTGATCCTGACCTGGTCGTCCTGGCCGGGTTCATGCGCATACTCAGCAGCGGTTTTGTCGAGCACTACGCCGGACGCCTGCTGAATATCCACCCGTCCCTGTTGCCGGCCTACAAAGGTACCCAGACACATCAACGGGTTCTGGATGCCGGTGAGCTTCAACACGGTGCCAGTGTGCATTTTGTCACTGCCGAGCTTGATGGCGGGCCGGTCATACGTCAGGCCGCGATCGCGATCACCAGCAATGACACTGCAGAATCACTGGCGCAGCGTGTTGCCATCGAAGAACACAAAATATACCCTGAGGTGGTTTCATGGTTCGCCAGCGGGCGCCTGCTGATGGATGCTGACGGCATTCTGCTAGACGAACAGCGCCTGCCCACCTGCGGCGTACAAAGCGAACAAACGCCGATCTAAAGCGATCGGGACCAATCAAACGGGATCAAAAGATAGAAACAGCTGGGCCGGATACTATCTGTTTGGTTGCGGTTCAGCTTGCAGCGCGTACTCTGATCATTCAGGTACACGCCCTCACCGGGCGATGGCGCAACTTTCAGGATACAGTCAGAGGTCTCTAAACATGGCGCTGTTTTGGAACACGCTACACAAACCCGTTGTGACAGCAATGTCCGTCTTTGTTGCAGCTTTTGCCGCTCAGCTCTACGCGGGCAGCGCAGACAGCGGTGCGAACAGCACAGAAACAGAGTCATCTGTTCTGATCGCACCCTCGCCCTACGAGGCAGCTTACGAGGCGCGCGCCCGCGGCCTGAGCACGGAAGCCTACCGAAACCTGGAGGAAACCGGTGACAATGTCTACCGGCTAAGCCACGGGCTGTCGCTCCGCGTACTGGGAGCCAACCTGATATCGGTGACGGAAACCAGCCATTTCTATTGGCAGGACAGTGGTGCCGTACCCGTCTCATACGCCTTTGAACAGAGCGGCCTGCGCAAACGTGAAGAGACCATCCAGTTTGACTGGGAAAACGCCAGTGCCAGCGTAACCCGGGACGACAGACAGTCGGAAACAGCCATCCGTGCCGGGTTGCTCGACAATCTCAGCTTTACCGCACAAATGAGCGCCCAGTTAAACGCGAACCCGGATTTACTGGAAACAGGCACGACGCTGGAATACCAGATTCTGGACGGTACGGAGCCGGAAACTCACGAGTATCGGGTTGTGGACAGGGAAAACGTGGACACGCTGGCCGGATCGCTGGACACACTCTTGATAGAGCGCGTACGTGATCCCGACAGTGATCGCAGCACTCGCATCTGGCTGGCGGTGGAGCATGCCTTTGTGTTGGCCAAACTGGAACAGATCGAAGACGGTGACAGAACCGAGTTACTGCTGGCATCACTCAACATAGGCGACACCCGCCTTGGTGTCAGCGAATAGGGCCTTAGCCTGGTTTGAAAAAGCCGTTAACGCTGCATGTCGTATTTGCGCATCTTTTCCACCAATGTGGTGCGCCGGATGTTGAGCCGGTCAGCCGCGCGGGCCACCACCCCACCACTGTCATCAAGCGCCTGCTCAATGAGGCTGCGCTCAAGATTGCCCAGGTACTCTTTCAGGTCCAGCCCATTAAGCGGAAGCAGGTTACCGTTGCCTTCGCTGAGCAAAGACGCCATGTCACCTGCAAATGCACCGTCGGCGGCACCGGCTGAACCATTGACCGGCGCCTGCATGGCCTCCTCTTCAGCCAGCACGGCAGCTTCTTCAATCACCTGCGGCAATTCGACATCGTCGGGCTGATACTGCCTTGGCAGGTCATGCACGCCCACCACACCATGGGGATGCATGATGGCCATGCGCTCAACAAGATTGGCCAACTCCCGGACATTGCCCGGCCAGGCATACTGGCCCAATGCGCGAATCGCCGCGGAATTGAAGCGCACCGAACCACGTTTGCTGTTTTCCAGCCGTGAAATCAGCTCGTTTAGCAAAAACG
This sequence comes from Pseudohongiella acticola, assembly GCF_001758195.1. Lineage (NCBI taxonomy): Bacteria > Pseudomonadati > Pseudomonadota > Gammaproteobacteria > Pseudomonadales > Pseudohongiellaceae > Pseudohongiella > Pseudohongiella acticola. The sequence continues at coordinate 249,771 of NZ_MASR01000002.1, forward strand.
GTATATCTGACGCCCGGTCCCGCAACGACGGCATCTCGATAGGGAATACATTGATACGATAGTACAGGTCCTGCCGGAAGCTGCCGGCATCAATCATGCTCTCCAGGTTGCGATGGGTTGCGGCCAGAATGCGCACATCAGTCTGCAGGGTTTTGGTACCGCCAACACGCTCGTAACTCTGTTCCTGAATCACGCGCAGCAACTTGACCTGCATCGGCAGCGGCATATCGCCGATTTCGTCGAGAAACAGGGTGCCGCCCTGCGCCAGCTCAAAACGCCCCACGCGGGTTGAAATGGCACCGGTGAACGCACCTTTTTCGTGGCCAAAAAGCTCACTCTCCAGCAGATCGGGCGGGATGGCGCCACAATTGATGGGAACAAAAGGTTTGGTGGAGCGGTTGGAATTGGCATGCAGGTTACGCGCTACCACTTCTTTACCAGTGCCAGACTCACCCGTGATTAACACCGTCACTTCGGTATCAGCCACCTGCGACATGAAATGACGGATCTTCTGCACCGAATTGCTGTTGCCCACCAGACTGCGGAACATATTATAGTCGCGCACGCTGCCAACATCGCGCAGGCGGGCGTAATGATCGCCAAACACCTGCGCTTTATGCAACGCGTCCAGCATGGGCTGATAGCTCAAGGGCAGCGGGATGCTGGCAACTACACGTGTTGACACACTCTCAGGCAGCTCGGGCAGCTCCTGATCGCCCAACAGCACCAGGGGAATGCCGTCGCGCCACTCAACCAGCTCTTCCAGCAGTGACGCCATCAGCGATGGTTTGTAGTGTCCAATCAGAATCAGCTTGAGTGCGGCAGGGTCAATCTCCTGCGCACTCACTTCATCATGCCAGTGGCTACGGGCAATGGTGAGGGGATTTTCCCCCAGAAAAGTGAGCACGATGCTCAAATCGTGCCCCAGCTTCTTGCTGTCTTCTATAACTAATATTTGTGTCATGCCCGGTACCGACAAGCCGCTGCAGCACTGGAGTGTGCACACCAGCCGACCCGCCCCTGTTGTGACTTTATGATCGATTACAATCGATTCTTTTTAGTCATCTTGGGTTTCAATTAGACACCGCCCGGGCCGGCAGAGTCAAACGTTGAAGCGTCAATTACTTGACTATTTTTACGACGCCGCCGAGATGGCGGGATCGATTTCATCCCAGCCAGTCTTGACGGTACGCATAAGATCGATCACTTCCTGCACCAATGCCGGATCGTTGCTGACATTTGCCTCGAACAGGCGGCGCTGCATATAGTCGTAAAGACGCTCCAGATTATCCACCAGCTCCGGCGCCTGTTCACGCTCCAGGCTGCCCTGAAGCCCGGCAATAATACCGGTCGCCTTGCCCAGCAGAACACCTTTGGGCTCGGTCTCACCGCGCTCCATGGCGGATCTTGCCTGCACCAGTCGATCCATCGCGCCAGTCATCAGCATCTGGATTAGACGATGAGGGCTGGCCTGTTCGATGCCGCTTTCATTGTTGATACGTTTATACTGCGCAGCTGCCTGTGTCATTGAATACATAAAAATCCCCTTAACTGAAAATGATGTCTGGCATGTTGTTGATTTAGTTCATGAGTCTGGCAAATCAAGTGTTGGCGTCATTCACGCTTGGGCGTGACCAGTGCCTCGAGCATTTCCAGCTGCGAGGTCAAAAAATCAGCGGTGGTGTTGAACCGTGAAATGATCAGGTCGTTAGCAGTAAACGACGATTGCAGGCGTCGCTCGGAGCGTTCCATGCGCTCTTCAAGTTCAACACGGCGCTCGGCTATGCTCTCCAACTCACCGTTCAGGGACTCCTGTCGGCCACTCAGGACACCGCCGGGTTCCAGGAACGCGGTAAGCAGCGTATTCATCCGGTCCGCCGCACCACGCGCATAATCAATGGTGCCGCGATCACCAGTCTCGCCGCCATTTACCCGAATTCGAAGTCCGGATGACGGGTCAGGCTCGCCGCTGGCAGCCACACCGGCTTCGCCGCGGGCGCCACGACCAATGCTGAAGCCCAGGAGGCTGCCGGCGTTTCCATCAAGCTGGGCAATTCGGACACTGGAGGACGCACCGGTTGACTTTGAGATGATGCCGAACGAGCCAGACGGAGTATCGTAATCAACGATGACGCCAACACCGGCCGCTATCATTGCAGGGCTGTTATTGATCACGGTCTGCATGGCGGCAGCAACATCTTCTGGGCTGGTGCTGCCAAGCTCACCGAGTGAGATCGCACCTGATAAAACACCGTCCACCTCAACCCGAAAACTGTCGGCCGATGTGCTGGTTGATAAATCGCCGTGCGCGACGTTCAGATAGAAGCCCTGTCGTGCAGCGATGGCGCCCGTTGAGGCGGTCAGGAACTGGCCATTGCCTTGTGCTTCGATACCATTGATGGTCCCGGCAACATCGACGCCGCGGATGGACGTAACCGGCGCCCCGGAGCCGAGGAATAAACCCAGTTTGCTCGCCGCTGCAAAGTTGACTTCGGTAAACTGGATATCGTCTCCGGCATTGTCGGTAGAGAAAATCAGACGCCCCTGCTCATTGTCGGCATTGTATTCGTAAGCCACGCTGACCGTGATGCCTTCACCGGCGAGCGCATCATTTATTTGCGTTTCCAGCGCGCTCGTCAACTCATCAGGCGTCGTGTAGGTAACCGGCGTGCCCGCATCACCTGGCAAGGCCAGTTCACCGGTGCTAATGCCGTTGATACTAAGCTCGAAGGCGGTACTTGCATCAATCACCAGTGCGTCTGTGAACGGGTCACTGCTCAAGCCACCGGTAGTGGCCAGCGCATTTAGCTGATTGCCTTCAAACGGGCCGCGACTGTCAAGCACCAGCCCCAACGTCGACGCCGCCGCCGACGAGACATCACTGAACCTGATGACCGACTCATTGCCATACCGGTTTGAACTTAATTCAAATCGCGCTTCGTCGGAGTTGAAAACAACAGTCATGGTGTCTTCCGAATCGATCACATCGGCATTACTGTTGATTTTTGACTGTAATTCAACGGCCAGCTCTTCAGCCGTGGCATACGTACCCTCAGTCAGGCTGATATCAATCTCGTTGCCATTAAACACCAGGGTAAACGCATTGTTGTCCGCATCAATGACAATATTGCCCGATGCCAGCGCTGGCACACTTATACCCTGGTAACGACCGATCGTAGCCAGCTGCGTGATTTCAAGCGCATAGCTTCCCGGCTGGGTATTGCGCCCGGCGCCAAGGAAATCAACCTGAGTGTCAGGCACCGTGCCGGTGGCTGCGAACAGACTAGTCACGGCCTGCGGGTCGGCATTGAATGCAGTTTCAAACGCTTCCCGATCAAATGTCAGCTGATAGTTATTGAACTGATCCGAGGTAACACCGACCTCTGCCAACGAATTAAAGGTCGCGCCTGATGTTACCTGTCGCAACGTGCTATTGATCTCCGTCATCATTCGACGCAGCGCCGTGTCGCCAGTTAACAGGCTGCCCTGACCTGAGGTACCGGAATCAGGATCGAACGCCGACAACTGATCGCTTATCGATTTGAGTCCATTGTAGGCATCAACAAAGCCCTGAACTTTATCCATCAGTTCGCCAGGGTCTTTTTCTATTTCCAGATTAACCGGTCCGTCCGTGGTAGCTTTCAGGTTTAATGTGACACCCGGAATGACACCGGCAACCAGATTGTTACTGCGAGTGATGGCAAGACCGTTGACCGTAAACGAGGCATTTTGCGCCGCCTGACTCTGGCTGGCCGTCTGCGATCCAGCATTAAAATTGAATGCATCAAGCCCCGCTGTTCCCGTGCCAGTCAGCTCAATACTCTGATCCGCTCCGGATTCAGCGCTGGTAAACAGAAGCCGGAAGCCACTGCCATCGTCCACAATGGTCGCCTCGACTCCCATATCAGCCTTGTTAACGGCGTCACGTATGCCTGCCAGTGTGTTGTTACTGCTGTTAATGACCAGCGTGCGCCCAGCGACATCGTCGTTGACGGTGAAACCCTGATAAACGCCGCCACCATCAATATCTGTACTACCAAATCGAAAGCTTAGCGTGCCTGTGCCCACCGCTTCGTTAATAGAGGAATAAGCCTGGGTTGCGATCGTCTGTTTTTGCGCAAGCTGCTGAACCTGAACAGAATAATTGCCAGCATCGGCCGTGCTTGCGGCCGTGGCGGTGAGCGCAGACTCGTTGCCAGACACAACTTGGCTGGCGTTAAACGCCGACAGGCTGTTGAGGCCACGCATCGCTGTCTGCAGCTCGCCAACGACGCTGCTGATTTCGCCGAATGCGGACAGCTTGGCCTCGGCAATTTCCTGCTCGACATCCAGACGCTGCTCAACCGGAGCCCGTTCGGCCTCCAGCAGTGACTCCAGCAGCTCGCTAGTCAACAGACCGGAGCCAATACCTAGCGATTGAATAGTTGCCATACACAGTTAGCCGTTTGTTTGATGCCAGTTCGTTGCTAAAGCAATATCCAGGCCAGTCACCACAGGCCATTGGATCCTGCGTTTCTGACCCGCTTATGTACTGGTTATCGGATAGTTGCGGATAATCTTGACCCGTCAGACGGCAAACCTTTGCCGCCCGGTTGATAGCAAAAGCATTGAGTGTCGGCCCCAGCCTCGCTAGAATCGCAATTAACCTAACAGGGAGAAGAAGCTATGTTTATCAGACAACCGCTTGCCAGCAGTCTGCTGCTGCTTGGGGTCGGCATCGTGTCAACGGGTTTACTCTCCGTCACCGTGCTCGCACAACAGGCCGATGAGAGCTATACCGTGCCGCGCACAGCCTATGGCGCGCCTGACTTACAGGGCGTCTGGCGGAACGCGACGGTGACACCGCTGACGCGACCGCGCGAACTGGGTGAGCGTCGGGCCTATACCCAGGAAGAAGCCTTTCAGCTTGAACGCGCTGCGCAGATGGCGGTTGAGCAGGATAACGAGCCACTGGACCCGAATCGACCGCCGCCACCCGCAGAAGATTTACCGCCGGTGGGCAATTACGACCTGTTCTGGACAGATCGCGGCATGTTCATGCCCACCATCGACGGTGAATTCCGCACCTCCATCATCATTGATCCTGCCGATGGCCAGATGCCCGGTTACACCGACGAGTTCCTTGCGGAACGTGCGCGTGAGCGCGAGACTGGCCCTGACCAGTTTGACGGCCCTGAAGGACGCGGTGTCGGTGAACGTTGCCTGTTGTCCTTTGGCTCCAACTCCGGGCCACCCATGCTGCCGGTGATGTACAACAGTCACTACCAGATCGTGCAGTCCCCCGGATACGTGGTCATTGTCGTGGAAATGGTGCATGACGCGCGAATTATCAAGATTCAGGATGAGCATGACGCCAGCGCCGGCATCATGAACAAATGGATGGGCGACTCAATCGGGCGCTGGGAAGGCGACACACTGGTGGTTGAAACACGGCACTTCAATCCCTGGCAGAGTTTTCGCGGGGCATCGGAAAACCTGACCGTGACTGAACGCTTCCGCAAGGAATCCGACAGTAAAATCATCTACAGTTTTACCGTGGATGATCCCACGGTATTCGAGTCCAGCTTCACCGGCGAACTGGCGCTGACTGCCTACGATGACCCACTGTATGAATATGCCTGCCACGAAGGCAACTATGCCCTGGCCGGTACTCTGGCCGGCGCCCGACTGGCCGAGGAAGAGGCACGTCAGGCAGCACAGGACTGATAACCAGCCCTTTAGTGCGGATAGAAGACGCGCGCACAAAAAAGGCGGCCCCATTCACTGGGCCGCCTTTTTTTACAACGATACAGGGGGCGCTCGCCTCGCTAGACCTCGGCCTTGAACAGGGAAATGTGTTCCTCCGAATCAATCTGCTTGGCCAGCTCCAGCGCTGTTTTGGTGTCAAACTGACGCAATACCTTGCGTGACTCACGGTCTACCACAGTGACCGCAGGCTCGTTACTGAAGGGATCGATATCAAATACGATGTCTCGTTTGACGGTCTGCACATAACGATTGAGTTTGGTCACAGCCTGCTCAAGAATCTCTTCCGGCGACTCATCGGCGTCAACAGAGGGGCTACGCCCTGATGTGCTATTGCCTGGCGAGGCCGGGGTCTGGCTGAGGTTTTCCTGGTTGGCGTCACTGCCAGATTTGTGCTGATCTGAATTCTGTTTGCCAGAGCCCTTATTATTGGAACCCTGTTCGTCGGGTGTGTCGTCAGTATGCTCCGCACCCAGCTCGTTATCCACCGGCTGTACAGAATTGACCTTCTCCCTGGTCACAACCGCAGGCTGGAATCGGGTGATACTGATTTCACTCACAGCACGCCTCCCACACAAGCTCCCTGAACCCATAATCCGGGCAAAGGCCCGGACCACATTATGATTCGCCAGCGATTTAATAAAGCCCCTGAATAAAGCCACGACATCATTGTCATGATCTTATTCAGAGGCTCCAGAAAGCGGAAATCCGCCCGGCGTCTACCTTCTTATCGGTAGCAGCCGGGCGGACTTTAGCTTTTTGTTTTACTGGAGCAGTGACAGTACCTGCTGACCAGAGGCATTCGCCTGAGACAGGATGGAGATACCAGCCTGTTGCAGAACCTGTGAACGTGCCAGGTTAGCTGCTTCTGCCGCGAAGTCCGCATCACGGATTCGTGAGTTGGCTGCTGACAGGTTCTCAGAGTTGATCGCCAGGTTGGAGATCGTGGCTTCAAACCGGTTTTGCACCGCACCGAGGTCTGCTCGTGCGCTGTTTACCGAGTTCAAGGCATTGTCGATCGCCGACAGAGCTTCAACCGCGCCCTTCTGGGTAGAGATATCCACCTCATTCAGGAACTGACCAGCGACTGCGCCACCGAAATCACCTTTCTGGAAACCCAGAGCTGCCAGGTCATCATTGCCGTTGGTACCACCAGACAACTCGATGGTGCCTGCAGAGCTCAGCGTTACTGTAGAGTAAGTGGTTGAGGCAACTGCGTCTGCAGCAGCAAGGTCAACGGCACCCGAACCGAAGTCGGACTCCCCAACGCCACCCAGACCAAAGTTAGCAGCGCTTGCGCCGCCGTTGGTATTCATCGCCAACGACACGTTACGACCATCAGCAGCTGTCAGTGTAACGCTGGTACCGTTATCTTCAGCAACCACACCTGTCTGGCCAGTGGCCGCATTGATCTGGTTGACCGCGAAGGCACGGTTTGAGTCAGCATCTGCCTGAACTGTCAGGCCTACATCAACGCCATTCAGGTACAGTGTTGCTGTATTACCGGCAACACCCGATGTTGCTGCAGTCGAGCCAGCAGTTGTGGTTGCGTTAACAGTCGCCGTTACACCCGTAGACTCAGTCGAACGGTTGATGGCTGCCGCGATAGAGATACCTGACGCTTCTTTACTGCTTGATGCAGAGCCCGCGTAGGAAGACGTATCGTCGGTTGCCTTGGCTGCACCGATGTTGATGCTGTTGATCACCATGTCACCTGCCTGCAGGTTAGCGAAGCCGGCAGCACCAGCGTCAACACCCGAGTCAGAGCCAGCGACCAGGCCCAGTTCAGCAGCGGCATTGCCGCCGAGGTTGGCGATGGTGATGGAGCTGCTATCGCCAGTTGTGTTGGACGTGATCACCAGTTCGCCATCGTCGTTGATCGAAGCAGCCGCGCCTGTCAGCTGACCATTGATTTCGTTCAACAGGTCCGCTTCGCTGGCAACGTTGTTATCAACATTGATGCTCTGCACAGTACCGCCATTGACGTAGACATCAAAGGTAGCATTGGTTGGGTTGACCGCGACCACACCGGTATCGGTAGAACCTTCACCCAGTCCCAGTGCTGCAGCAGCATTCACGCTACCAGCATTGTCATTGAAAGTGATGGTATCACCGCCATTGGCATCTTCAGTAAATACCAGCTCGTTGTCGACGTTCAGTGTGGCTGTGAAGCCTGAACCAGCGATGGCGGTGTTGATATCAGCCAGCAACTGTGTATTACCGTCGCCCAGGTTGCCGCCGTTGTCGGCATCCAGGTAGCTGGAGTTCAGCGTAACCGTGTCTGTACCACCGTCAGTTGTTACGATATTGAAAGAAATATCCAGAGCCGCAGTACCCGAATCTGTCGCATTCTGCAGGCCCAGAATGGCACCACCGGCGACACTGCCTTGCGCGTTGCTGACAGTGGCCAGACTGGTCGCGCCAGTGGTGGCGGAGGTGATCACCAGGTTGCCATCGCCGTCCAGAGACGAAGTAGCCACCGCGCCACCAAAATCTGCGTTGATTTCAGCATCAATCGCAGCCAGCAAGGCTGCACTGTTAGCAATGTTGCTGTTCAGGTTGATGGTCTGGGTACCCAGACCATCGATTTCCAGGTCGAATGAGCCGGTTGCCGTGTCAGCGGTGCCCGCATCGGTGTCGTTAGCAGCGGTAAAACCAAACACTGTATCAGCATCAGTCGAAGCAAAACCAGCCGTGAAAATAACGGTTTCTTCAGCGGCTGTATCCTGGGTAAAGGTCAGCTTGGTACCATCGGTCAGCGATGCAGTAAAGCCGGAACCGGCGATCTGGCCATTGATATCAGCCAGCAGCGCGGTATTACCGGACCCTACACCAAGGCCTACCGTGGCATCCGTATAGTTTTGATCGATTGTGACATCGTAGTTAGCGCCATCGACCACACTCAAGGTGAAGGCGACATCGTTAGCGCCGGAGAAGTCTGTACCGGTTGCGGATATATCCACCGTACCGGCAATCTCGGCCGCAACACCATTATTGGTAAAGTCATTGGCAAAAACTGCCAGATCAACACCGGTTGTTGCCGTGGCTGCTGCAGCAGAGGCTACCGAGAAGTCAGTACCGGTTGCGCTCAACTGCACACCACCGTTCAGTGTTGCCAGCTCAGCCTGAACACCAGAGCTGTAGTCAAAGGCCACGTTGGCCGTGCTGGTACCTTCAACCGCACCCGCTTCAGCCGCTGTGCCGGGGCCGGCAACCTGTGCAGTAGAGCTGACGTTGGCAACGCCTGCGTTGTAAGTGCCTGATGCCAGGCCCGCTGCAGCTGTGTTGCTGCCGCTGATGGCAATTTTGTTGGTGCCACTGTCGGCAACCAGAGTGACGCCACCCGTGTAAGTGCCGGATGCGGCCAGACCTGTTGATGCAGCAGTCAAGGCGCCGCTGGTGCTCAGGTCGAGCTCGATGTTTCGGCCATCTTCTGCCACCAGACTTACGCCCAGTGCGCTGTCGCCGGTGTCAATCGCGGTAACACCAGTCAGTGTAGACTGAGCATTAATCGCAGTGACCACAGCAGAACGTGAAGAATCGGCATCAGTTGTTGTTTCGATGCTGATTTCAGTGCCGTTGATAGAGATGCTGCCTGCAAGTGCGGCAGCCGTCATTTCACTACCAGCGGCAACGTTTTCGTCTACCAGTGCGGTTACGCCAGAATCAGCAGAGACGCGATTAATCGCGGCTGCTTTGGAGATTGCACTGGCACTTGCATTGCTGGTTGAAGAGCTATCGTCAGAGGCGCGTGAGGCACCTACTGCAATACCATTGATGACCAGGTCGCCACCACTCAGCGCAGAGCTGGTAGAGGTAGAGCTGATACCGGATTTGTCGGAAACGCCCAGCGTATCTGCTGTCAGTTTGCCGATGGAAACACTGATAGACTCACCTGCGTTCGCGCCCACCTGGAAAGACGTGCTCAGCGAGCCGTCCAGCAGGTTAACACCGTTGAAGTTGGCGCCTTCAGAGACACGCGTCACTTCTTCGATCAGCAGCTGTGCTTCAGCGTTCAGCGCGTCACGGTCAGCAGAACTGTTAGTACCGTTAGATGCCTGCAGTGCCAGTTCACGAATACGCTGCAGTGATTCAGTCATGGAACCCAGTGAACCTTCTGCAGTTTGTGCCAGAGACACACCATCACCTGCGTTACGGATCGCTACGTTCAGACCTTTGATTTGTGATTCGAAACGCGTGGAGATCGCCAAACCGGCCGCATCGTCCTTCGCGCTATTGATTCGCAGACCTGAAGACAGTCTTTCCAGTGCCTGGTTAGTACCAGCCTGTGAACTGTTCAGATTACGCTGCGCGTTCAGTGAAGCAATGTTGGTATTTATGACTTGAGCCATGCTTAGTTACTCCTGAGTTTACTTATTAAACCGAGCCGCATCTGGAGAGTCTTGAATGTGCTCAACCTTATGCGTTATCACGTTTAACGACACAGAAAAACAAAGCTTTAGGCGTGGGGGGGATTTTTTTCGCAGCTCGGCAGAAAATAAATTTCTTTAGAACTTTTTTTGCTTAACGGTTATAGTGATTTACGCTGGAAACTTACCAGGAGCATCACTCATGTCACCACCGGATCAGCCTCATGATCAGAATCAGGAGCGCGCCAGACAAGTCGCTGCATGGCAGGAAATCATGTCTCATTCCGATCAGTTACTGCAACGCGCCAAACGCCAGGACTGGGAAAAACTGGATTACCTGCACGAAAGCCGCGAACAACTGCTTGATCAGTTTTTTCGCGAAGCACTGGTGGAAGACCTGATCCCCATTGTTCAGCGAGACATCAAAATCATTCGCGAACAGGACCGCACTATTGTGGCGATGGTCAAAGAAAACCGTGATCAACTGGGTGCCGAATCAAAGCGCCTGCAGCTGATGAAAAATCGCGTCAAGGAATACCTATCGGCCGATAAATAGTTTCTTTAGGGGAAAACAGGATTTTTTTTAAAGACAGCTAATCAACGTCAGAAGTAATTAAACAGCGACAGCTTACTGACCTTACTGAAACTGGCCTGTGCTGCTTCCAGCACAAAGGTCTCCTGAGTCAACTGACTTATCGCTTTGGCAAAATCAAGGTCTTCCAGTTCCGACAAAGCGGTATCAATCACCAGATCAAAATCATCATTGCTGGATTTTGCGGACTCAACCTGATTCAGGCGCGCACCGACAGCAGCCCGGGTATCCAGCAACTTGCCCTGAGCGCCATCCAGATTGGTGATGGTGCGGGCCAGCGCCTGATCCCGGGTCTGACGATCGGCGGTTGAATTACCGGTCTGCTGCAGCACCTGAATATAGTCTTCGATACCGGCAAGCAGTCCTTTACGGTTATCGGACTCCACCATAAAGGTGTCACCTGGAGCGGGTTGTCCCTGAATACGAACCGACAACCCGTTAAACTCAATATTATTGCCGGAAACGTATCGAATATTTTCGCTGATTACGCGCCCATCGGAAACCTGCCGGATGCTGAAATTGACACCGGGTGGTGACACATCATTTTCCGAATTGAATTCAATCACGGCACTTTCCGGGTAAAAGTTTTCAAACTGTTCACGATTGCGAATGGCAGCGCCGTCGATTTTGGCGGGCGGCACCGCGGTGTTGCTGTCGCTGGCGCTTGCTTTGAAGCCCGCCTCCACGCCGGGAATATTCATGAACACTTCATAACCAGAATCATTGGCCGCAACTGAAGTAACCGGGCCCACCTGAATAAACCGCTGACCTTCATCACCCTGATAGGCATAACGACCATCGGCGCCTTTTTCAAAAGGCTGGGTTTTACCCTGATACCCGGAAAACAGATACTCACCGCTGGCGTCGCGGCTGTTCATCAACTGCGCCATGCCATCAACCAGAGACTGCAACTCTACCGCAATAAAATTACGTTGATCCTTGTTGAGGGCGGCATTGCCCGACTGGGTAATCAGCTCCTGCGCTTTTTGTATCTGATCACTGATGCCGGCGATCGCAGTCTCTTCACGCTGCAGACGATTGTTCAACGTAGACAGACTATTGTTGAACTGGTTGGTATTGGCTTTTTCCTGTTTGAGCTGCAGGATACGCGCAGCCGCGATCGGATCATCCGCCGGGGACAAAACTTTCTTGCCAGTCGACAGCTGTTCCTGAGTACGATTGGCCGCTTTTTGCACGTCCAGCATGGCATTAAGGCCGCGGTTGTAAATCTGGCTGGTTGATAATCTGACAGTCATTTAGAGATCACCTCGGCAATTACATATTAAGCAGGGTATCGAAAAGATCCCGTGCCAACCCGATCAGACGTGCAGATGCATTGTAGTGCTGTTCCAGTTGAATCAGTCGCGCGGCTTCCTCCTCCAGGTTGACGCCAGACACCGACTGCATGGCATCCATGGATTGTCGCAACATGGACTCGCTGGCACTTTGATTGACACGCGCCTGGCTGGTCAGTATGCCCAGTTTCTCCGCCAGCTGACCGTATGCTTCCTGATAGGTCAGATTACCTTCAGACAACACCGATTTGCTGCCCAGTGCCAGCATGGCAGCACCATTACGACTGTCCGCCGAACCATTCTTGTTATAGCTGACAGTAAATGTATCACCCGCCTTGGGCTGTCCATCCGGGCCGCTGCCGCTGGTCATGCTGATCTGTATGCCCAGAAAGTTCTTCTGTGCCGTGGGCGAGGCACCAAACAGTCCAGTACTGATATCAGAGCTCAATTCGGTATTGGCCGCCAGTTGCACGTCCATTTTGCCGCCCACGGTAAAGTCCACTGCCGGATCTGCCGGCAATGGTGCCGTGATCAGATCAGCCCCGTCTCCCACCGTCAGCGAGCCACCGCCATCGACACTGAAGTTCAGGTCGATACCGGTGTTGGCAAACACGCTGAGTTTAACGCCATCACTTTTTGCAGTAATGCCCAGTGCAGCGAGGTCCGGATTACCGTTGATACGGTCGCGCAGAAAATCAGCGGTCAATGGAACTGGCACGTCCTGCGCCACCGATTCGCCGGGCAGCACGAAGTCGGGGTCGGTAATATCCACGCCATTCAATGTCAGCTGCAGGGCTTCACCGGGCCCACCTGCGGTAAAATCCTGCAGGCTGGTCTGGGTATAGGCGGTGGCACTGACACCGCTGAGCGCAGACAATCTGCGGGCAGTGACTGAAGCCTCTTCGCCGGCAGCAGCCGTGACGCTTTGCTGTTTAATAAAACCGGTGTCAGGATCAGTGGTTTCCAGAGTAATGACCTCACCCGGATAACCATTGTTGGTCGATGCCAATTGCAACAGACCAGCGACGGCGGTGTCGGTACTGACAGTGGTGCCATCGGGATCGGTCGGTAACAGCGGGTTCTGGGAACCGGGCACAAACGGCAGGTTTCTCAACGGCGGATCCAGCTGGACAGGATTGGCCGGGTTGGAGTAGTCCAGCACATCGTAGGTTGTGGCCGACGTAAAGCGAATGCCCAGCGGCGGACTGAAACTGCCATTTTTGGCAAAAAACGCCGTATCCGTACTGATCACCTGAGAGCTGAGAAGCTCGGCACCACCCTGGTTACCACTGGCCGTATCGATGCGTAGCGGCGAGGCAAAAGCGAATTCCTCCGACCGTGTAATCTGCATTTGCATCTGGCCCACACCCGTTCGGGTCGGTTGCAACAGAAAACGATCGCCGGCCGTGAACGTGCCTTCATCTATATGCAGCGTAAAGCCGTCGATACTGATCTCTTGTGGGCGGGCTTCGCTCAACATGCCCTTTTCCATGACTTCGCCATCGGATTTACGCACAATGTTGTATTGTTGTCCGCCAGGCCCCGGAAAGGTCAGTTCGTAGTCACTGGTCGTCAAAGCGGCCAGATCGTCAATGGTGATACTCATGTCTTTGTTATAAGGCGGTGAGTTGCGGCTGTCGGCCCGAACCCGTTCGCTGGCAACGTCAGCCTTATTGATGTCGGCGAACACACCACCGCCGAGACTGCCCTCAAGATCCATGCCCAGTTTGTTCTGCTGGTTTATGCCATCCGTAATGGCCAGCCCGATACGCCCCAGCGAATTCAGCGCAGGGTCCAGTGCTTCGTTGCGGAAACGCACCAGCCCGCCCAGCTCGCCACCGGCCATCTGCCGGGTAATGTTTTGCAGAGAGTTACCTTTGCTGAAGAACAGCTCATACCGACTGGAGTCCTGGTTGCCCGGCCCTGCGATCAGCTTCTGGGTTTCAGCCCCCACCACCAGCGGCTGGTTCTGGCCAATAAACACGTCCATGCCGCCGTCTTCGCGATCGATGGTGCTGACATTGACATACTGTGACAATTCGCGAACCAATGTATCGCGCTCATCCAGCAGATCGTTCGGACTCTGACCTGTGCCACCGCCCTGAGCATCGGCAATCACCTGGTTCAGCTCAGCAATCTGCTGACCCAGCGAGGTGACTGTGCCAGCGGCCGCCTGCATCTGTTTATTGACCGACAGGTTCTGTTCCAGCAACCGAGATTCCACGCCTTCAAAACTGGACACCATCTGCTGGGTCTGGGACATCAACAGCTGTCTGCCCAGCAGCGAACCGGGGTCATTGACGGCTTCATTCAGCGCATCAAAATAACCATTCATGGCATTCGCCAGGCTGGTCTGTTCCGAGGCCAGCAGGTTATTGGTCTGCGAGATATTGAACAGGTAGGTATCGTAGTCGCTGAGCGCACCGATATCCTGAACCACCTGGTCGACCAGATGTTTTTCGGTGTTGCGGTATATGTCATTGACCTGCACACCGGTACCAAGATAGCCGGCAGCGGTGCGTGTTGAAATCGTGGTCGACTGCGATACCGACTGGCGGCTATAGCCTTCGGTGTTGGCGTTAACGATATTGTTACCGGTGACCGACAGGGCTGTCTGATTCAGGCGAATGCCGCTGATCGCGGTGTTGATCAGGTTGCTCATCTCAGTTCACTCCCTGTCCGGATTCCAGCGCAGGGCTGCGCAAAACGCGACTGATCTTGTCGGCATAGTGTGGATCAGTCGCATAGCCGGCATCCTGCAAATGCTGGCCAAACGCATCAGCGTTCGTGGCATGCTGCAAGGCGGGCGCATAGCGCGGCTGCGAGCGAAGCAGATCAACGTAGTCCCGGAAGCTTTCTTCAAACGAACCGTAGGCTCTGAAGCTGGCCTGCTCACGTTGCATGGCACCGTCGCGGAATTCCAGCGTGCTGACACTGACCCGATCACCCTGCCAGCTGTCGCCGGCCTTGATACCAAACAGGTTATAGCTGGGTTTGCCATCAGCACCCGAAATCATTTTCTGGCCCCAACCGGTTTCCAGCGCCGATTGCGCGATCATCACGCGTGGATCAACGCCCAATTCAGGGGCAACTGATTCGGCAATCGGCAACAATTGCTGAACAAATGCGTCAGGTGACTCAAATTCGTGACTGACCGGCGCCATTTCCGGTTTGCTACGCGAGTCTGCAGACAGTTCAGGCATGATCGATGTCGGCACCACCTGGCGCGCCGAACCGGGGTAACGACGATCATTGTTCAGTGTACGGTCCAGCTCACGACCGTCGACCGCTGCCGGTTCATAACGCTGCATCAACTGCCGGTGCAGCGTGTCGGCCAGACCGACACCGCCTGCGTTGGCAATCTCCAGGCTTATCTGGTTATCAAAACTTTCCTGATGGAATTTGGTTTCGTTGCTGCGCAGATAATTCTCGGAGAACAGCGCTTCTTCCCCTGCACGCATGCCTTTCAGCATGATATTGATAAACATGGACTCAAACTGCTTGGCCACTTCACGCAAAGCCTCGGGCGAATTCTCACGCCCCAGCTGGCTGATGGCATTCAAACCACCCACATTGGTGTAAACAGATGCATCTTGCATGCTGATGGTCATGACCAATCCTCAGATCACAATCAGGTCAGCGCGCAGGGCGCCGGACTGTTTCAGGGCCTCAAGAATGGCGGCCAGATCACCCGGCGCCGCCCCCACTGCATTGATCGCCTGCACAATATCTGAAAGCGTGGTGCCAGCATCAAACAGAAACATGCGGCTGTCCTCTTCAGTGACATTGATATTGGTCTGCGGCACTACCACGGTTTCTCCGTCTGAAAACGGGGCCGGCTGGCTGACACCAAAACTTTCCGAAATAGTCACACTCAGACTGCCGTGGGTTATCGCAGCCGGAGATACCCGGACATGTTCGCCGATGACAATGGTCCCGGTGCGAGAATTGACAATGACCCTGGCAGACGCTTCGCCCTGCTGAATCTGAATATTCTCCAGTTCGGATACATAAGCAACCCGCGCCTGCGGGTCAGCCGGTGCCCGCACCTTGACAGAAACCGCATCCACGGCTTCGGCAGTACCGGCACCCATGAAGTCATTGATGGCTTTTGACAGTCGACGCGCCGAGGTGAAATCGGCACGCTTCAGGTTAAAGGTAATGTGATCGCCAACATTAAACCCGGTCAATACTTCGCGCACGGTCTGAGCACCACCAGGAATACGCCCGACGCTGGGAATATTGATGGTAATGCTGGAACCATCAGCGCCCTGGACACCCAGGCCACCCACCACCAGATTGCCCTGAGCAATGGCATACACTTCGCCATCAATACCGGTGAGCAGTGTGCGCTCCAGCGTACCCCCACGCAGACTCGCGGCATTGGCCAGAGACGACACCGTGATATCAATATTCTGACCGGGCTTGGTGAACGCCGGCATTTCTGCCTGCACTGACACAATGGCGACATTACGCAACTGAAAAGTCTGTCCGGCGGGCATGGGAATGCCAAACTGGTCGAGGTAGGCAGCGAACGATTCAGCGGTAAACGGTGCCTGCGTGGTCTGGTCGCCAGAGCCGTCCAGACCAGTAACCAGGCCAACGCCGGTCAACTGGTTCGACTGCACACCGTTCAACGTGGCAATGTCCTTGACCCGATCCGCGTGCGCCGGGGCCACCAACATCAACAACTGCATCGCAACCAGGATACTGGCAACAATAGACTTTTTGATCTGTTTGCGTTGTTGATTAAACATGGTGTGCCTCAATTCTGTGTTACCGACAGGTGTAAAATATTGATGTTGTGCGTGGTCAGTCGCCCGGCCAGAGCTTTATAGTGGCCACCAGCGACTGACAAAAAACTTGCTCAATGCACCCGGCTCATTGCTGTCAGCCAGCGTGCCGGTGCCGCTGTAGGCAATTCTCACGTCGGCAACTCGCGTTGACGCAATGGTGTTGTCCGGTGCAATGTCAGCCGTGCGCACCAGCCCGCTGATGCGTATGAATTCGCTGCCGCGGTTGATCTGCAGCCACTTCTCACCGCGCACTTCCAGCAGGCCGTTGGGCAGCACATCGGTAACCGTGACGGTAATATTGCCCAACAACTGATTGCTTTGGTCGCTGTTGGCGGAACCGTCAAAGTCAGAGCCGCCGCCCACCGATGTGGTGGTATCAAAGACATTGCCCAGTAGCGTCGAATCACCGACATTTGCCGAGCTGTCGCGACTGAAGGACGTGCCCGATGACTTGGTGGCGCTGGTCGCCTCATTGAGATTGATGGTCAGTACATCGCCCACCCGGTGGGCCCGACGTTGATACAGGTTGACTGCGGTTGCCTGATGGTAAATGGCACCGTTGGCTGTTCGTTCCGGAGCCTGCTGCCAGGAAGACACCGGTGCATAGCGCGGATCATCAGGGCTTGGCGGCGCCGGGTAGCGCGAGGCACAGGCGGTCACAACCAGCACGGGCAGCAGAATCAGGGCCTGAATCAGTTGTTGTTTTCGCATCACACCTTTCCTCATTTTGGGTTACTTACGGCGACTGTCTTCAGGTTCCGATTACAGGTTCTGGGTGACGAACTGCAACATCTGGTCAGCACTGGAGATGACACGCGAGTTCATTTCATAGGCGCGCTGGGTAGTGATCATATCCACCAGTTCTTCCACCACTTCAACATTGGAATTTTCCAGCGAGCCCTGCACGATCAGACCGAGACCATTGGTTCCCGGTGCAGACTGTTGCGGATTACCGCTGGACACCGTTTCGGCGTACAGATTGCCACCCAATGCCTGCAAACCGGCCGGGTTAACAAAGTCCACCAGCGTCAGGTTGCCGATATTGACCGGCTGTGACTGACCCGGCAATGCAGCTGTTACCACGCCGTCGGTGCCGATGGTCAGTGATTGCGCACCCTGTGGTACGGTCAGACCCGGATTGATCAGCATACCGGACGCGGTGACCAGTTCACCGTCAGCGCTCAGGTGAAACTGACCATCACGGGTAAACGAGGTACTGCCATCGGGCATCTGCACTTCAAAGAAACCACGGCCATTGATTGCAGCGTCCAACGGCTCACCGGTATTCTGCAGCGCGCCCTGGGTGTGTATTTTTTGTGTGCCGACAACCCGAACACCGGTACCCAACTGCAAGCCTGAAGGCAATTCGGTATTCTGGGTGGAATTGGCACCGGGCTGACGCTGGATCTGATACAGCAGATCTTCAAACACAACACGATCACGTTTGAAACCGTTGGTTGCCACGTTCGCCAGGTTGTTGGAAATCGCGGTCAGGCGTTTATCCTGAGCGGCCAGACCGGTCTGTGATACATAAAGAGCTGAGTGCATATTGTTAACTCCCCAACGGGTTCGTCACTTATCTGATTACTGTATTTGCAAAAGCCGTGCCGATGCTTCGGAATTCTGTTGCACGGTCTGCATGAGTTTGACATTCATTTCATAACTGCGAGCCAGGTTGATCATTTCAACCATGGCATCAACCACGTTCACGTTACTGCTTTCCAGGTAGCCGGATACCACCGTCACCTCGGCATCAGCCACGGAATCCGTGCCATCAGCACGACGAAACAGGCCGTCACCGCCTTTAACCAGCTGCTCATTGCCCGGATTAACCAGCTTGATGCGATCGATCGACGCCAGCACTTCGGCCCCCTGCCCCAGCTCACGAATTGACACGGTGCCATCGTTGCCGATAGAGACAGACTCATACGGTGGCAATGCCACGGGACCATTGTTGCCGAGAACCGGCAAGCCGCTGCCGGTCAGCAGTTCACCGAACGGGCTCACCGACATATCGCCCGCACGCGTGTAGGCTTCCGAACCATCGGGTGCCTGCACTGCAATCCAGCCCTCGCCCTGAACAGCAATATCCAGCGCGTTGGCAGTTTGCTGCAGCGCGCCCGGGCTAAAGTCACTGGCAGGGTTCTCTGCCATGCTGAACACACGTGACGGCATGCCAGGGCCAAACGCCTGCATGGAGCGCGCCTGTTCCAGGTCAGCCCGAAAGCCTGTGGTACCGGCGTTGGCCATGTTATGCGCATGAATGGTCTGCGCACGCATGGTCTGCGATGCGCCGGTCATGCTGATGTAAATTGCCTTGTCCATGATGAGCCCCGATCCGCGGGCAGGTTATGACGCCTGCCCCACTGTCATGTTAGTGATTACAGGTTGATGATGGTCTGGGTCGCAGTGTCCTGCGCCGAGATCACCTGGGCAGCCGCCTGATAGTTACGCTGCGAAATGATCAGCTGTACCAGTTGTGCCGGCAGGTCAACATTGGAGTCCTCAAGCGCGCCGGACTGGATGGCACCCAGACCTGCGGTGCCGGCACCCGACACTGACGCCGTACCCGATTCACTGGTTTCACCAAATTTGGTGCCACCCAGGTTCGACAGTCCGGCCGGGTTTGAGAAGTTGGCCAGCGCCACCTCGCCAAGAGCACGTGACTGACCGTTAGAGAAACGGGCTGACACCAGACCACGGTCGTTGATTTCCAGACCGGTCAACTGACCTTTGGCAAAACCATCCTGGTTGTTTGACTGTACCGAGAAATCACCACCAAATTGAGTCAATGCGCTCAGGTCAATGGTAAAGTTGGAGTTGGTCAATTGCTCGGCCACGTTGGGGTCACCTGGAATCGGACCGGCACCCTGCTGACGGCCCAGGTTATCGACCGGCGTCCAGTTGGTGATCTGAATGGGTGTCTGGTTGGGGTCATAAATACCGTTGTTGTCAAAGCGCAGGTCAAAACGCGCCAGCACCGGCTCACCATCGGTGGAGTTGGGATCATAACCAATGTTGCGATTATCGACCTGCAGGTAAACACTCCACAGGTTATTGCTGCCGGTTTCATCCGGGCGCTCTTTGACAAAATATTTGGTCAGGGAGTGCTGGTTACCCAAGGAGTCATAAATGGTCACAGCGGTCGAACGATAGTAGGTGTCCGGATTGGTCGGATCAAACTGATTGGTCGAAAACGGAATACCATCAAGTGCGTCTTCCGCGCTGATATCACCAAAGATACTTCCGGTCACTACGGCCTGGTCAATGGCATTGCCATCACTGTCTGCCGTAGCCGCTGCAAACGTGACATTTTCTTCCAGCGTGAAGTTCACGATACCGCCGACCAGTACTGAGTCACCGGTTGTGGTATCGACGCTCACAGGCCCATCCGGGGATCGTGTGTATTCCTCATCGGTGCTGTCGTAGTCAGACCCATAAACATCAAACGTACCTGCACCGGTTGCTCCGCCATGGAAGCGCAGATCTGCCCCGGTATTATGGGTCACTTCCAGGTCTGTACCACCAACAACACGCGCGCTGACGTTGGTGACGGTCGCATTAACAGCATCAGCCAGAGCCTGCAGTTCGTCAGCCACCACCGCTGGGGCAGTAAAGTCACCAGTAAAGTTAAGCCCACCAATATTGAAGTTGACAGGGCCGGCGTTAAAGTTAGTCAGGTAAGCAACACTGGTTGCGCGTGCTGTGACACCGTTAACTGCGGAGAACTGCTGCGCGACCGCGTTAGCCGATGAATGCTCGGCAACATCAACCAGACGCGTCACATTATCGCTACCAACCACACTGATCGAGTTGGCTTCATATCCGTTCTCCAATGCATCCCCGGCCGCTATCGCAACAGGCGCTGCAGAGCGACCATTGTTACTGGTGATGGTGGTGCCAACCAGCGCGGAAGGCTGTGCACTGGCGTCCAGGTTGATCACAGATGACACGGTAGTGGTAGCACGCGGTGGAATCTCACCGGTGGTCACGCGCAGATCTTCCAGCGGGCCGCCGCCAGTTGGCTGCCCGGTTGGTGACGGTGAAAAGCCCTGCAGACGTTCGCCAGAGCCGGTCACAATAAAGCCGTTTCGGTCAGTACCAAAGGCACCTGCCCGTGTGTAACTGACACCTGATTCACCACTCAACACGAAAAAGCCTTCACCGTTAATCGCCATATCCAGTGTACTGTTGGTGAAACTGATATTGCCCTGGTTAAAATTCTGTTTGATTTCCTGCAGCGTGACACCGCTACCGGCCTGCGTGCCACCACCGCCCAGCACTGATGCCGCGTAAACGTCGCCAAAAACAGTACGCGACGACTTAAAGCCCGTGGTACTGGAGTTGGAAATGTTGTTACCTGTAACGCTGATTTCCTGCTGCGCTGCATTGAGCGCACTCAAACCGATAATAAAACTCATGGTGACACCTCGTTAATCTGAAATTGTTTGATTTTGAATGTTGTGTTGTTAATTAATCTGGATGATGTCATCCATTGCAACCTTGCCGATACCGGCCAGGTTCAAGGTCAGGCCACCACTGGCTTCAATCGTGACGCTGTTGACATTGGCGCTCAGGTAAGTCGGAATTGAGCTGGACTCACCGCCGCTGGATGCTGATACTTCAAAATAGTAGTTACCGGGCGGGAAACGTTCATCGTTGGCATTCATTCCTGTCCAGATAAACTCCTGTTTGCCCTCTGGCTGTTGTCCCAGTTCAAAACTGTCGACAATTTCGCCGCCCTTGTTATAGACGGTCAGGGACGCTGACTGCACAGCGCTGTCAAAATCTGCCAGCACACTGATCGCACCGCTTTCTCCCAATGGACTGAAATCAGATTCCACATGAACCGGACGCCCGACCAGAGAGGTCGCCTGCAGGTGTTGTGTCGACTGGAATGCAGACGCGAACTGCTGGAAGTTGCCGCCCATTTTCTGGGTTTCTTCAAGCTGGGAGAACTGCGCCAGTTGCGCAATGAACTCACCGTTCTCTTCCGGTTTGGTCGGATCCTGGTTCTCCAGCTGGGCAACCAGCAGTTTCAGGAAGGCATCACGACCCAGCTCGTTGTTATTCTCTTTCTTCTCCTGAGCCGGCGCGTATTCGGTCAGCACTCTGGATAATGCGGTGTTGTTGTTAATTTCCATGCTCTATACTCCTGATGCCGCTCAACCCTGACCCAGCGTCAGTACACGCTGCATCATGGTTCTGGCTGCTGACATGACATCCACATTAAGCTGGAACGCCCGTGACGATGAAATCATATTGGTCATTTCTTCCACGATGTCGACGTTAGGGTAAAAAACGTACCCTTCTTCGTTTGCCATCGGATTGCCTGGTTCGTAGCGCGGTTGCAGCGGCCGTGAGTCTTCCACAATACCCGCCACACGAACGCTGGTGGATGCATTGCCATGTGCCGGATCGGCAAAGGCGTCCTGCATCGCCGCATTCATGACCGGCATGAACACCGGATGACGCGCGCGATAGGTCTGTTCAACACTGCTCGCTGCGCTGTTGGCATTGGCCATGTTACTGGCGGTGGTATTCAGTCGCAGGGACTGGGCGCTCATGCCGGAACCGGCGATATCAAACACTCCCATCAGGCTCATGCTTACTCTCCTTTCAGGGCTTTGATCATGCCCGTGAACTTGCCGTTGAGAAATTGGAAGCTGGCCTGATGCTCCAGCGCGTTGCGGGCGAACGCCGCATTTTCGATCTGCTCGTCGACGGTATTGCCGTCAACCGAAGGCTGTGATGGCACGCGATACAGCGCTGACGGATCATTCAGCCCCGGCATGCCCGTAATATGGCGGGTGTGGGTCTGCTGCATGGCAACATCACTGCGACCGGAGGTGGCCTGCGCCAGCACACTGCCAAAGTCCATATCACGGGCCTTGTATCCGGGCGTGTCAGCGTTTGCGATATTGCTTGCCAGCATGCTTGTGCGCTGGGTCCGCAGCGTGAGGGCATGTTCGTGAACACCCAGTGCGTTTGCGAAGTTTATGGCCATCGGTGATTACCTGCTGTTAACGTTGCCGATTCGATTCAGCAAGAAATAGCAAGACCCGTGCCATGAATTAATATGACTATTTTTCAAAGAGTTAGGTTATAAAACAAAGGCCGGCGGCAAGGGATTGCCTGAAGATTTGACCTGCTTTTGCCGCCCGCGGCCGGCAGCACTTGCCGTCCCACCGGCCCGGAGAAACGTAGCGGAGGCAGCCAATACGAGGCAACAGCCTGCGCGAAAGCGGAGTTTACGAATAGTAAATGAGCATTTTAAGCAGGCTTTTAACGACGTAGTGGCAACGCAGGTAGTTTCAACACTCAGGTGCGGTAAACACTGGTGTGGGCACTTAACCGCTCCATCTTGTACAGCTCACTGATAGCCGCCGGCAGCGACTCCGATGCCCCCAGAATAACATAGGAGCCCGGGTTCAGACTGTTGCGCATGCGGCGCAGAATATCGGCCTTGAAATCGGCAGCAAAGTAGATCAGTACATTGCGGCAGAAAATCACATCGAAACGACCCAGACTGCCGTAAGTGTCCTGCAGATTAAGCGGTCTGAAACTGACTCGCTGGGTGATGCTCTGCTTCAGGCGAAAACGGCCTTGCGGCAACTCATCAAAAAACATGCGTCGACGCGCATCAGTCAGGCCCCGGCTGACGCTGAGTCCATCGTATTCCGCTTGCCTGGCGTTATTCAGCATCGAAGTCGAGATATCAGTGCCGATGATCTCCGGGTCACGCATGAACACGCCCGGATTTCTGGCTTTGAACTCTTCAAAAATCATGCTGATGGAATAGGGTTCCTGGCCGGAGGAGCACGCAGCCGACCAGATACGCAGACTGCTGCGTTTTTCTTCCAGTATCAGCCGCGGCAGAATGACGTCACGCAGGGTTTCAAAGGGTGCATTGTCGCGAAACCAGAATGTTTCATTGGTGGTCATCGCATCAATAACTTTTTCCCGCAATCCTGGTATCGAACGCTGATTGATCCTGCTAACCAGCGCACTCAAGGTTGTTAGCTGGTGTTCTTCCAGAATACGGCGGATACGGTTTGCCACCAGATACTGTTTATTGTCTCCCAGGACAATACCACAGGCCTGATTCAGGAAAGTCCGGAAGACCTGGTAGTCCTCCAGTGCAAACTGTTGTTCATCAACCATAGTTTACTCAGATCAGTCGCTTACGCAGAAGCCTGACGCTGCTCAAGTTGTTTCAGTACGCGCTGAGCCAGTTCATCCGGGTGGAATTTGGCCAGAAAATCATCCGCACCTACTTTTTCTACCATGGCCTGGTTGAACACGCCACTCAGAGACGTATGCAACATAACATGCAATCCACTCAGGCGAGGGTCGTTCTTGATCGAAGCTGTCAATGTGTAGCCATCCATCTCTGGCATCTCGATATCCGAAATCACCAGAATATATTTGTCTGTAGGATCCTCACCAGCTTCAGCCATGGCTTTCAGATGGTTGAACGCCTGCTTGCCGTCATTCAGCACGACGGTATTGAGGCCAATAGCTTCGCAGCAACGCCTGATCTGTGTGCGCGCAACGCTGGAATCATCAACGATAAGGACTGTATTGATAGCTTCTTCGCGCACCGTTTCACTGGTGTAGCTATCGCTGAGCGCCATCGGTGCCGGTGCCACTTCTGCCAGAATTCGTTCAACATCCAGAATTTCCACCAGCTTCTTGTCTACTTCTGTCACCGCGGTCAGGTAGTGCGTGCGCCCTGAACCTTTGGGCGGTGAATGAATCGCCTCCCAGTTCATGTTGACAATACGCTCCACGCCCCGCACCAGAAAACCCTGCACCGAGTTATTGTATTCGGCAATGATGATGAATCCCTTGCCTTCATCACGCAGGGCGTTACTGCCCATGGCAATACTCAAGTCCAGCACGGTAATGGTACGCCCCCGAATGTAGGCGACACCACGAACCACCCGGCTGCTGTGCGGTATTACGCTGAGTGGAGGACATGGCAGGACCTCTTTCACCTTAAAGACATTGATACCATACATCTGGCTGCCATTGAGGCGGAACATGAGCAGCTCCAGCCGGTTCTGCCCTACCAGTTGTGTTCGTTGATTTACGCTGTCCAGCACGCCGGCCATTGCAGCCTCCTATTTCCAGGGTCTTCAGGTTTAAGGTGTTCCGGTTTCCAGATCTTCCGGACTGCCGGTTCAAATAGCCTTCAGGTTCAATTAGGTTTGTCGCGGTATAAAAACTCTGACATTGGCTACAGTTGTCGTCCAAAAACGCAGTTTCATAAGCCCGTTTAGCTATTTAATTTCACTAATGCGGCACATTAATTGCTTTATCACAGTAGAAATCGATGTCGACTCAGTAAAAACACTGAAAAAACACGCCAAACGCCGGATAATTGACGAATGCATGCAATCAGCGATCAAAAACCACCTGTCACAGCCACAACGGTAATCCGGATGTTGGCAATACTGGCAATCATGTTCGTGACCCGACTGGGCGTGCCCGCTGCTGACGCGCAGACAGGCATCAGTGGCCACGAACAGATGCGGCAGGCAGCACTGTCTGAATTGCAGGATGCCTATGCGCAGGAACCAGGACGGGTGGAAATTGACGTCGCAAGCCTGGACCCCAGATTACAGATACCGGTTTGCCAGGAACCACTGAGTGCCAGTCTGAACCAGCACAATGCCAATGGCGGGCGCGTCACGGTGCGCCTTGAGTGTCGCGACGACAGCCCCTGGACCCGGCATGTAGCCGCCAGCGTGCGCATTTTCCAGGATGTGGTAATCAGTAGTCGCGCGCTGGCCCGGGGCAGCATCGTGAGCGCCGGCGACCTGAGCCTGCGTGAGCACGACATCAGCTCCCTGCGTGGACAGGTCATCAGGGACCCGGAAGTGGCCGTAGGACAGGCAGTGCGGCGCGCCGTCAGCGCCGATACGGTGCTGAATGTTGATCTGCTGGAGGCACCGACACTGGTCAAGCGCGGCGACACAGTTGTACTTGTAGCAGAGCGTGGTAGCATTGCCATACGAGGCACGGGCACTGCGCTTCAGGCAGGCGAGGCGGGAAAGCAGATACCGGTGCGAAATAACAACTCGAATCGTGTGGTGCAGGCAGTTGTGACGGGTGCTGGCGAAGCACAGGTCATATTCTGAAACAGGCCTCGCCAGGAAAATATGACAGAATTTTGTCGCCAACGGACGGAATCAGCGTCTGCTTTTTGATAATTTTTGCAAGTTTTAGCTGTTTTTTGCTCAAATGGCACTAAAGTTACTACGTTGCGGGCCGTTAAATCGGATAGAAGGTTAAACACTTATGACTTTGCGGGCGCAGACACTAACCGTTTTGTTGGTTATTCAACCCAAAAAGTCTACGAGTCAAGGTAGCAGACTATGAGTATTCCTACTATTAGCAATACATCGACAGCAACAGACAATCGCGGAACCGTTCGGCAAACGGGGACTCAGCCTGGTAGTGGCAACGGTGTCGGCAATAGCAATGTTGGCAGCCAGGGCGAAGCCGGAAACAGCCAGCCCGATGCTGTGTCCATCAGCAGCCGTGCGGCTGACCTGCAGTCCCTTGAAACCAGCATCAAGCAGCTACCCGACACCGATGTGTCACGCGTAAATGCGATTCGCGACCAGGTAAACGCCGGTGAATACGCCGTCAACAGCCAGCGCGTTGCTGACAAGATGCTGGCCTTCGAGCGCAGCCTGTAACGATGCTACAGCGCGCGCAACGGACAATTGGCTGAATGAGCGATCAGGGCCTGCAACAGATACTTGAAAATGATCGATTGCAGCTGGACACGCTGGCGGATTTGCTGGCGTCCGAAAAAACTTGCCTGGAGCAGCGCGATCTGGACAAACTCAACGCGCTGCTGACGCAAAAGCAAAGCGTGCTCGCGCAAATTGAACGCAATGACCATACTCGACGCCAGCTACTCACTCAGGCCGGCGTACCCGCTGCCCAAACCAATCTGCAGAACCTGAAACGCATCTTGGGCAAAGGTGGCGAAAATGAGTTCACGGTGTTGCTGGAAGGCATTGAGTCGCGTCTTCAGCACTGTCGTGAGCTTAGTGAGACCAACAGCATCATCGTACATCGCAGCCGTTTGAACACCGAAAGAGCGCTCAGTATACTTCGCGGGCCGGCAACACTT
This sequence comes from Pseudohongiella acticola, assembly GCF_001758195.1. Taxonomy (NCBI): domain Bacteria; kingdom Pseudomonadati; phylum Pseudomonadota; class Gammaproteobacteria; order Pseudomonadales; family Pseudohongiellaceae; genus Pseudohongiella; species Pseudohongiella acticola. The sequence goes on from NZ_MASR01000002.1 coordinate 276,722, forward strand.
TCAGGGCTTTATACCAGCCACGGCAACAAAACAGGCAGCAGTGAACAAAGGGACCTGGGCAGCGCCTGATCTTTTTGTTGCTCCTCACAGGTTGGCGACTCACATGGCAACGAACTTCAATAATGAACGTTATTATACCTCTGCCGGTGATATCTTCAGTGTTCTGCGCACGCTGCAGGCTGATCGCTCCGGCATCAGCATCCAGTTCAGCGGCAATGGCAAGATGTACAACTCACTTGTGCTGGGCGTCGAATTAAAAAGCCGCTCCTTTCATCTGGACGAATTCACTCCCCGCGAGGCGCATAAACAGGCACAAGCCGGCACTCCCTTCAGTCTGCGGGCGTCAATCAATGGTATTCGCGTACACGCAAAAGACCTGGTTGTTGAGAAGGTCAGGAAAGACTCAGACGGGCTGTATTACGAAATCAAATTCCCCGAACGCCTGTTGTACCTGCAACGTCGCGATGCCTTTCGCGCCTGGGTGCCCGGTACCCTGATGGTGGCGTCCTCCTGTACTAACAAGAAACATCCTGAAGGCATCAAAGGCCGCATCCTGAATATGTCTGCAACCGGTTTCCGGCTGCAGGTTGATGGCAAGGTTGAGCCGGCCCCTGCCATGCTGGAGGAGTTTGCCCTGGTGATATCGCTACCATTGATTGACCATGACCTGAGCTGTCCAGTTGAGGCGGTCTACGCTGAATACCAACAGGAGCGTAATCAGACCACACTTGGCTTTCGTTTCGGCGACATGAACCGTGCCGACCAGGTTGCCGTCAATCGCTTTGTGACACAGCTGCAGCGCGAGAGTATCGCCTGAGTCGAATCATTACCGCCAACCTGGCAGGGAATCAAGCCGCACCAGGTCTTCCGGGCGGTCGACGTCCCATTTTTCCGCCAATTCACGCCAGCTGATACCGGCTGCCTGTAATCGCTCACGGGTCTGCTGCATGACACACGACTGACCCCAGTCGATGTCACGGAACACCGGTGCCGTCGGCGAGCGCAGGCCAATCAGCACATAACCGCCGTCTTCCGCCGGCCCCAACACGACCGACTCGCCTGCTGCCAGAAGCGTCAGCGCCTGTTCCACATAAACGGCATCAACCGAGGGACAATCCGCACCTACCACAACCACGTAATCCGCGTCACGCAACGCGTTTACGGTAGCGTTATGCATTCGCTCGCCCAGGTCACGACCTGACTGGTACTGAAGATTCAAACCATCGGCCATTGTTGCAAAAAACTTCTCTTCGCCACCTTTCCCATGGGCCGACACCCAAAGCTGCATCGGCGCCAGCGCAGCCTGTGCCAGTTGCTGCCAGCCAAAACGAATCAATTTTTGATGCAGCGCCAACGCACCCGCTTCCCCCAATAGCGGCTGCAAACGAGTTTTCACCTGTCCCGCAATCGGGGCCTTGGCAAAAAACAGTATGCGAGCCTGCGGGTAACGGAAATGCGCCGGGTTTCCCGGATTCTCTGGTCCATTTGCGTGTCCCGGATAATAACGTGCGTGCAGACTGGTCGGGCTAGCCCCACAGAAGAACGCCAGTCGCAATCGCCACATCAGCCAGGTGGTAGCAATGATGCCATGCTGCTGCCAGCGTCGGCTGGAGCAGACTACCGGCTCCGCAACACAGGCAGGTCGCGACTGTTTTCGCAGCGCCTTGCTGATCATGACATCTTCCATCAGCGGCACGTCTGGATAACCACCCATTTGCGTGAAGACAGCGCGGTCAACAAAAATTGCCTGGTCGCCAGTGGCAACTGCCGTCAATCGCGAACGCAGATTCATCGCCCGGGCAATCACACGAAAGGCTGCCTGGCGACCATCCAGGCGCACATCAAAACGGCCCCAGCAATGCTCGGAACCTTTTAGCGCCGTGCTGACAAGATCGGCTGCCCGCTGCGGCAAAACGGTATCTATGTGCAAGAACAGCAGAATGTCACCTGTCGCGTGCAACGCACCGGCATTCATCTGCCGCGCACGGCCGGGCTCGGAATGTAGAGCGAGGTCAACCAGACCCTGCGCCACCGCAACGCTGTCATCCGTACTGCCACCGTCCACCATAATGAGCTGGTGCCCTGCCTCGCGCAGGTGTTGCAGTCCAGGCAATTGCTGGCGCAGCGTGTCAGCTTCATTCAATACCGGGATGATGATACTGATCTTATACACAGTGAACCTTTTTTTGTTGGAACCGATGTTGAGTGCCGGGGTTGTTGCGAGAGCTGATCGGACCCAAGCGTTTTAACAGGCTGACGCATCAGAACAAAGGATTATCGCGCTTTTTATGCAACAAAGGCTATGCGAACGCTAAAGAAAGGAGGATAATATGCCGCCATTATTGTTACTGATTGTTTTCGCAATCGGCAGAAATAAACTGGCTACTTTGCCGTTCTCTTGTTGAAAGACAGCGCGTTGTATTTAATGAATCTCGAAAATTTCTATATCGTCGCCACTGACCCTGACGAGCCCACCCTTCAGGTCAATATCTCGGGTCCTTATCTGACCCAACAGGCCGCACAGGCAGATATGGCTGCGGCTATCGATGAAGCTGCCGAGCTGGACCCCAGTGCGCGCGCCTATGATTACTGTATCTGCAAGCTGGCCTGCCAGAAACCGGGAGTCATTCAGCACATGGCCTGTCACGCGGCCCGGCCCAGTTAAAAGCAGGTCATCTGCGACGCTGATTAAAGTACTCGCCCCTCCGCACGATATACTCTAAAGTACCCCCGCAATCATAACCCTGACCTGCTGGAGCTGTCGTTTGTTTGCCCTTTTTTTAATGCCTTCGGATCAGCAATCGCGATTGCTCGAGGGGCACCATCAACTCGGCCTCATGCTGTTGTCGATTCTGATTGCAGTACTTGCGTCGATTTTTGCCCTGCAACTGTCAACGCTGGCGCGTTCAGCTCCTTCCAGAGCAGGACGCGATATCGCGTTGTATTCAGGTGCCGGCACTCTGGCCGGCGGCATCTGGGCGATGCATTTTATTGGCATGCTGTCGTTTCAACTGCCATTAACCGTCAGCTACGACCCGCTGTTAACCATGGCTTCGGTGCTCCCTGCCTTGCTGGCATCGGTTATCGCCTTACGCATTCTGTCCGCTCCAAAGCTGACGCTGTTGCGCATTGCCCTGGGCGGTGTGTCCGTTGGCGCCGGCATCGGTGTCATGCACTACACCGGCATGTTCGCCATGCAAATGGATGCCACACTGTATTACGACCCACTGCGTTTTGCCATCTCCATTCTGGTAGCCATCGGCATGGCCATGTTTGCCTTGTGGATACACTATGGCGTGCGCCGGGCGCTTAATCTGAGCACCAGTATCTCATTGATCCTGGCTGGCACCGGCATGGGCGGCGCCATTGCCAGCATGCATTACACGGGCATGGCCGCGGCGCAGTTTGTGGCAACCGAGCAGGCTCAGCTGCAAATGACCGATGCCAACACGCTGCTGGCTTTTGGTATTGGCTTTACCGTACTCGCGCTGACACTCTTGGTCGCCGCCAGTAATGGTGCCGTTCGTTACCGCGACCTGCACAGGCAGGTTCGCAATAGCGAAGTGCGAGTGCGCGCCATTCTGGACACCGCCGTAGATGGCATCATTACGCTTGATGATCAGGGCCTCATTCAATCCTATAATCCCGCCGCCGAAACATTGTTCGGCTGGACTGCTGCCGAGGTAATCGGACGCAATGTGCGCATACTGATGCCGGACCCTTTCAGAAACGAACATGATCAGTATTTGCACAATTATTTACGCTCAAGCGAAGCCCGTATTATTGGCACAGGTCGTGAAGTGATGGCTCTGCGCAAGGATGGTTCGCAGTTTCCCATTCGCCTGGGCGTGGGCGAAACTACCATCAACAACAAGCCGCTGTTTGTTGGTTTTGTCACTGACATTACCAAACGCAAACTCCTGGAGGACTCGCTGAAAAGCGCCAAGGAAGAGGCGGAGAAAGCGGCCGATATCAAAAGCGCGTTCCTGGCCAACATGAGCCACGAGATTCGCACTCCCATGAATGCCATCATTGGTTTCAGCGAGCTGTTGCTGGACACGCCCATGGATGAGACTCAGTACCGGCACAGCCGTACCATCCATCGCTCAGCACGCTCGCTGCTACGGCTGTTGAATGACATTCTGGACTCAGCCAAACTGGACCGGGGCGCCATCGAACTGGAACAGGTGCCGTTCTCCCTGCGATCGCTGTGCGACGAAACAATCGAAGTGCTGCAGCTTCAAGCCACTGCCAAAGGTATTTCACTGCAATTGAACTTCAGGCCCGACCAGGACCTGTATCTGGGAGACCCGTTCCGACTCAGTCAGATACTGCTTAATCTGATGTCCAACGCAGTCAAGTTCACTGAGTCCGGCACGGTACAACTGGACGTTTCCCGCGATGACAATGAGCAACTGATCATTGCTGTCATTGATGAAGGTATCGGCATTGCACCGGACCGCATCGACACAATATTTGAGCCCTTTTCCCAGGCGGACGCCAGCATGAGTCGACGTTTTGGCGGCACCGGACTTGGCACCAGCATCGCCATGCAACTGGCCAAGCTGATGGGCGGCGACATTGAAATAGACAGCACATTGGACGTGGGTTCTACGTTCACAGTGCGCCTGCCCTTGCCTGCTGCGAAGGCTGCTGCTGATCACTCCGTGATCACCACCAGGATCACTGGCAGACTGCGTGTACTGGCGGTGGACGACGTTCCGGAAAACCTGGAGTTATTGCAACTGACGTTGAGAAAAAACGGTCATCAGGTGGACACGGCAGAAAATGGGGAACAGGCTGTGGCGCTATTCAAGCAGGCCACCTATGACGTCATCCTGATGGATGTGCAGATGCCCGTCATGGATGGTCTGCAGGCCACCCGGGCGATCCGCCAATACGAGCAACAACATCAACGGCCCGCCACCCCCGTGATTGCACTGACCGCCAGCGTCATGGATCGCGACCGGCAATCAGCACGCGATGCCGGCATGAACGGGTTTGCCACCAAACCCCTGGAATGGCAGGCGTTGAACCGTGAAATCAACCACCTGGTTACCGAGTCGGGGATAAACGTAGAACTTGGCGCAACACCCGTACCCGAGCCTGAAAACACCGAGCGAAATGTCAAAACCGGCTCTATGGTTTTTAATGAAGCAGTGGCATTGCGCCGCTGGGGCAGCAAACAAAGCCTGGACAACGCATTGTCTGCCTTTATCAGCAAACACAAAGCACTGACCGACATGCTGCACAAACTGGCCAACGCCAACGACACTGACAAAATGATCACACTGCTGCACAAGGCCAAAGGCAGTGCCGCCAACCTGGGCCTGGAGCGACTGGCAAACGCCTGCAATGACCTGGAACAGAACTGTCAACAATCCAGTATCGACGCGAGTAGCGTTGACGTCATTGAAAAGGAACTGGACGCCGTGGCGCACCAGATCACTGACACCGAATCGGATGTCACAAAGACGGATCCAGCAGCCGCTAACGCAACAACAATCGATATCGCCACCATTGAGCGACTGATCGATGCCTTACAGCGCGGTGAAGTACCAGATGCACTTGTCAGTGATGTAAGGCAAATGCTTGCAGAAAACCAGCGCGTGCGGTTGAATGTCGCTCTGGATGAATTTGATTTTGAATCCGCCAGCGCCTTGCTGCAGTCCGTTGTTCAGGAGCATTTAGACGAACATGACTGAACTGTCTAATACCAAACCTACTGTGTTAATTGTCGATGACGAACCTGTCAATTTGCAGGTGCTGCGGGAAATCCTGCACAAAAACTATCGTCTGCTGTTCGCCCGGGACGGTCACAAGGCGCTGGAGCTGGCCGCATCAGAGCGGCCCGACCTGATACTGCTCGACGTCATGATGCCAGGCCTGACCGGTTTTGATACCTGCAAACAATTGAAGCAGCAAAGCCAGACGCAACACATTCCGGTGATCTTTGTGACCGCCCTCAGTGAAGAATCTGATGAGTCAAAAGGATTTGACTGCGGTGGCGTGGATTACATCACCAAGCCGGTCAGCCCGGCCATCGTCCGCGCTCGTGTGCGCACCCATCTTTCGCTGGTGCACATGGACGAGCTGCGCGAAACCCGTCTGCAGATTGTGCAGCGACTGGGCCTGGCAGCCGAATACAAAGACAATGAGACCGGCCTGCACGTGATCCGCATGAGTCATTATTCGCGCATTCTGGCGCGTGCGGCAGGATTCAGTGAAGCCGCACAGGAAGAAATTCTGCACGCTGCCCCCATGCATGACATCGGCAAGATCGGCATTCCCGATGCCATTCTGGCCAAACCAGGCAAGCTTGACGCCGAAGAATGGCAGGTAATGCAGCAACACCCGGCCATTGGTGCCCACATCATCGGCGACCAGTCCACCGACTTGTTGCAGACGGCCCGCCGCATCGCGTTGTATCATCACGAAAAATGGGATGGCAGCGGCTACCCTGAAGGCCTGCAGGGTGAAGCCATTCCCATCGAAGCGCGGATTGTAGCGATTGCCGACGTGTTTGATGCCCTGGTCACCAAACGCCCCTACAAAGATGCCTGGCCGGTCGAGAAAGCAGTCGAGCTCATACGCAGCGAAGCCGGCAAACATTTTGACCCTACCCTTGCCGAGCTGTTCCTGCAGGAACTGCCGGCCATTCTCGAAGTCAGAGAGCGCTGGGCCGAGCCTGATTCGCCCTGAGGCTGGATTTCGCTGCTACAAGATCTGCATTGCCGCCCGCCGTGGCGGCCAGCGGGACCGAGTTCATCCTGCCCACTGCCCATTTCGTCTGCTATAATCCCCGGCGCTATCCAAGTCAGACCTCAGATTCACCTTTCGCCCCGGTGGCACAGCTGGATAGCGCGGCCCCCTCCTAAGGGGCAGGTCGCAGGTTCGAATCCTGCCCGGGGCACCACTACTTCAGGTCCACACAAAAATTCAGTTGTCTCTTTCTTCCATTTCACATTGCTCTTCCCGCACAGCCGCCACCGCACTGTCGGCAATCAACGCCTGCGACGCTGCGTGCTCCGCCATGGCAATGTTGTCCGCCGCCAGTGTCAGATCACAGCCAGCCGTCCGCGTTTCATCAGCCAGCGCGGCAATGGCCTGCGTACGCTCAGGTGTGTTACTGACATCCCGGATATAGATACTCAGTATGCGTCCCGGATTCTCTCTCAGGACACGAAGATAGGTTTCCGGATCATGCTGGCCGGAATCCCCCACCAGCACAAACTGCATGTCAGGGTAAATCGCAAGAATGTGGCGAATCGCATCCAGTTTGTGATCCCTGGCTCTGCGCGGCAACAGACTGCCGCGTTTCATGCCCCATTCTCGCAGAATCAGGATGGGCCCACCGGGAATCCGGTTGCGGTGGAACACTTCCACCAGCACATCATAGATACTCCAGGGCCCGCGCGACACATAGAACAGCGGGTTGCTTGCCCCACCCTCACGACCCTCATGGAACGCCTGATACAAAGCAGGCACACCGGGAAATACGACACGGCTCTCCGCCCCCTGGGCAAACAGACGCCACATCATCATGAATGTGTTGGCCACCCCCGTGTAAACCACCGTATCGTCGATATCGCTGATCACACCGTGACGGGCAGAAGGCAAGGGTGTATAGAATTCGCCGATAGTGCTGGCACGTTCATCGACAGGGTTGTCCAGCGACAGATCCACCTGATGCCAGCACACGTCCGACGGCATTTCCCCCAGTGCCATGTCCACCCGGAAAAAGCCATGCCGGTCGGAGCTGACGAGGGTGTCGGTATCCTTGTACCTGACCCGGACGCTGGCACCAACAATCGGTTTGCGTAGCAGTCGGCGTAACAGATCAATCAGGTCCCGCCGCAGTCTGTCTTCACGCCAGGAAGCGCCGAATCCCGGCTGCCGGAAAACCTGCCCCATCAGGAACACCCGGTCCCGGGAGCCGTAACCACGATAAGCCTGAATAAAAAGACCGCCACGACCATTGTCACCTTTGACCGGTGACGCCAGAATGTGGAGCCCCCGTCGAAGGGATACTGCGTAACGATGCAAGCGACCCTGAAAAGACATCAAACCCTCTTTCAACTCTGGACAAATCTGAGCTTATCACAGCCAGCTGCCGTCGACACGGTGGCGGCGACTGGCGCCTCCCGCCAGCGTGGGCTACCATTGTGAATGATCTTATACCGTCACCCTGCCAAGGGGCGGTCGCAGGCTTGCACCCTGTTCGCGGCACCAACATAGCTGCCAATACACAAAATTCCAACGGCGTACGTCATTGACTAATGAATCCCAAACCTACAGAACCCTGCAGACCGAACTGAGGCGAGCTGCTTTATCCGGTTTTGTCGGATTTCTGCTGTGTGCTTCGTTGCTGTTCATAACAACCACGGCAGAGAACACGTTGTTGTATTTGAGCGCCAGCGTGATGTTGTGGCTACTGGCCTGGCACCAAAGCAACAAACGCCTGCACCTGAACCGTGCCAATACCTCTGCTGCCCTGCAGTCTGATCTGGGACCCGCCAACTGCATGACCCTGAGCCGTGGCTGGCTGATAGCCGCCACTGGCGGGTTTTTGTTGATCCCGGACGTACTGGCAACCCACCCCGTGCTGTTGTGGATTGCGGCAGCGCTGTACTCGGTGGCCGCCATCTTTGACCGCGTCGATGGTTACCTGGCCCGACGCAGCCAGCGCACCAGTCTGCTGGGCGCCGAACTCGACACGGTGTTTGATGCCCTGGGCCTGCTGATCGCGCCAGTGCTGGCCCTGCAGCACGGAAAAATTCACGCCTCCTACCTGCTGGTCAGTGTCGCCTACTACCTGTTTGTTGTCGGCATCAAAGTGCGGGAACGCAATCACAAACCGGTTTATGCTTTGCCGCCGAGCGTGTTGCGCCGGACGTTGGCCGGTTTCCAGATGGGGTATGTCGCGGTGGTATTATGGCCACCCTTCAGAGCCGAGATCACAGTGCTGGCCGGATTCGGATTCATGGTGCCATTGTTGATCGGCTTCACCGTCGACTGGCTGCTGGTCAGCGGTCGCCTGCAGAGGCGGCCGCAACGCTACGCTATGTTGCAGCAGGTCACGCACAATGCGCTGCTGCCGGTACTGAGACTGATGCTGCCGTTGTCAGCCTGGTTGATTGTCAGTGACGGGTTCCCTGTGACACCAGCTTTGTTCATGCCGATTACTGGCCTGTTCATTATCGGTGTGTCGCTGATGCTACTGGGACTGGCTGGTCGGGCAGGCGCGGTCGCGGTGTTGATGCTACTGGCGTGGACCGGTCCGGCACCCGATGACTCAATTGCGGCTGTTTTCTGTCTCTTTGCATCAATCACCATTCTGCTACTGGGCTGCGGTAGATTCAGTGCCTGGCAGGCCGATGACGATTGGGTTAATCGACAGGATGGTGCCTGATGCCACAGTCACGCTGGATCGCCCTGTTACTGTGGCCGCTGGCCCTGGCACTGGTTACCTGGACACTCAGCCAGATGCCGCTGGCAGGGCTCAGCGGCATTCTGGCAGAACTGCACTGGCATCAGTGGGTGTTGTGGACACTGGTTAACGTGCTGGTCATTGCCGTGAGTACGGAACGCTGGCGGCGACTGGGTCGTATGCTGGGCGAGGCACCGGGATTCTGGCAGATGCTGCTGATTCGTCAGGCCGGACAGACAGTCAGTTTTATTACTCCGGCACCACATTTTGGCGGCGAACCTTTCCAGATCTACTGGCTGGTCAAACGCGCCGGGATGAGCATCCATCGCGCGGTGCTGTCGCTGGCGCTGGACCGGTTCTACGAGCTGTGGATAAATTTTCTGGTGTTGATGCTGGGTGTCAGCCTGATATTGCTGGCACCGCAAGCGGCAACGATCGTCAGCAACAGTCAGATAACAGATAACCAGGTCAGCGACTGGCAGGTCATTCTGCTGCTCCTGCTGACACTGTTGGTGGCTTTGTCGATAATAGCCTGGGTTTTGATCAGGCAACCCGCGCTGATTTCGTCAAGGTTGGAAAAAGTCAGTGCACGCTGGTTTGACAGCCCGAAGCTGGCGGCGCTGGGTGCTCATTGGCATTCGCTGGGCAGCGACATCAAAAAAGTTGTTCGCACCCAGAAAGCTGAATTATTGAATGCCCTGTTATTATCCTTGCTGGGCTGGGCATTGATGATTTTTGAAGTGTGGTTGGCGCTGAGTTTTTTTGATATCAGGCTGGATACGGTTGCGCTGGCGCAGATCATGGTAGCAATGCGCCTGGCCCTGTTGCTGCCGCTGCCCGGCGGCATTGGCAGCCTGGAAGCCGCGGTGCTGTGGAGCTTTCAGACCCTGTCATTGCCAATGGAGGCAGCGCTGGGGCTGATTGCATTGACGCGTCTGCGCGATGTGCTGGTATTGGTGTCTGGCGCAGTCTGCCTGTATACACTGCGAAAGAAGCACTGACGCTACATCAATGAAGTTGATGGCAGCGGCTCAGAATGACTGCCGGTAAGCCGCCCAACAAGTCGCATTCTCCCACAGTTTCACATTCAACAGACCACTGCCCGGTGGTTTGATATTGGCCATCAGGCGCTCACAGATGATGCGACTGAAATGTTCAATACTGGGATTCAGACCGGCAAACTCGGGTTTGTCATTAAGCATGCTGTCACGAAAATCTTCAACAATGCTGTCCAGTGCGGCTTCGATTTCAACGATGTCGACAAGGTAACCGTGCTTGTCCAGCTCTGCCGCTTCAATGCTGACTTCAGCAACATAGTGATGAGCATGGGGTGAGTTTTCACTCCCCCAATCCCCGCCGATCAGATAGTGATTGGCGATAAAATCCTTGGTCACAGCAACAGTGTACATAAGTCGTCCTTACAAAAATCGATTGTCAGTTTCAGGTTCGCAGGCCATGCAGTTATGGGTAGACAAATACAGCCTGCAGTACCTCTTCGTGTTTATTGTGCAACATCTGATACAGCGCAGCCGCCTCATCCAGTGCGTGGCGATGACTGATCAATGTCTGTGGTTGCAGGTGCCGGATCATCTGCCAGCAAATATCAAATCGTCGGGTTTTGTCCCAGCGCCCGGACAGGCCCGGAGCCAGGGTACTGACCTGACTGGTGGTAATCTTCAGACGATTACGATGGGCTTCGCCACCCAGCGCAATGGCGGCAGACTTTTTACCATACCAGCTGCCAATAACGATGCGGGCGTCAAAACCACTGAGCGCAATGGCCTGGTTTAGCGCATCCGGCACGCCGCTGACTTCGTAAATAAGATCAGCGCCCTTGCCACCCAGAACATCACACTGGATGCTGGCCAGATCAGCCAGCGGATCTAAACTGGCACTGGCACCCTGCTTCAGTGAACACTGCCGTCGCCTGGCCTGGGTATCCAGTGTATACAGGCCGCTCAGTGGATGTCTGGCCAGCACACCGGTCAACAGCAACCCGACAATGCCCTGCCCGAGCACCACCACGTGTTCGCCTATCATGGGCGCGCCATCCTGAACCAGATTGACCGCGGTCTCCATATTGGGCAGAAAAACCGCGGCCTCAGTGTCTACATCCTCGGGCACCGGTGTCAGTTGCTCTGCAGTACTAATAAAATGCGAGGCATGCGGCTGAAAGGAAAATACCCGACGACCAACCCAGGCGAGGTCAACACCCTCACCCACATCCATGACTTCGCCCACGCATGCGTAGCCGTATTGCAACGGATACGTCGATGCAGATGACAGTGACGCCAGATTAGCGTCAAGTGACATTTCTTCCGGCAGTTCGCCCCGATAGACCAGCAACTCAGACCCGGCGCTGATGGCAGAGCACAACGATTTTACGCGCAACTGGCCTGGGCCCGGCGCAGGCAATGCGACAGATCTTTCTTCAAGCTGCTGCGGCGCAGTAAACCACAGCTGCCGGCTTGTAATCTGCTGATTGCGTGCTGGCTGTATTTCCATCAGCTTGCTCCAGCGTGATCGGCATCTTCGTCGCCGGCAACATTATCATACTGCACCTTGCCCCACATGATCACATCGCTGCCCAGCGTATCGGTAAACACCGGCGCAATCTTCGGCAAGGCAGCTCTGTCGCTGAACTGAAGATCCCCCACGGCCTTGTAACCCCCGACCAGTCGGGGCGCAACTGTCAGCACGATGGCGTCCACCAGCTTCTGTTTCAGGAAGCCCGTGATGACATTGGCGCCGCCTTCCACCATCAGGCTGTTGATTCCACGTTGCTTCAGTTCACCGAGAGCGTCGTGCAATGACACCCGGCCCGCACTGTCACCCGGCAGGCGAATGACTTCCAGAGCGGAGTCAACCGGGCAGGCCGTCTCAGCACTGGTCAGAACCCAGCACCGCTTGTCCGACAGGTGGCACAATCGCGCACCGGGCGGAATTCTGAATTGCGCGTCCAGTACAATTGGCTGTGGATCAGGCCCCTGCCATTGCCGGACATTCAACCTTGGGTCATCGGACAGCACGGTGCCTATACCGACCAGAATGCCATCATGCAGACTTCGCAAATGGTGGGTCAACTGCATAGCGGGCTCACCGCTTAAGGCCAGCGGCTCACCGGATTGCAACGTGATGCTGCCGTCCCAGCTCTGGGCATAACTCAGGGTGACAAAGGGACGGTCGCGGGCAACCAATTGTGCCCGCTGGGACAGCAGCCAGCTTTCAATTTGCTGGTTCAGATTCATTCTTTCCCCTGGCGCTCACGTTTGCTGTCGTTGTCGCTTTTATATTTCTTTCATTTTGCGACATGTCCAGCATGTGATCCATACGTGTGGCCTTGGCCAACAGGTAAGCTTTGTTGTCGGCATTGACAGGGGCTTCCAGTGAAACCCGCGAGCTGACCTTGATGCCCGATGCCTGCAGTGCCGAAATTTTTAACGGGTTATTGGTCATCAGTTGCACGGACGCCACCCCAAGGTCTTCCAGGATGCAGGCCGCCAGTGAGTATTCGCGTTCATCGGCCTCGTGCCCAAGCATCAGGTTTGCGTCAACGGTATCATAGCCCTGATCCTGCAAATTATAGGCATCAAGTTTGGCCATCAATCCGATGCCCCGGCCCTCCTGTCGCAGATAGACTATGACGCCCTGGCCTTTGGCGGCCACCAGCGCCATGGAACGTTGCAACTGCTCCCCGCAATCGCAGCGCCTCGATCCCATCACGTCTCCGGTAAAACACTCAGAGTGCACGCGCGTTAATATGTCTTCGCCGGCAACGTCACCCAGACAGAATGCCAGATGCTCTTTGTTGTCGATCGAATTGGTATAATACAGCAACTGAAAATCGCCATGCTCGGTCGGAATGCGTCCCGATGTCACGCGTTTCACCGTGGCCTGGATTTTGTCTGTCTTGAGCGTCCTGATGCTTGTCATAGTCCGAAATATTACGGTGCCGCCCTGCAATAGGCAAGCTGCCGCCTTGGTTTGAATTGGCTGATATCCACTTCAATCTACGCTGGTAGCAACAAACCGGTTTTATGTGCCGGTAACTTTCCTGTCACAGCGTTGTCTTGGCGGTGCCCATTTAAATGGGCCCATGCATTCAATCCGGATCGGCAATTGCTTACAATGAATGTCCACTTGCCTTTAACGGATGTGCACTTGACGCCAGAACTGTATTTTGTCATTCCCGGGGAGTTAAAGACGCTGACCGGTGGCTACGCCTACGATCGAGAATTGATGACTGCCCTGAGACATGCAGGCATCATCGTCCATCACGTGACATTGTCTGGACAGTTTCCGACGCCGGACGAATCCGCACTGGCCGATGCAGGTGCACAGCTGGCAGCCATCCCCGATCAGGCTCTGGTGTTAATTGATGGCCTTGCTTATGGCGTCATGGACACCCTGGCGGCCCGGGAGCACCACCGCCTGCGAATTATTGCGCTGTGCCACCACCCACTGGCGCTGGAGACGGGTCTGACTGAAGATGTCAAAGCCGCGTTGTTGCAGTCAGAACGAACAGCACTGACCCTGGCCTGCGCCGTTGTTGTCACCAGCTCAGCCACCGCCTCCCTGCTCACTGAACGCTTTGATGTTTCTGCCGACAAAATCACGGTTGCCCTGCCCGGCACTGGCAGACCTGCGTTTGCACCGTGCCGGGGACAGCCGCCCTGTTTGCTGACAGTGGCGACACTGACTCGTCGCAAAGCACATGACGTCCTGATCAGTGCTCTGTCACGCGTTGAGGCGCTGCCATGGCGCGCACGCTTTGTCGGTGGCGATCAGTTTGACCCGGCCTGGTCAGCGCAGCTCAGGACACAGGTTGCCGACCTGGGCCTTGGCGAGCGCATTCAATTTGCAGGCAGTGTCGACGACCTGAACACTGAATATGCCGCCGCCGATGTATTCGTCCTGCCCTCACGCTTTGAAGGCTACGGGATGGTATTTGCTGAAGCGTTGTCCTATGGCCTGCCCGTCATCGCCGCACATGCGGGTGCCGTGCCAGATGTGGTACCTGACAGTGCCGGCATTCTGGTCGCGCCTGATGATGCAGACAAGCTGGCAGCGGCACTTCACGCTATACTGTCAACGCCGTCACATTTTGCCGCCTTGCGGCGTGGTGCCCAGGCGGCGGCTGCACAGTTACCGCAATGGCAGAATACCGCCAACCAACTCATAGCGGTTTTGCAGACCGTTGCCCAACAACAGGTGAACCAACAGACATGATTACCAAACCTATAGGCAGACACGTCAGGGCCTTGTCGTGAGCGGATTTTCTGTAAGCTGGCTGGACCTGCGTGAACCGGCTGACCACGCGGCACGCGACCAGGAACTGGCCAGCAAGCTGGTGCGCCATTTGCAGGCCGATGCCGATATTTCCCCGATCATTGTCGACCTGGGCTCTGGCACCGGTTCGACACTTCGCGCGTTGACGGCGCTGGGCGCACAGCGCTGTGTCTGGCGCCTGGTGGATCACGATCCAGGACTGCTTAACGAGGCTCTGCGGCGACACGGCCACAGCGAAATCGTCGAGGATTACGAAGCCGACCTGAACGACGTCGATGCCTTACCGCTGGGCGGACTGACCTTGCTGTCGGCGTCGGCTCTTTTTGATCTGGCTTCAACACAGCTCATTGACGCGCTGGTGGCGCGTGTGCGCCGCCAGTCGGCGGTGTTTTATGCGGCCCTGAACTATGACGGCAACACACAATGGACACCGCCACATCCGCTGGATGACGCTGTGCTCAAGGCGTTTAATCAGGACCAGCGCCGCGACAAAGGGCTGGGTGCTGCACTGGGACCGGAGGCGGCCGAATACATAAAAACTACACTGGAAACCGCTGGTTACACTGTTTACCAAGCGGCAAGCCCGTGGCAACTGGGCCCTGATCAACACTCGCTGCTAGCTGAATTGATTGCGGGAATCCGGGCAGCCGCCGGCAATGGCGGCACGCTGTCCATAACAGAGCTGGACCAGTGGCAGTCTTTTCGTGTGTCCCACGTTAATAGCGGCAACGCTGTCATCGGGCATCTCGACGTGCTCGCGTTTCCACCCGGAGCCTGACACGATGCTGGCAAAATTGCGCTCGGCTTTAACACAGTCACGCGTCACGGCTGGCACGGGCTCGGCCAGGGTGACCGGTCCGATAAGGCATCAACAGCGGCTTGTGTATGCCATTCTGATCGTCATGGCACTGTATTTTGCTGTGATTGGCACTCTCAACGTCATTGTTTTTGCTGACTACCCGGTCGCTCTGCTGGATTACGCCGGTGCAATCGGCGTGTTGGCAGCACTGGTTTTTTTTCATCGATCGGGTAATTTGCTGATTGCATCGTGGCTGGTTGTCTTGATTCTGATTGGCGTACTGCTCAGTTTCATACATATGGCTGAGGGGCGTAATTACTCGGTCATCTGGGTTACGGTACTGCCGCCCGTGGCATTTTTTCTGTTGGGTCGCCGTGCCGGCGCCTGGTTAAGCGGTCTGATCTTCGCTTACGTTATCGGTTTTGTGTACTTGTACCTGCCGCAGTGGCCACCCGCGCAGATGACGCTGGGTGCGTGGCTGAACATTGTTGAAGTGCTGACCGCTCAGTGGTTCATTTTCCGTCTGTACGAACGCTCACGCGCCGAAGCTTTTGCCGAGCTGGAAACATTGTCGATAACGGATAAACTAACCGGGCTGCTTAACAGAAGCCACCTGGATACTCTGCTGCAATACGAACTTGAACGCTGCAGCCGTAGCGGCCAGCCACTGACCCTGGTGCTGTGCGATATTGACCACTTCAAACGCATTAACGATGAGCATGGTCACCTGACCGGGGATATCATACTGCGGGAGTTTGCCAAGGTATTGCGCCAGCATACACGAGCCAACGATATCTGCGGGCGCTGGGGCGGAGAGGAATTCCTCATTATCTGTCCCGACACCCCGGTCGATGCTGCCGCCGCCATCACCAGCAAATTGCATACAGCGCTGGCTGCTGCGCATTTCAGCAAGGGGCTCAGTGTCAGCTCGAGCTTTGGCATTGCCAGTCAGACCGGCACAGACGCGCTGCAGCTCTCTGATCACCTCCTGCGCCGCGCTGACGACGCGCTATACGATGCCAAACGTCGCGGGCGTGCCTGCGCGGTCATTGCCGCAGGCGGCGGTGCCTACCAACCGGTCCCGCGGCGCGCTAAAGTGACTTAACGTCAGGGTCTGAACACGCTATTATTCGCCTGTAAAACGTTTACCACTGACAGGAACGCTGATAATGATCACCCGATACCACCTCACGGCCTTGATTAGCGGCCTGACATTGTTGCTGTCGGTGCCTGTCAACAGTCAGGTTTTCCCGCGCGGAAACGGATTATCGCTGTCGGGTGTCAATCAGTTCGATCTGTATGTGCAGCTAAGCGACTGGCAGGACATAAACGCAGATCAAACCGAGTTTCGCCGACAGGCCCTGGAGGCACTGGCAACCCGTCTTGCCTCGGTCGGTATCACCCGCCGGTCTGCGAGCCGCGATTACCTGCTATGCAATGTCCGGGCGACGCAGAGCAACGGTCTGGTCGCCTATACCACGACACCGGAGTACTGGAACCTGAGATCAACCGATGTGCACACCCTGCTGTGGCAAAATGAGGCGATCGCAATTGTCGATCAGGCCGAGTTCAGCACTGAACTTGTGGCCAGTGCATGCGCCGATCACATCATGGCCGAATGGTCCAAGTGGAATCCGGCCACCTGAGCAGGCCCGCCAGTTTAAAGACTGGGCACGCCCTGCCCTGCAATTTCCGGAAATTCGTCATGCATATCCAGCGGTTGAATGTTGTGGCGTGCGCCCAGATACTCCGGGCGCGGCTCTGACGCGGCGAAAGGTTCCTGCAGACGGTTTTCAATGCTGTTGTAGACAAAAAACAGGTTGGAACGCGGCCAGGGCGACATGTTCTCGTTGGACGCATGCAGGGTGTTGCACTCAAAAAGCAGCAGAGACCCGGCGGGCCCTTTGGGCGCCTTGATACCACCCCAGTTGGCAAGTTCAGCAAGTGCCTCCATGCCGGGCACGCCCACACGCTGTGCTTTGAGGGACTTTTTCCAGTTTGCCGGGGGCGTTTTACCTTTATAGGGCACAAACGTTTGGTGCGAACCGGGAATCAACATCAAGGGTCCATTGAACTCATTGTTATCAGTCAACATCAGCGATGCACTGACGGCCCTCATGCGCGGCATACCATCTTCCGCATGCCAGGTTTCGAAATCTGAGTGCCAGTCGAAACCACTGCCCTGAAAACCGAATTTATAGTTGATCCGAGACTGATGGATGTACACTTCACTGCCCAGCAGTTGCCGGACCATGCCCAGAATGCGCGGGTCCCGGGTCAACTCATCAAAGGCGGCAGAAATCCTGTGCATGGCGAATACCGATCGCAGCCCGCCACTGCCAGGATCGAGAATCACCTGGTCAGATTTCATTAATTCAGCGTCTTTTTCGAGCTCTTTCAGCACATTCAGGAATTGACTGACCCTGCTCTGGGAAAAGAAACCTTTGAACCACAGGAATCCGTCTCGCTCATAGCGCGACAGGCTGGTTTCGTCCAGCGGTCCTTCCCATCGGTGTTGGTTGCGTGCATGTATGACCGGGTCCTGGCGGGGTATCGGGTCCAGGTGGCGAGTCGTTCGCGAAGGGTATAAATCGTGTCGAGTAACCATACTCAGTGCCTCCTTATCGTAATTAATTCATCCATAAACGCTGCGATAAAACAGGTGACGAGGCTATCGTCGCTAATCGACTTAAAAAAATCAAGTGAGCGTCCCCTTCCACTCGCAGTCATTCTTTACCATCGCCATGCAATATGTTCTCCTGTTATAGCAATTCAATTTTTCAGGAGGATCAACGATGAACAAGCATGCATCGGCAACATGGCAAGGAGATCTGAAACAGGGCACAGGCACGATCAGCACGGAGAGCGGCGCGTTATCCGCGAGTCCATACGGTTTTAATACACGTTTTGAGGACAAGCCAGGCACCAACCCGGAGGAATTGATCGGTGCAGCGCATGCCGGTTGCTTTTCAATGGCGTTTTCCATGCTGTTGGGAGAGGAAGGTTTTACGCCCGACCTCATCGACACCAAAGCCACCGTCACGCTGGACAAAGTAGACGATGGCTTTGCCGTGACAGCGGTACATCTGGTGATGCGGGCAAAAATTCCGACCATCGATCAGGCAGCGTTTGACACAATTGCCGGCAAAGCCAAAGCTGGCTGCCCCATTTCCAAGTTACTGAAAGCAGACATTACGCTGGACGCGACGCTCGTCTGAACCACTAACCAGGAGCACAACCCCTGATACAATAATAAACAGAAGGGGTTTTGTGCGTGATAGCAAGCCATGCGAGAATAAGGTCGACGATAACAATTGCAGGAGGCAGACCATGAAATTCGACGATATGTTGCTGGATCCGGCCAACGCTTTTGACTCTCCTGATCAGGTCCTTGAGACCGGGAGTCTGTCGCGGGAACAGAAAATCAGGATATTGCGGCGTTGGGATGATGATGCCCGCCTGCTGCTGACCGCCCAGTCGGAAGGCATGCAATCCGCTGACAGCGGATCTGATGTCCTCAAGCAGGTGCAGAGCGCCCTGGAAAAACTTGGCGCCGCTGCATCCGACACCTGATCAGACGTCTTGCTCCCGGGCACCACCAAATACCGCAAACACGGCATTAAAAAGTTCTGACAGGGTGAGTGACATAACGGCAAAGTCCTGATCGAATTGCTGAGCAGCCGTTTCGGCATCAGCCTCCTGTGCCTTATCCAGTACCATGTCCTCGAAACGCAAACGGCTGATGGTCAGGTCATCAGCCAACACACAGCTCAGGCTCTGGTTCCAGACAACACCCAGCTTTTTCACCTGCTTCCCCGCCTCCAGATGGACCCTGATTTCATCCGCCGTCAGATCCTGCCCGGAACAGCGGATCGAATTGCCGTCTTCCGCCGGATTAAACAACTCACAACTTTCACTGATTTCGAATTGTCCTTCGGCTGCCTGCGACTGCAGCCAATTTGTCATGACAGGCCCGGGCGCATGTTGAACATCGGCCGGCACGACTGGCAACGAACCGAGGCATTCGCGCAACCCCGAGATCAGTTCTTCGGCAGCGCTGGCGCTACTGGTGTTGATAATCAACAAACCAGCCCGCTTATCAATATAGGCATAGACCTTACGGGTTCGTGAAAACGCACGGGGTAACAAAGCCGCAATAACATCATCTTTTATCTGCAGTTTTTCTTTGCGATAGACTTTGCGAGCCTGTTTGGCTTCGAGCTCTTCGATCTTTTCGTTGACCGCGTCATTGACCACCGATGCCGGCAGCAATTTTTCATCCTTGCGTGCACATACCATGACCGCATGCCCGACACTGTGAGTCAGCGCCTCTTCTTCCTTACCCAGAGGGCTGATCCAGCCAAATCGGCTGCGTTCAAATGTATTGCAGGGCTGAAACACAAATTCAGACAATTTTTTATCCAGCTCGTCGGCAGACAGTTCAAACGGCCGGGTAAATTGATACAGACGGATATTCTTAAACCACATCGAAGTCTCCAGACTTTAATTTAATCTTGGCGCTGCATTGTACCGAATCACAAAGCGAGGCAAAGCGATAAATTCGGATTTTATTCTACGCACCTTCTTGACTTTCAGAATAAAGAGCATAAAATCCTTTTTCCTCGCGATCTGACCAACGGCATTTCCCGAGACAAATTTTTTTTCAGGCAAGTACTTCATGTTCATTTCAACGTCAACCACAACGCGACAACGCAATGCGCTGTCCACAGTCAAACCGGTTCTGCTACCGGTAGCTGTGTGCTGGGCGTCAGCCACAGGCATGCCTGTGCGCTATAAGCACAGTGTGCGTATTCATGAAATGAAACTGGGGGTCTGCCCGACGTAATTTGTAAAAACAAAACTTACAAATCAGGTACAGCAAAGGCCTCTGAGTTTCGAAAGAATTCAGGGGCCTTTTTCTTTGTCTGGAGAAAAGGGAAAAAAGTGCCGGCTAAGAAGGCCCGCGAAGGAGTGTATTGTGGTTGAGAAACTGCAAAGAAATATAAATATCGTTTACGCATTGGCGTTCTTCCACATGTTTCTGTTGATTGTGCCCGTACTGGTGCCTTTCTTTCAGTCCAAGGGTCTTTCGCTTGCAGAGATCTTCTACCTGCAGGCCATTTACGCTGGCGCGATTGTTGTGCTGGAGGCGCCGTCCGGGTATTTTGCCGATGTTATGGGTCGACGCCTGGCGCTGCTGATAGGTGCACTTGCACACGGGCTTGGTTTCTTCTGGCTCAATTTCGCCGATGGCTTTTGGGGCCTGGTGATTTTCGAATTGATACTGGGTATGGCGGTGAGCATGCTGTCAGGGGCTGACCTTGCGCTGCTGTATGACAGTGAACGAGCGCTGGCAAATGAAGAAGGCGACCATGCCCAGAGCCTGTCGCAACTGGGGTTTACAAAATCGTTGGCGGAGGGCCTGGGGGCGCTGTGCGGTGGCCTGCTTGCCATGTGGTCCTTTGATGTGATGATTCTGGTGCAGTCTCTCACCGCCTGGGTTTGTCTGTGGATGGCGTTTCTTGTTATAGAACCACCAGTTGATAATGTCAGTGAGCCTGGCAATCGTGTGGTCAGCCTGAAGGAGATATATCAACATGTCGCCAGAGGTGATCGTATCCTGCGCATGGTGTTTATTGCGTTGCCAGTATACAACCTTGCCACCATTCATGTGGCCTGGCTGATCCAGCCCTACTGGGACGATATGGGGTTGTCGCTGGCGCTGTTCGGAGCACTCTGGTTTGCGCAGAGTCTGACCGTCGCACTCGCCAGCAAGTGTGGATACCTGCTGGAAAGGACCAGAGGTGCTGTGTTTGCGCTCGTTGTGATTGGTGTGTTGCCGGTGATCGGCACCTTCGGCATGGCCTGGCTGGGTGGCTGGGGCGGCGTGGCATTGTGTTTTGTGCTGTTCTTCTGCCGTGGGCTGTATCAGGTGATTCTGGCCAACGCCCTGAATCGTCGAATTCCCGGTCGCTTTCGGGCAACGGTGAACTCGCTGAACAGTCTGCTGTTCCGGTTTGGCTTTATTTTGACTGGCCCCTTTGTTGGTTACCTGGCCGACATGCACGGTATCAGCGCTGCCCTTAACCTTCTGGGGATATGGTCGGTGCTGGCTTTCCTGGTGGTCATGCTACCCTTGATTCGGGCGGTCAGAATTCTTGAGGCTGGTCGGCTCAGCAGACAGGGCAACCAGGGAACTGTCGAGTAAGTCATCCAGGTAATGACAGACAACACTGAAGCCACGGATTTTTTTGGCTTCATGTTTGTTGTGGGATGCCAGCTCAGCCAGCTGGCTGGCATTCACTTTTTCACTGGCATCGTCTGGTAGCGCCAGTACACCAATTGACAGGCTTAGCAGGTCGTACCAGCGCCAGTTACCATCACGATCCGGCGCCTGGAAACCACCGCCCTCAATGTGCTCAGCTTTGTACAGTTGCCGACACAAGGCCTGAAAATTGGTGTTCAGCACATCCAGGCGTTCGCGCCAGTCCTGGCAGCGCAACACCAGCATAAAATCATCGCCACCAATATGGCCGACAAAATCCAGATCCGGGTCACAGCAGTCTCTGAGAATATGGGCCAGACCAAGCAGAACTTCGTCACCCTTGCCGTATCCATAAACATCATTGAAGGGTTTGAAGGAGTCGAGGTCGATATAACACAGATGTGCGGTCAGACCGTTGCTCAGAAGGCGATCCAGACACTCCTGAATGGAAATATTGCCTGGCAGCAGTGTCAGTGGATTGGCAAACTGTGCCTGGCGCACCTGCAGTTCGGTAATCTGACGCAGGACATCAATGACACGACCCAGGCCAAGATACTGACCGTCCTGCGTGATAATAAAGTCCTCTTCCAGACGCTGGCGCGCACGGCTGGTCAACAGACGACTGACACGCTGCAGGCTTTGATGCACATCGACCGCAAGGCAGTCCTTGTCCATCATATGGCCGATGGGTTTGCGGGCGTGCAGTTCATGGGCATACTGCTTCAGCATCGCCTGGCTGAGTGCGTGGCAATGCACCGTACCCACGGGCACGTTGTCATCATCCAGAACCGCCAGACTGTTCAGGCTGGGCTGTTGCTGAAAACGTTGCAACACCTGGCTCACGCGTTCTTCTACATGTACGCCGTTCACCGGAATGACCAGACTGTGCAGGCCGCGGTCCTTGGTTTCGGATTCTTCCGGGTTCAGTTTAGCCAGCATGGTGCCAACACTGGCGACGGGTGCTGGTTCGGGTCGACCCAGCCAGTAACCCTGCACCCAGTCAACGCCCATACCCTCAAGCACCCGTAGCTCTTCGGGCAGCTCAATACCTTCCGCAATTACATGAGAACGAGAGGCTTTGGCCATATTCAGTATTGAACCGACGAATTCGCGTTTCATCGGATCGCGATGAATCCCGTCAATGAAATGTCTATCAATTTTGACAAACTCAGGCTGTAGCTCGGTCCACAGGCGCAAGCTTGAGTAACCAGCCCCCAGGTCATCCAGCGCAATAGAGAAACCCATGTCACGATAGTGGTGTAAAGCACTCTGCAGCAACCCGACATTGTCAATCGGGGAGTGTTCCGTCAGTTCAATGACAACCTGATCTGGTTTGAGGCCTGCCTGTTTAAGAATGGCCAGGGTCCGGCCCGGGTAATGCTGTTGTTCCAGCAGGCTTTCCGGTGAAACATTAAGAAACAGCTGTCCCTCAAACGCCTGTTCACAGAAGCCCTGTATCGCGCGACGCCGACACAGAATTTCCAGATCGGTCAACA